>DASYUA010000199.1:0-4452 GCA_036001665.1 Tepidisphaeraceae bacterium
GCGTCCCTCGACTCATAAACCATCGTCGCCGTAAACACCGTCTTCCCACCCCTCTCCGCCAGCACCGTCGTGATCACCGCCTCCCCCGGATACCACGGCTGATCGAACTTCTCCGTGTGCGCCAGCCGCTCCGGCCGATTCACCTCCCGATACACTCCCTCCATCCCCATCTCTTTCCCATTCGTGTGCCGCCACTCATACCGGTACTTCCCGCCCACCTTCAAATCGATATCGCAAACCACCATCGACCACCCCTCCGGCCCAAGCAGCCACTGCCTCACCAGCTCCGGCTTCGTCAACCCATCGAACACCATATCGCGGTGCGCATCAAACTCCCGCACCATCACGATCTCCAAATCCCCCTGCGTCGTGATCTTCAATTTTCCACTGTGCTTCATGACGATCTCCTTATCACTCGAGCCGTGCCCGCCTCTTCTTAATCGATTTCATCTCCTCGAGCAGCGCATCAAAATGCCTCAGACTCCCCCCTGCGTCCGGCCGTCTCGCACAATCCCCGCCATCCACCCACCACTTACTCCCCCTCCGCCCACACCCGCGGCCCCTCTCCCTCCCCCATCAGCTCCACATGAATCACATTCGGATTGCAGCACACCGGACAATCCTCAACATACCGCTGCTCCTCCCCTCCCGAAACATCCACCGGAATCACAATCCTCTCCCCGCAACTCGGACAAACATACGCCCCCTCATCCCCCGCCCGCCGCCGCTTGATCTTCCACCGCTTCACGAAATGATCTTACCCATCAACCCCCCCGCCCGCATTTCTCCCCAGCATTATCACCTATCTTCATCCGCAAATCGCATCCGACCACCAGGCGGTGGGGCGGACATTTCTATCCGCCATCTTGGTGCGGCGGACATTCCTGTCCGCCATTTTGGTGGGACGGACATTCTTGTCCGCCATCTTTCGTAGGGGCGGCTTCAGCCGCCGTCCCCTGTGCTGCCGAAACCCCACTGCGACCGACCTCCCTGTCCATCACCCCTCACTCCTCCCCCGACACGCCAAACCCCGCTCCCCGCAATTCACATCCCCTCATCAGTAACTCCCCGCCCTCCCTCGCCACCGCCCTCCCATCTTCTGCTGCTCTCGTCGATGATGCCTCTGCCGATGCGTCGCAACTTTAGTGTGCACTGCCCGGCCCGCTCCACGCTTCACTCCCGCCCCATCACTCTGTCTCTCCAGTACTTGATCGCTCATGGCGCTCCCGTCCACCGCAATCGCCTCCGCCGCCGCCGCTCCCGGTTGACCAAAACTCTTCCCAAAGTTGGCCCCCAAATCAATAAAGTCCGAGATCCCCACTTCCCCATCATAATTCACATCCCCCTCCGACCACCCCGCATTCGTTTTCCCAAAATTCGCCGCCAGCGTCACAAAATCCGCGATCGAAACCCTCCCATCCCGATTCAAATCCCCCACCAGCACATCCGGCTCCAATTTCCACATCTCATACCCGTGCAACCCATCATCCGCCCCAAAATAAAGCGCCCCCTCAAACCGGAAAAACGACGTCCCATTGACCAACTCCCCAACCCGCTCCACCTTCACCTCGTCATAGCTCCACAAACTGGGATACGCCAATGGCGAAGCGGCCGCCCAGAAATAAAGCACCCCCGCCAGCGTCGCCAGATTCGTCGGCTCACCGGCCAGATTGCTCGTCACACGCGTGGCCACTCCGCTACTCGAATTAAATCTCCACAACTGATTTCCAGTTTGATCCCCGCTCGCCCCGAAATAAAGCGACCCCTCATGAATCTCAAATCCCTCCGGATACGACCCATCAGCCCCCGCCCGCATTTCCGCCGCCAGCGTCGCCTGCGCCCCGTCATACCTCCAAAGCTCATAATTCCCGATTCCCGGCTGATCCGTCGCCCCAAAGTACAACTTCCCATCATACACCTTCATCCCCCGCGACAGTGCCAGAGTCCCGGGCGCAATCCCCGGCGCGCGAGTCACGTTCTCCCCATCAAATTTCCACAACTCCGTCATTCCCCCATAACCCTCGCTCGCCTGAAAATAGAGCGCCCCGTCGAAACTCGTAAAACTCGATGAATTGGGATAATCGCTGTTCGCCACCAGCCCTGGCCCAACCGGCCTGGCCGTTGTCCCATCAAACGCCCACAGCCCGATCACCGTCGGCCCATCCCCGCCGCCTACCGTCCCGTATCCCCAAAACAACAGCACATCCCCAAACGCCCCCAATCCCGGCGGATAAATATTAAACCCGTTCACATCCCCCAGCACCTTCGTGCTGTGGTCCCCCTCGTAGCGCCACAAATCGTATCCATCATCATCATCGTTCGCCGCCGTGAAATACACCTCGCCGTTGACCTTCACCAGCGGCGTCGGCAGGAAATAATCCCGGGAAGGATCGGCAATTTGTGCCGTCGAGCCATCGTATTTCCAAATCTCCCCGTGGCTGCTGTGGTCGCTGTCAGCCGTGAAGTACAACTTGCCGTCAATGCTTGAAAATCCCCCCGCCCCCGACGATTCCGTCCCCGCCCGCATGTCGGCGACAAGCACGATGTCATTGCCATCGAAGCGCGCCAGCTCCGGGCCATTCGCCCGAAATTCCCCCGTCAGATACAGCGCATCGCCAAAAACAGCCATGTCTTGCCGCACCGGCGCCCCTGCGATGCCCAGAATGTTCGCGCCGTCGTATCGGTAAAGATGCTCGCGGGCTGTGAAATAAACATCGCCATCGAAGATGACGGGAGTAAACTCGAAAATCCCTGAATCCTCCGGCCCCGGCACAACCTCCCCCGCCAGCGTCACGCTCACCCCATCATACTTGTACAATTCCCCACCTGTCTCCGGCCGATACGCCAAAAAATAAAGCGCGTCTTCAAACGTAAACAAACCCCTCGGCCACGAGCCCTGCGGCCCCTGGTTAACATCAGCCACGCGCGAAAAGCTCGTCCCATCAAACTTCCAAAGCTCCCGGTCCAGGTTGTCATTGACCGGCGCGCCGGAAAAATAAAGCGCGCCATTAAACACCGTCAGATCGTCTTCCCAAAAGCCGTTCAGTTGCGGCGCGCCGGCCACCTCATCCACCCGCACAACGTTCTGCCCGTCGTAGCGGAACAGGTGATTCCTGTTATCGCCCGGATTGGCGATGAAATAGATCGCCCCGGCAAACTCGGTGAAATCGTACGTCGCCGTGAACGGCTCCGAGTCCCCCTGCCCCGGATTCAAATCCGCCAGCCGCGACGCCGTCGTCCCGTCAAAACTCCAGATCTCCCGCCCGCTCACCCCATCGTTCGCCGAAAAATACAGCCGATCTCCAATCACCCTCAGCCCCTGCGGCCGCGAATTGTGGAACGGCGCATACCCACTATTGCCCGGATTGATGTCCGCCGCCAACGTCGCGCTCGTCCCGTCATACTTCCAAAGCTCGTTCCCCGTCGCCGGCTGATACGCCCGGAAGTACAGCGCGCCCTTAAAAACCGTCAACTCTTCCGGCCCAATGAACGGATTCGTCCCCGGCCCCGGATCAATGTCCGTCACCCGCGTCGCCGCCACCCCATCATACTTCCACAACTCCCTCCCATACTGATCATCGAACGCCGAGAAATAGAGCGCATTCCCAAAAACCGTAAACCCCCCCGGCGAAGACCCCAACCCGTCCGTGTTCAGGTCCGCCACCAACACCGGCGTCCTCGCCAGCAAATACCGCTCTTCCAATCGCTCGGGTAGATAATTCAACATGGCCCGTTCCCTCTGGCCGTTGCGGCCGGTGTAGATCCAATGTTGCTATGGCCGATGCTCCTCCGCTCACGCCTGAACATCATCCGGAGGCTGGGTAGGCCCCTCACTCTAACAAACGGGCTGTAGCTTTCCACCATAATTCAGTGGTCCTGTAGCACGGGCATCTTGCCCGTGTCGGCAGCATCCTCTTTCTCCCTCTCCCGGTACTCCTGACCATCCGACACTTTTTTGAACTTGAGCCCCGGAGGGGCGGAAGACGATAGCCACGGGCGCGAGCCCGTGGTGCTATGGTCGCGAACCACAAGCCCCAGAGGGGCGAAAGAAGGAAGTCCTCGTAGGGGCGGCTTCAGCCGCCGACCCCCACGCGCTCAGCACGCTCAGCGCCCCCGACCTTCCATCCCCGCCCGCCGCAACAATCGTAGGGGCGGCTTTAGCCGCCGATCCCCACGCGTTCGACACCCCTGGCGGACCGGACATTCCTCTCCGCCTCTTACTCCCTCTCCCGATATGTCCGGGAGAGCGGCGGTGTGAGGGTCCTCTGGTGGTGCGGCCATTCCCCCCCGCCTTCTCCCGGTAGGTCGTGTACTCTTGCCCGACGCATTCCTCTCCGCCAGGATCGCAGAAAAAGCTACCCGCGATTGGCCCGAGAAACAGGCCAATCTCCCCACAACCCCTCCACCTCTCTTCCCCTCGGCTCACCAGATCATCCCGCCCATCAACCCCCC
>DASYUA010000200.1:0-4227 GCA_036001665.1 Tepidisphaeraceae bacterium
GACACGGGTGGTGAGTTTGGATTTGCGATCGGGGGAGAGGAGGGCGCGGAGGGCTTGTTCAGGGGAGAGATCTTTGAGGCGGGAGAGGGCGGTGAAATCGATGCGCTGGCGGGAGGAATGGGGGCGGCAGTTGAGGGCGGGGCCGGAGAGGAGGGAGGCGAAGAGGCGTTCGAGCATTTTGGAGAGGATTTTATTGTTGGGTTGGGCCATCGAGTTTCTGGACCGATGATAGTGGTGGGGATGCGCATCACAAGTGTAGGGAGGGTCGGCGATTCAGGTCCGGTAAATGAGAGCGGAGCGCTTCATGACAAAAACGTCATTTGACCCAGATGCGATTCAATTCGATACCCATAATATGCGTATGCGATACGGGACTAAAAAATTCGCGCGCTCGGGCATGACGGCCGTTCTGGCCATGTTGTATCTGACACTGATGGCCTCATTGGCGTTGGGTTTTTACTCGGCGTCGAACACGGCGGTGCAGGTGAGCCAGAACGAGCAGAAAGTGGAACGGGCGCGGCTGGCGGCGGAGTCGGGGCTGGATTTTGCGCGGTTTCACCTGAGCAGGGTTTCGATTCCGGCCAAGGCGCCGAAATCGGAGCATTTCCAGCGAATGGCGGCGCAACTGGCGGCGAGGCTGAACGGGTCGGGGAACCTGAACGCGGGGAGCATTTACATCGACGACGAGACGGTGCGGGTACCGGACGAGCCGAATCGGTACATCAAATCTGACGACAAGGGCTCTGAGTTTCAATTCACGATCAAGGACATTGGGGACCAAAAGGTTCGCGTCATCTCGGTGGGGCGGAACACGATGACGGTGTCGACGACGGGGGTGCGGATCATACGGCTTGATTTCGAGCTGGGCCAGCAGAAGAGCAGCATTTTTCAGTACGGCATTGCAACCCGCGGGACAGTATCGACCAGTGGCAGCTCGAGCCTGTTGGGCCAGCCCAATCCGGACAAAGGCAGCATCCTGGCGGTCAACACCACCGACCCGACACCGGTAAGGATCGGCGGCAAGGAGGTAAGCGGCGATATTTCGGTGGTCAATCCCAACGCCAACGTTGTCGTATCGGGCGGGAGCGTCGGCGGCTCGACCGATTCGGGGGACATCCAGGCCAACCACGTGCACAAGGGTGTCGATAACCCGGACTTCCCGACCCTCGATACCAGCATGTTCATCCCCTACGCGACCAACAAGTACGTACCGGGAAAAGGCTCATACAGCAACATCATTATCCCCCCCAACACCAACCCATCATTTAGTGCGGGCACCGAGCTCAAGGGAGTCATCTATGTTAAAACCCCCAACAGAGTCAGCTTCGCCGGCAATACTTCCATTCAGGGCGTGATTGTGACCGATACCGAAGGTCAGGTGGGGAACCTGAACACCAACACCGTCACTTTCCAGGGCGGCTTTGACTCCAAGGGCGTGGAGACACTCGATCCTTCCTATGGCGATTTGAGGAATCTCAGCGGCTCATTCATGATAATGCCCGGCTTCAGCCTGTCCTTTGCGGGCAACTTTAACGCCCAAGCCTATGGAACGATCGTGGTCGATAAGGCATCGATGACTGGCTCGGCGGTTGTCACACTCCATGGCTCGCTGATCATCATGCAGGACACGCCGATGACCATGCAAGGCAACGCCCAGCTAACGGCCGGCGAGAATTCGATGGCCTTCCCGGCCGGCCTGAAATTCCCCAGTCGCTACTATGCGATTCCGGCGACGTACGAAGAGATTAAGACGCAGGCACAATAGTGAGAAGCGCGGGGTTCGGCCGGGAGGCAACCGAGAGTTTGGAGTAAAGTGCGCGGGGTTGTGGGCAGGAGAGGCGTAATACGATGGATCCGATGAAAATCATAGCGCGCCCTGTCCGCCGCGGTGTGGCCGCGGTGTATTCCATTTTAATGCTGGTGGTCTTGTGCGGCCTGGTGTCGATGGGGGTGGACCTGGGGCGGGTGCAGGTTGCCAAGACGGAGCTGCGGTCGGCCGCGGACGGGGCAGCCCGGTCGGGTGCGGCGGGGCTGGCAACGAGCGTGACGCAGGCCAAGACGGATGCGACGGCGGTGGCGGCGGCCAACACGTGTGATGGCTCGTCGGTGGTGCTGGATCAGACGCAGGACATTGAGTTTGGGACGTGGGATGACACGGCCGGGACGTTCACGGTGCTGACGGGGGGCGCGCAGAGCTCGGCGAATGCGGTAAGAGTGACAGCGCGGCGGATCGCCGCGAGGAACACGGCGATTCCGCTGGTGTTTGCGCGGCTGGTGGGAAGGAGCACGTGCGATGTCAATGCGGTGGCGATTGCGAAGGTGACGCTGGGGCTGGGGCGCGGGTTCACGGGACTGAACAGCATCACGGTGAAGAACAACTCCTACTGGGTCAGCTATAATTCGGCGTTCAATCCGAATCCCACGCTGGCCTCGGCGAGCAGCAACGCGATCGTGGGCACGAATGGCGTCTTTAATGCGGATGCAAACGATCACATCCAAGGAAACATTCAACTGGGATCGACAGGCTCGCTTGCAGGAGCGCCGCAGGTGACTGGCACGGTGAGCAGCTATACCTCGCCGCTGGCAACGCCGGTTTCGCCGGCATGGACGCCGGGGACCAATCCGGGCGGAATTCCGCAGGACTATACGGTCAGTTCGCCGACGACGCTGCCCGGCGGGACGTACTGGTTCACGACTCTGGATGTGAACAAGGATCTGACGTTTTCGGGCCCAGCGACCCTTTATGTGAACGGCAACATAGATTTGGACGGGGACTTGAGGGCTTACAACAATCTGCCGGCGAACCTGAAAATCTATCAGATCGGCGCCAACCGGACATTTGGGGACGTGGGCACGAATAACCTGACGGTGGTCGCCGACGTGGAAGCGCCTGGCTCGGCATATGTGGCGAAGAACCAGATGATCTTCATGGGCGTGGCGATCTTCAAATCGATCGAAGTGAAGAACAACGCCAAGTTTTTCTTCGACGAGGCGGCTGGAATGGGGCTTGGGGCGAAGCAGATTTCCATCGTGAAGTAGGGATCAACGCGTGCGAATGCATGCACGCCCGAGGGAGAAGGGCCGCCGGTCGAATCAATTGGACCAGATTCGGGCGGGCAGGCTGGCCGAAGAGGCGTAATAGGATGATTTTATTGAGAATCATGGCGCGTCCGTTTCGCCGCGGTATTGCCGCGGTTTATTCCATTTTAATGCTGATGATATTGTGCGGGCTGGTATCGATGGGAGTGGACCTGGGGCGAGTGCAGCTTGCCAAGACGCAACTGCGGTCAGCGGCGGACGGGGCAGCGCGGGCGGGGGCGGCGGGATTGGCCACGAGCGTGACGCAGGCGAAGACGGATGCGGCGGCGGTGGCGGCGGCGAACACTTGCGATGGGGTGGCGGTGGCGCTGGATGAGAGGCTGGACATCGATTTTGGGACCTGGGACAGCGGCACGAAGACATTTATCGTTTACAACGGGGCTGCACAGAACTCGGCAGATGCGGTGCGGATCACCGCGCGGCGGATTGCAGCGCGGAACACGGCGATCCCGCTGGTTTTCGCGCGGCTGGTGGGGGTGGACACCTGCGACATCACCGCGGTGGCGATCGCGCAATCGACGCCGGGAGGATCACCGGCAAGCTTTGTTGGGCTGGCCGGGGTTGACCTTCATAACAAGTGCTATTTTGTGAGCTACAACCCGAATGTAGCTGCGATGCCGAAAGTCGGCGATGCGACGGTGAACGACAATTCCAGAGTGGACACCAACGGAGTGCTCTCGGCCGCGGCGGACGGACACGTGCAGGGGAACGTGCGCCTGGGGCCGTCGGGCTCGGTTTCAGGGCCAGTGGCCATCACCGGGACGACGAGCACGCAGAGCTCGGCGATTACCGCGCCGGCATCGCCGGCATGGTCGCCGGGGAGCAATCCCGGCGGCATTCCGCAGAACTACACGGTGAGCGCGGACACGACGCTGCCGGGGGGGACGTACTGGTTCACCGACTTGAACATCAATAAGAACCTGACGTTTTCCGGGCCGGCGACGGTGTATGTGAACGGCGATGTGACATTTGGCGGGGACAAGATGGATCTGCTGGCGTACAACGACTTTCCGGCGAACCTGAAGATCTATCAGATCGGCTCATCGCGCACATTTGGTGGAAACCACAACGAGAACAACATCGTCGCCCAGGTTGAAGCGCCAGGAGGGACTTTCCTCGCCCATGACA
>DASYUA010000201.1:0-18711 GCA_036001665.1 Tepidisphaeraceae bacterium
CAAATGGGTCGCATCCCCCCCCATCGCCATCCGCTCGATCAATACTCCTCCGCCATCTTCCTCGCTCACACCCTCCAGACAAACCGCCGCCCCCGCCTCGCTCATCAAAAACCCGCTTCGCCCCTCATCAAACGGCCGGCATCCCTCACCAGCTCTCGCCAAAACCCCCAGCCGGCGAAAACTCCCCACAAACATCTCATGCACCGACGCCTCGGCCGCCACCACCATCACCCGCTTCGCCTCTCCCGCCTTGATCATCAGCGCCCCGCGAATCAGCGCAAGCAGACCACTCGCACACGCCCCGCTCACCGTCAATCTCGGCCCAAACCCCATCCCCATCACCCCCGCCACTTCACTCGCCACATCCCCAACCCCCGCCCCGCACATTCCACTCTCAATCCATTCGATAATCTTCCCCTTGCTCGTTCCCACCACCAATCCCGCCGCCTCGATCTGCTCATTACTCCAACCCGTCTCCAAAATCGCCTCCCGCCCCGCATCAATCGCCAATCCAACGACTCGACTCCTTCCCCCCCACTCCTTCTTCACCATCGCATGATCCGCAATCGCCTCCCCGCGCACTAATTTCCCCCACGTCTCCTCCGCCGAATCTCCCAGTGCCGTAACCAACCCCGCCCCCGCAATCGCCACTCTAATACCGCGCGCAGACGCCGCGCCTTCTCTCTTCCCGCACTCCTCTTCCTCCCTCTTCCGGTACTCCGGGAGAGGGTCGGGGTGAGGGTCCTTCTTCAAATCGCAAATCGCAAATCGCAAATTCCTACCCCACCTTCACTTCCCTCTCATACAAAATCGGAATCCGATGTTTTCCCGTGTGCGCAACATTCCCCAGCGCCGGATCTCCCTTCGCCTCCACCCCCCCGCCAAAATACGCCCGCCACCGCAGTCCCAAATCCCTCACCATCTGATGATCCATCTCCGGACTCCGCCCATACGTCGTCAAATAATTCCCAATCATCGTGCTGTCCGCCCCCGCAAAGAAAATCCAGCTCTGCACATCCCGCAGCACCTTCTCGCGCCCCCCCGCCACCTTGATCTCCTTCTCCGGCATCAAAAACCGCGCAATCGAGATGATTTTCAAACACTCCATCGGATGCAATTCCGGCTGATTCTCCAGCGGCGTCCCATGAATCGCATTGAGGAAATTCAGCGGCGCCACATCCACCCCGATCTCCCGCAGCGTCAGCAGCATATCCAGCCGATCCTCCCACTCCTCCCCCATCCCAAAAATCCCCCCCGAACAGAGCGACAACCCCGCCTCCTTCGCAATCCGCAGCGTATTGATTCTCTCGCTATACGGATGCGTCGAAACGATATTCGGATAGTGCCGCTCGGAGGTCTCCAGGTTGTGATTGATCCGCCGAATCCCACAGTCGTAAAGGAATCTCGCCGTCTCCGGCGTCAGCGCTCCCAGTGTCGCGCACGCCCGCGTCTTCCCCTCGCTGGCGATCCTGATCATGATCGGCTTGAGCCACTCCTCCAGCTCCCCCCGCGTCGGCCCACGCCCGCTGTTGACGATCCCAAAACTATCCGCCCCCACCTCGGCCGCGTGCGAGGCGCTCTCCAGCACCTGCTCATCCGTGAGCTTCGACTGCCCCCCCACCGCCGTGTGATAGTGCTCCGACTGCGCACAAAACTTGCAATCCTCGCTGCACCCCCCCACCTTGGCCGCCACAATGGCGCAGAATTTCACCTCGCGTCCGACAAACCGGATGCGAATCTTGTTCGCCCAGTAAAACAGATCATAAAGATCATCCCCCCCCACTCGCGCAAGCGCCTCCGCATCCGCCCGTCCCAGCAACTCACCCGCCAGCACCCGGTTTGCCATCCCTGCGATACGTGCTTCCACCATGCCTCCCATTCCTGTTCTTCTGACCACTGGCTACCGACTACCGGCCACCAGCCACTACCGTTTTCCCCCAAACGCATCCGACAACGGCCTCACCGCGATCGGCTGAAGCGAGCGCGTCGTGTTATCCCAGACGAACACGGCGAACAGCCCGTTGCGCGTGTCCGCGATATAGATCGCATCACTGGCATTGTTGGACGGATACGTGGCCATCATGTAATCGCGGTCCTTCACCGACACTTCCGCCCCCGCCGGCTTGCTCATAAACACACAAGCCAGAAACAAAACCACCGCGCTCACGCTCAATATCGAAATTCCAACCTTTTCGCTTCTCATAACGAACCTCATTCCAATTGGTCTTTCAGCTATCAACTATCAACTCGCAACTACCAACTTCCTCCTACGGTCTCCTCGGATTCCTCCCCACCCCGCCTCCCTCAAAAATCCGGGCCAGTGGAATCGGATCCATCGCATTCAGTTCCTTGCGATTGTTGTCATACGAAAAGGCGCTCAGGACCCCGGCATTCGTATCCAGCACGAAAACCACGCCATTGTTGAATCCGGTTATCCGCGCCGGCGCCATGACGTAATCTCCCCCGGCCAGCGCATTGCCATATGCCGGCTTGTCCGCCGCCCCAAGCTTCAGCGACAGCACTATCACCAGAAACACGTTGAGGCCCACAAGGCCCCAAAGGACCTTCGATCGTTTCATAGTCAACTCCTCGTTGAAAAATTCGAAGTTATGGAACGTAGGGTGGGGCTTGGCCCACCGGCGAGTAGCTGTAGGGTCCGCTTCAGCGGACGTTTCATTCAATCCAGGTGAGTCCGCTTCGCGTTCTTAAACAGCGCCGCCAGACAGATCAGCGTCAGGAATATCAACAGCAGCCACGTCAGCGCCGTTCCACCCTCCTGCACCGACACAACCTTCTGGAAATTCTGCACCCGCGCATCGATCCGCGGGCCTTCGTCATCCGCCGCCATCGCCGCCGCCGGCCACAGCAGCATCCCCATTACAAACCAGAAGCCAACCAACCGCAGCACGCGCTGTTTCATCGCCAACATGCCTCTCATCATAACCAGCTCTCAATCGGCCGGGCAAGTGAGCGAAAATCGGCCTGCGGCAGCGCCACCGTCTCCCATTTTACCGACCTCCGCCGCATGTGCTCCTGATATTCCGAAAGCTCGATTCCCATCAGCCGATACCACCGCTCCCGATGCTCAAACATCCCCGGCTCGCTCACCAGCGGCGGATCGATCCAATACACAAACATAAGCACCGCCTGAAATCCCTCCCCAAACACCTGCTGCCACTGCAACAGGTCGGCCACATCCTGCTGCGTCGCCCACGTCTGAAACGACGACCCCCCGCTCTTCCCCCGCAACTGCCTCCCTTTGATATCCACCAGCAAATTCGGCCCGCTCTTGCTGTACACCACAAAATCAAAGCTCTTCAGCTTCGCATTGCTGAACATCGCCCTCTTGGCCTCATCCACCGCCACATACGGAATCCCCCGCTCTCTCAAATAAGCCTCAAACGCCGCCTCATAATGCACCATCCGATCGGCCATATCCGCATTTTCGATCTCCTCCCCCATATTGTCTAGCCCCATCCCCACGGCGATGTGGCAATATGGCGAAGCCGTGCCCACCGCGCGCAATTTCCACAACCGCAAAATCTCCATTTGACTACTCCTAACCGATGATGTAAGCTCATCCATAAGTTTCGAGGGCTCCAGCGAATCCACAGGCCGTCAATGTTTGAATCATTGGAATCCCGCCTCCTCCTCTCCGCCTCCGTTTCCAACGGCACCCTTACCGTCACCGGCACCGACCGCGCTGACCAGATCAACATCACCCAGAACAAACAAACCATCCTCGTCCGCGAAGGCTCCTCCGTTACCCGCTTCAGTAAGAGAGACCACATCAACAGCCTCGTCGTCAACGCCCTCGGCGGCAACGATCGCATCAAGATCACCTCCCGACTCAACGCCACCGTCGATGCCGGCGATGGCAACGACCTGATCATCTCCGGCTCCGGCGATGACCTGCTCCTGGGCGGTAACGGCAAGGACCGCATCCTCGGCAACGCTGGCCACGACTCCATCACCGGCGGCGCAGGCCGCGACGCCCTCTTCGGCGGTGCTGGCGATGACCTCTTCGATGCCTTCGATGGGACGGCCGACAACCTCGCCGGTGGTGCTGGCAACGACCAGGCCCGCGTCGATGTCCCGATGGACACTGCCTGGAATATCGAAAACTACCTCTCCGACCCGGCCACCACCTCCGGCGGCACCCTCAACCTCGCCAGCCCCGGGTCCTCCATGATGAGCATCAACAGCGGCAAGCTCAACTTCGGCGGCAGCGCAACCCTCGCCGCGGGCAGCTACGACGTGGCCACCGGCTGGTACGAAGGCAGCACGACCTTCGGAAACGGCACACTCAACGGCTCGGCCCTCGATAAAACCGCCCTCACAGCCGCCAGTGCCACCCTTAGACTCACCGCCAACACCGGGTTCACCACAATCGGAACCAATACCGGCTTGGCCGGTTTCACTGTGGGCACCACCCCCGTCGCCGTCGGCGACCTCAATCTCGACGGCGTCGTCAACATCTATGACTTCATCGATCTCGCCGACAATTCCAGCATCTCCGTCAACGGCACTACCGATCCCGTCCCACCCGACTCCTCTCCGACAAGCGAAGCCCCCGCCGCCGATCCCGTCGTTCTCATCGCCCCGGAAGAGTCAGCTCCCCTTGATCCGTCTCCCACCGATGCGAATCCCGCCGAAGAACCCGCCACCGCCGATCCACTCGCCTGACTCACCTCCTCCTCACCACCACAATCATCCCCTCAATCGGCTTCTGATCATCCAACCTGATCACCGCCTCGCTCATCTCCACCACTTCCATCCCCGCCTCCCGTGCCGTGCGCTCGACGTATGACTTTGAATGCGCAAACCTCCTCGTCCTCCTCAACACCAATCCCTCCCCCTCTTTTTCCGACGGCTTCTCCACCGAAAACGCAAACAATCCACCCTGCCGCATCGCCCCTTGCGCGGCCCTGAACAGTTCACTCAGGTCGCCCACATATCCCAACACATCCCCGGCCAAAACCAAATCCACATCCCCCTCTCGCCCGCGCAGCGCCTCCGCCAACCCCCCCACCATCAGCTCATCATAAATCCCCCGCTGCCTCGCCTTCTCGATCATCCGCGTTGACAAATCCACCCCCACCATCCTCCCCGCCATCGGCCTGAATTTTTCCCCACACAACCCCGTCCCACATCCCAAATCCATTACCTCCTCGAATCTGCTCGCGCCAGCTCGCTTCACCGCCGCCACCAGCAGATCCGGCACCCGATATTCCAGTGTGCCAAGCAGGTGCTGATCAAACTTGTCCGCATACTCATCGAACAATTTCGCCACATATTCGGCCGGCGGTCCCGTCGGCGCGGGCGCATCGCTGGCCATGGCCGCCGCCAGATAATATTTGGGCACCTCCCAGTCCGGCCGCAATCTCGAGGCCTCTTGCCACTCTTTGATGGCCGCCGCCCGGGCACCCCGCTTCTCCAGCGCCACCCCGAGATTATTGTGCGCCTCGGCGTATCCCGGCCGCAGAGCAATTGCTTTGGTCCAGCACTCCATCGCCTCTTCATGCTTCCCTCCCTCATCCCACACCGAGCCGAGGTTGTTCCAGGCCTCGGCGTATTTCGGATTCAGCTCCACCGCGCGGCAGAAACACTCGGATGCCTCCTTGCGCTTTCCCTGCGACCAGAGCACGGCCCCCAGGTTGTTATGGGCCGGCGAGAATCCCGGCTGCACCTCGATGGCGCGCCTGAAATACTCGGCCGCCTCATCCGGCTTTCCCTGGGCAAAGAGGACGCCGCCCATGTTGTAAGGCGGCTCGGGCAGTTTCGGATCGAGCCGCGCTGCCTCCCGCCAACAGGCCATGGCCTCCTCGGTTCGGCCCAGCTTGTTCAGCACCTCCCCCAGATTGGCCCGCGCCCCGGCGAAGGTGGGCCGAATCGCTATCGCCTTCTCATACGCCACCTTGGCATCTTCCAATTTCCCCATCCCCGTCAGCGCCTCGGCCAGATCGGTCCATCCCTCCGGCAAATCCGGCCGAATCTGCACCGCCCGGCCGATCAGTTGCACGGCAATCTCAAACTTCCCCACTTGCGATGCCACCACTCCGAGCAACCGCCACGCATCCACATGATTCTGATCGGCCGCCAGCACCTGCTTATACAACTTCTCCGCCTCGGCCAGCTTCCCCGCGCGATGCGCCTCGACCGCGCTCTCCAGTGTCTGCCGTATGTCGGTCATGCCGCTATCATACTGACACACTTCTCCATAAACTGCGACATGGGTGAATCCACTATGAAACCTCCCAAGCCGCGCCGGATCACTCGTAACCTCAGTCCAAAGCAGAAGGCTCGCCTAAAAAAACTGCGTTCACAAATTTCCCATGAGCTGCCTGAGATGATCGAACGCGACCAGATGCGCAAAGAGGCGCGCGATGAGCCGACCCTCAGTGGCGAGATCCGCCGCGCGATCGCCGCCAGCCGCCTCCGGTTATCGACAATCGCTGCCGACGCTCGAATCCCTCCAGTTGCTCTCGATGAATTCCTGACCGGTGAGCGAACTCTGCGCTCGGATGTGCTGGACCGGCTCGCCACCAGCCTGGGGTTTGCATTGAGCCGCCGGGATTGAACTTCTGAACGTCGCCGGTTCGTGCGCGAGTTGCGCTTAGCGCCCCCAGAGTTTGATCCTCTCCCCACGCGCGTTAGCATTCCTCTCCACCTTTCACATTTTCTGAAACGAAAGGACATCATCATGCCCCGCCCCAGCGTCGTACTATTTTCAATGATGCTCTCCCTCCCCTTCCTCTTCACCGCCTGCGCCAGCCATGCCGCCCCGCCCGGCGCCAATCCCTTCTGGCTCCCCAACCCGCCGCTGAAGATGGCCCATTTGGGGGCCATAATGGACATCCGAATTCTCGCCGATATCGCCCGACGCCTGCGCGGCGAGGAGCCGTTCACACAATTCCCGGCCACTCCGCTGCCGGAGTCCCGGCGGATGTAGGGGCGGGGCACGCCATGGTCGAATTGGCTTCGTTTTGTAATCGAGTTTCCTCCCATGAGCCTTTGTAGGGTGGGCACTGCCCACTGTCGGGGGATGGGGCGGAGGTTCTTGTCGGCCCTGGGGAAAATGGCTTCGTTTTGTACTGAGGTGGCCGAGGGGAAATGGGTTCGTTTTGCAGCGAGTGCGGTTTTTGATGGGCTGGGTCGAAATGGGTTCGTTTTGTAGTGGTGTGGGGCCGGGGGCGGTGAGGAAAAAAGAGTTCTGGGGGCGAAAATTGATAAGAAGCGGCGGGGACGAGGGTTGTGATCTTGGCGCGGGGTGAAAAACCGACCAGAATCGACACAAACCGACCGAAAACGACAAAAACCGACATGAAACCGACATGAAACCGACCGAAAACCGACGACGAAACAACTTGGATTGTCGGAAAGTGGGTATGAAGGCTGGCGAGGCGGCAGCGCGGGTGTGCCTCGGGGGAAATTTGGCTTCGTTTTGCAGGATGGTTTTTGGTGGGAAGGTGCGGATGGGGCCGGAGAGGGGCGCGGAAGGAGCGCGGGTGGAGCGGCGGTTGAAAATGCACGACATGCATCACCCCTTTTCAGGTTCCCTGCGAAACTGGCGCTCATTATGGATGAGGCGAACATAAAAGTCAAATTATTGCATTGAGAATTAATTGGCAGCACAGGCACGGCGGCTGAAGCCGCCCCTACGAGGGAGGTCGGAGAAAAAGACGAGCACCGCCATTGGGGGGCGGGGTGTGGGGCAAGAGTACACGACCTACCGGGGAGGGCGAAGGGGATGTGGGCTTGGCAGGTGATTTCGGGGGGATTTGCCGTCGGCAGGTGAAGGTGAAAGGGGTATGGTGTGTTCAGTGCCCGTCGTACCCCTACGGCCGGGCTAAACAAATTGGTCATTGTTGGGTACATTACAGATGGAGCTTGGCGTCACCTGCTCCGCAAAAACCTTAACTCCGCGGGAGGATCGAATGACTCGTCGAATCTCATTGTGTCTCATCGTGCTTGCTTTCGTGTTCGCCGGCGTGACCCGGGCCGAAGACAAGAAGTCGCCGGTGGAAGGAACCTGGAAGTGGACGGTCCAGGGCCAGAACAACCAGAGCTTTGAGCAGACCATGAAGCTCAAGATGGAAGGCGACAAGGTCACGGGCGTAATTCTCGGCCGGAACAACACCGAGACCAAGATTGAGGATGCCACGTTCAAGGACAACACGCTGGGCTTCACGGTCACCCGTGAGCGCAACGGCAACAAGTTTGTGTCCAAGTACAGCGGCAAGCTGGACGGCGACACGATCAAGGGAAAGATCGAGACCGAGCGCAACGGCCAGACTCAAAGCCGCGACTGGGAAGCCAAGCGGGAAAAGGCCGAGAAGCCGGCGGCCTGATTTAAACTGACGGGGGCAGCTATGTGTGGAAGCTGAATGCGCGTCCGGCACGGCCGGGCCAGGGGCTCATGTGCGGCATAGCCGGACCTACCAAACTGGGTCGGCCGGACCGATCGATTTATGTCCGGCACAGCCGGGCCTACCAAACCGTAGGTCCGGCTGTGCCGGACTCTTCATTATGGTCAGGCGAGAATTTCCCGCACGATATTTCCTTCCACATCGGTCAGGCGAAAATCCCGGCCGGCGTAGCGGAAGGTGAGCTTCTCGTGATCGAGGCCGAGCAGGTGAAGAAGGGTGGCGTGCAGGTCATGCATGTGGACCTTGTTCTGGACCGCCTCGTGGCCGTAATCGTCGGTTGAGCCGTGGGCCATTCCGGGCTTCACGCCGCCGCCGGCGAGGAAGATGGTGAAGCCGTTGGGATTGTGATCGCGGCCGTCGCGGTTCTCGGCAAAGGGCGTGCGGCCGAATTCACCCCCCCACCACACCAGCGTATCTTCGAGCAGGCCGCGGCTCTTGAGGTCGGCCAGAAGTCCGGCGACGGGCTTGTCGGTGGCGCGAGCGTGAAGCTCATGGGCCTTGATATTGGAATGCTGGTCCCACTTGGGCATGTTGGCGTTGTCGGAATAATTCACCTGAATATAGCGGACACCCGACTCGGCCAATCGCCGGGCCAGCAGGCACTCGCGCCCGAATTCGTCGGTGGGCTGCTCGCCGATTCCGTAGAGGCGCCTGGTGGCTTCGCTCTCGCCGGCCAGATCCATCAGCGCGGGCGCTTCGGCCTGCATGCGGAAGGCCAGCTCGAAGGAGTTGATGGCCGCCTCCAGCTCGCCGTCGCCGGGATTGGCCGAAAGCTGCGTCTGGTTGATCTGCTGGAGATAGTCGAACTGTTGTCGCTGATCCGCGGGCGAGATTTTCGGATTGGTCAGATGGCGGATGGCCAGCGGGGCGTTGGCCATGGCCGCGCGGCCGATGGCCGTGCCCTGATAGACCGGGGGCAGGAAGGCGTTGCCGTAGTTTCGCGGGCCGCCCATGTTGACGGGTGGATTGATGGTGACGAAGCCGGGGAGGTTGGCGTTCTCAGTGCCCAGGCCATAGGCGATCCAGGAGCCGACCGATGGGCGGACCAGATTGGTTTGGCCGGTGTGGAGACAGAGGGTGGCCGGGCCGTGGGCGACGCCGTCGGTGTGGAGGGAACGGATGAAGCAGAGGTCATCGACGTGTTGGGCGATGTTGGGGAGAAGGTCGGAGACCCACTGGCCGCAGAGGCCGAATTGCTTGAATTTCCAGGGCGAGCGCAGGACTTTGCGGGGCGTGACCGAGCGGGTGCGAGCGACGTTGAAGTTGACCTCTTTGCCATCCTCGGCATCGAGGCGCGGCTTGGGATCGAAGGTATCGACCTGGCTGGGGCCGCCCTGCATGAAGAGGAAGATCACCCGCTTGGCGCGCGGGGCGAAGCGTGATGGCCGGGCGGCGAGGGGATTGACGGCAGCCTGAGACGCGAGGCCGGAGAGGGCGAGATAGCCGAATCCGCAGGAGAGGGTTCGCAGAAGTTGGCGGCGGGTGGGAAGTTGAGTGGAGAGTTCGCTCATGTCAGTTTAGATACCGGAAATCGATGCACCCGAATAATACCTGATAAACGCCGGCCCAGTCATTTGATTTCCGGGCCAGATAGGCGAGGGAAACCTCGCGCTCGCGGTCGGTGGGGGGGCGGCCGAGAACCTGGCGATAAGCGAGGTCGAGTCGCTGGTTGTCGGAGAGGTTTGGTGAACCGGCCAGGAGCAACTCGCCAGCGCGGCGGGATTGGTCAATCACGAAGGGGCTGTTCATGAGAAAGAGCGCCTGGGTCGCCAGGGTGCTGCTGGAGCGCTGGCCGATGACGAGGTTGGGGTCGGCGAAGTCGAAGATCTCGAAGACCTCGTGCAGCATGTAGCGGAAGACGGGGACGTAGACGGTGCGGCGGTTGGTGTTGAACTTGTAGGTGAATTCGTCATCGCCCTTGATCACGGGGCCGCCGGTGGTCAGGTCGAGTTGATCGCTCACGAGGAGGATGGTGTCGCGGATGGATTCGGCATCGAGGCGCTTGCGGTTCATGCGCCAAAGGAGGCGGTTTTCGGGATCGATGCGGGCGGCGTCGGTGTTGGCGTCACTGCTCATCTGATAGGTCTGCGAGAGGATGATGTGGCGGATGAGCTTTTTGATCGACCAGCCATCTTCCATGAAGCGGATGGCGAGGTGGTCGAGAAGCTGGGGGTGAGATGGCGGCTCGCCGGTGGTGCCAAAGTCGTCGGTGGTGCGGACCAGGCCGAAGCCGAGGAGGTGATGCCAGACGCGATTGACGATGACGCGGCTGGTGAGGGGATGATCGGGGCGGGTGAGCCAGTCGGCGAGATCGAGGCGACCACTTTGCTTTGGATTGATGCGTGGGGGATTGGCGAGGGGGGCTGCGGAAAGGAAACCGCGCGGGATGGTCGTGCCTGGGGCGTGGACGTTGCCGCGGATGCAGATGAAGGCATCGCCGACCTGCTTCTGGTCCTCGACGGCGACGGTCTGAGGCGGCGGAGGAAGGGCCTTCTTCTTCAGCGCGGCCAGTTGCGATTCAGCCCGCTTGATTTCGGCGGCCGCGGCTTTGTCTTTTTTGAGCTTGGCGACGTGATCGGTGAGGGCCTTGAGCTGCTTGTCGTATTGGCTGCGTTCATCGGCGTGAGTATCAAGGCCGGGGAGCGGGCGGAGGAAGGTGAGGGAGACGTTGCCGGGATTGACGAAGGAATACGTCGATCGAAAGATGCCGGCGAGGGCGTAATAGTCGGCCGTGGGGATGGGATCGAACTTGTGATCGTGGCAGCGGGCGCAGGCGACGCTGAGGCCGAGGATGCCGCGGCTGACGGCTTCGATCTGTTCATCGACGACATCCATGCGCAGGACTTCCTTGTCGGTGTTGTCGAGGTTCTTGGGGCCGATTCCGAGATAGCCGCTGGCGATGAGCTGCTCGCGCTGCTGCGCCTCACTGTCGGCCGGCATCAGGTCGCCGGTGATCTGCTCGCGGATGAATTGATTGAAGGGCTTGTCGCGGTTGAACGATTCGATGACGTAATCGCGATAGCGCCATGCATCGGGGATCATGGCGCTGCGGCTGCCGCCGGTGGAGTCGGCATAGCGGGCGACGTCGAGCCAGTGGCGGCCCCAGCGCTCGCCGAAGCGGGGTGAGGAAAGGAGGCGCTCGACGAGGTTGGGCAGGGCATCGTCGGAGTGGTCATTGAGAAACTCGTCGATTTCGGTGGGAGTTGGGGGAAGGCCGATGAGATCGTAATAAATGCGGCGGATGAGCACCTGGGGCGAGGCGGGGTTGGCGGGTTGAAGGTGGTTTACTTCAAGCTTGGCGAGAATGAATCGATCAAGATCGTCGCGAATCCAGGCGGCGTTTTTGACCGGCGGTGGGTCGCGTCGGGAGATTGGCTGATAGGCCCAATGCTCGCGGCGGATGCGGGCGTAATCGGGAGATCGTCCAGCGACGGCGGGCGCGGTTGTCGCAAGGGGTTTCTCATCGGGCCAGGGCGCGTCCATTTTGATCCAGGTGGCGAAGTCGTTGATCACCGCATCTGGGAGTTTGCCCTTGGGAGGCATTTGCATGTCTTCATTGGTGTAGCGCAGCGCCTCAATGAGGCGGCTCTTGGCGGGCTGGTTGGGGATGATGGCCGGGCCGCTGTCGCCGCCTTTGAGCATGTTGTCGCGGCTGTCGAGCTTGAGATGGGCCTTGAGCTTCTCGGATTGAGTGGAATGGCACTTGTAGCAATGCTCGATCAGGACGGGCCGGATTTTGGATTCGAAGAAGACGACTTGCTGGGCCTGAGGAATCTCGGCGGCGAAGGCGAACGCCTCAGTGACGGTAACGAAGAGGAGAATAACGACTTTGCTTGGTCTTCGCGGCATTCACTGCGTCTCCGGTTTCAGACAATCGTCCGGCACAGCCGGACCTACGAGGACAAGGGATGTCCGGCACAGAAGGAATGTCCGGCACAGCCGGAGCTACTGCTTCGCGACCGCATCCAGTGCTTTGGCCTTGATGTTGCGGAATTCGACCTTCATCTTGAGGCCGGGGTGGATTTGCAGGCCGATGGGGGCGGCGTTGGGGAAGGCGGGGTCTTCATATTCGACGACTTTCTCGCCGTTGAGCCATACGGTGTATTTGGGGCCGACGGCCTGGAGGCGCATGGTGTTCCAGTCGCCTTCCTTGATGAGCTTCTGCGCGTTCTTGGCCTGGCCGGGCTCGGGATAGCCCTTGTGGCAATAAAACGAGGCGGTCATGTCCTTCTTGAGGCTGCGGGAGATGCCGATCTGCATCTGGATTTCGGGCTTGCGGACCATGAAGCCGCTGTCGATCTCGCCGCTCCAGCGGACATCGGCCTCGATGATCAGGTCCTGATAGCTCTTCTCGGTGTAGATCATGCTGCCCTTTTTGGCCTCATCGTTCTCGCCGACGAGGATGCCATCGACGACTTTCCACCATTTGTTGTCGGCCGGGGCTTTCCAGCCGGTGAGGTCTTTGCCGTTGAAGATGGAGGGAAGGTCATCCCTGGCGTCGGCGGCAGCGAGCAGCCGGGTGGAAGAGAGGACCATCACAAGCGCAACGAGGAAGCGGTTCATAGGATCTCCGAAAATTAGTCACCTTCGACTTTGTTGTTGGCGTATCCGGCATAAACGGCGGCGACTTTGCCCTGGGTTGGATCGCCGCCGTGGATGTAGACGCGATATTTGAATGTGATGGGTTGGTCGGGCTTGAGCGTGTCTTCCTGGAGCATGAAGGCGTTGGCGGCGAAGAGGCCGTAGTTGCGGACGTGCCAGTCGGTGGGGAAGCGGTAGCTGGCGGGGTGATTCATGAAGCAGACGCCGAGGGCTTTGCCGTCGATCACGCCGTAGTTGTCGGCCCAGGGGGCGGGTTGTTTGTCTTTGGGGCGTTTTTCGGGGCGGATGGGCTCTTCATCCTGATTGCCGAAGGCATCGATCATTTTGCCGGCGCCGCGGCCGGTCTGTTTGGGTTTGCCGGGATCGGGGGAAGTGAGGGGCGTGGCGAGGCGGATGGCGAAGCTGCCTTCCTTGGTTTTGCCGAGGGCGACGGGGGCGTTGCCGGGGGCTTTCCAGGTCATTGACCAGTCCATCACCACATCGTTGTCGGCGTCGAGGATGAGGATGTCCTGGGATTCGAGCAGGTCGGGGCCCCAGGTGTTTTCGATCATGAGATGGCCGAGGACTGGGCCCTGGGCGTGCTTGAGGCTTTTGGGGGTGATGGGGACTTTGCTCCAATAGTCTTTGCCGTTGACCGCGCCGTGAGCGAAATAGAGGCCGGTGTGATGGGGATGGTCTTTGGCTTCGGCGGGTTTGTCTTCCATGGGCCAGGCGCGGGAGATGGAGACGCCCTGGGCGATGATGGGATAGAAGTAGGGTTTTTTGAATTTCTCGGCGAGAGGGCCGACGTTGTAGCGGGTGATTTCGTGATCGGCGTTACTGATGGAGATGGAGCCGCCGCCGAGGTCTTTGATGGTGATGGCGGATTTTTCGGAGGGGGCGGAGTCGGTGTGGTTGAGGTTGAAAGTGGGGGTTTGGCCGGCGGGGAGATCGAGGATGAGCCAACGAACGAGTTGGCCATCGCCGGTGGGTTCCCATTGGCAGGGGATGGATTTGCCGGCGTCGTCGATCAATTTAAATGGGGGGGAGAGGCGGGAGGTGGGGACTTGTTTTTCGGCGACGAGATAGCGGCGGTCTTGATCATGCTTGGGGATGGTGAGCTTGATTGGGGCGGCCTGGATACCAGTGTTCAGGAGGGAGAGGAATGTGAGAACAATGCAGAGGCGGCCTGGGAGGAGTTTCATAGGATTCTTTCTGTTGAAGCCACGGGCGAGGCGCCCGTGCCACGGGAAAGATGGTATCCCGCCGTTCTATTTACACAACTTTCAGCAAGTCGTTTGCCGGGCGGGGAATTGGTAATTAATCGGGTGGAGGAATCGACTGGCGACACGGCTTTTTTCCCTGTAATCTCGGCGTCATGCCAACCACTTTGGATTCCGGGGGCAACAGAGGATTACAAGATACTGCTGGACTGAAATGGTATCAGGGCTTGGATCGCTACTGCTGGATCGTGCTCATCGTCGCGGCGCTGGGATGGTTGTTCGATACGATGGACCAGAACATCTACAACCTGGTCCGCGTTCCATCATTGCGTGAGATGCTGCATCCGAAGCGGGATGAGATCAGGCACATGAATGCCGAGCAGCGCCAAGCCCTGGAGGCGTCGCTGACGCAGGCGGAGAAAAAGAAGCTGGATGCGGACGTGAAGTCCAAGGGTGGGATCGTGACGGGGATCTTTCTGATCGGGTGGTCGGTGGGTGGATTTATTTTCGGAATTCTGGGAGATCGGCTGGGCCGCACGCGGACGATGATCTTCACGATTCTGATTTACGCCGCCTTCACGGGTCTTTCGGGGCTGGTGAGCGACTGGCGCATCTATTCATTCATGCGGTTCATGACGGCACTGGGTGTGGGGGGTGAATGGGCGGCGGGGGCGGCGCTGGTAGCGGAAGTGTTCCCATCGCGATCGAGGCCGATGGCGCTGGGGCTTTTACAGGCGCTTTCGGCGGTGGGGAACATGCTGGCGGCGATTGTCACGTTCTCGATCGGTTCGATGGCGACGAATTGGCGCTGGGCCTACTTTGTCGGGGCTGCGCCGGCGTTGCTGGTGCTGTGGATTCGCAGCTCGGTGCACGAGCCGGAGAAATGGAAAGCGGCCAAGGAAAACGCCACGGCCGGACAGGAGATGGGAAACATTTTGCACCTGTTTACGCATCCTGTGCTGAGGCGGAACACGATCGCGGCGGTGCTGATGGCGACGGCGGGGGTAATCGGAGTATGGGGGGTGGGATTCTTCAGCACCGACGTGCTGCGTGAGGAGCTGGGACGGATTCAGTGGCCGGAGAAGAAGATCAGCGATGCGGTGAGCATCATGTTTTTCTGCCAGCAGGTGGGGGCATTTTTTGGGATCTATCTCTTCGCGGTGTTTGCGGAGCGATTCAATCGACGCGAGGCATTTTTCTTCTGGTTCGCGCTGGCATGGGCGGCGGTGATGTGCTTTTTCTGGTCGGTGACGGGCGCGGGCTCGCAGGCGTTCACGCGGGCGGTGGTGCTGGCGCCGTTGATGGGATTTGGAACGCTCGGGCCATTTTCGGGGTATACCGTCTATTTCCCGGAGCTTTTCCCGACGCGGCTGCGCGCCACCGGATGCGGATTCTGTTACAACGCGGCCCGCATCCTCGCCGCCGGCGGACCGATAGCGCTGGGAGCGCTGGGAGCGCATTTTGCGGTCTATGGGCCGGATGGGACGCTGCTGCGAGGTGGGTTCGCGCCGGCGGCCAGCATCGTGGCGTGCATTTTCATGCTGGGAACAGTTGGCACCCTGATTGCGCCGGAAACCAAGGGGAGGCCGCTGCCGGAGGACAAGGATTTTGAAATGTCATCCGAGCCTTTGGCGCGGCCGGTGGCGGTTAGCGCAGAGCCTGAGTGAAAATGAAATTTGCAATCTGCAACGAGATTTTCGAGCGCTGGCCGTGGGAGCGGCTGTGTGAACACACGGCGAAGCTGGGATATCAGGGGCTGGAGGTGGCGCCGTTTACACTGGCGGATGACCCGGCGTCGATCACCAGGGAGACGCGGAGCGATGTGCGCGAATGCGCGGAGCGGCACGGGCTGGAGATTCTGGGGTTGCACTGGCTGCTGGTGAAGCCGCCGGGGCTGTATATCACGCATCCTGATCCGTTCACGCGGCGGCGGACGGGGCAATATTTTGGAAGGCTGGTGGATTTGTGCGCGGATTTGGGGGGCAAGGTGATGGTGATTGGCTCGCCGAAGCAGCGGAATTTGATGACGGGGGTGAACAAGGAGCAGGCGATTGGGTATGCGAAGGAGGTTTTTACGCCGTGTCTCGATCAGGCGGCGGGCCGCGGGGTGACGCTGGCGCTGGAGCCGCTGAGCTCGATTGAAACGAATTTTATCCAGACGGCGCAGGAGGCGATTGACCTGATCGAGCAGATCAACCATCCGAATTTCCGGTTGAATCTGGATGTGAAGGCGATGAGCTCGGAGAGGAAGCCGATTCCGCAGATCATCCGCGATTCGAGGAAGCACATCGCGCACGTGCAGGTGAATGATCCGAATTTGCAGGGGCCGGGGATGGGGGAGGTGAAGTTTGAGCCGATCATCGCGGCGTTGCGCGAGGTGGGGTATGACGGATGGCTGTCGGTGGAGGCGTTTGATTTGAAGCAGGGGGCGGAGACGATTGCACAGAAGAGCATTTCCTATTTGAAGAAGGTGACATCGTAACACGGGCGTCTCGCCCGTGCGGCACGGGCAAGATGCCCGTGGTACGATTATCCGGCGGGAGGTGTCTATGCGCTTGGCATTTCTGGTGATGATGATAGCGGCTGTGCGGGCTTTTGCGGCCGATGGCAATCGGCTGGTTTATCTGGATGGGAATGATCCGTATTACGTTTCGCGCACATTTCCGAAGCTGACCACGCCGCAGTGGATTGGGGAGGCGGTGGTGGAGGCGGTGGTGGTGCTGGCGGTGGATGACATGCGGGAAGCGCCCAAGTACGAGACGTTTTTGCGGCCGATTCTGGAGAGGCTGAAGAAGATCGATGGGCGGGCGGGGGTGAGCATCATGACCAACAAGATCGATCCGACGCTGCTCAAACTTCAAGAGTGGCTGAAGGAGGGGGTGAGCCTGGAGGTTCACACCATCGATCATCCGTGCCCGCTGCTGGCGGGGGAGGATTTTGCGAAGGCGAGATCGACGTATGACCGGTGCGTGGAATTGATGAGCGCGATTCCGGGAAACCGGCCGGTGGCGTTTCGGATGCCCTGCTGTGATTCGCTGAACACGCCCAGCCCGCGGTTTTGGGAGGAGATTTTCAACAAGACCACCGAGCACGGGCGGTTTCTGACGATGGACAGCTCGGTTTTCAACATAACGACGCCGAATGATCCAGCGCTGCCGCGCGAACTGGTGATCGACGCGGATGGGCGGCAGAAATTCAAGAAGTTTGTGCCGTTTGAGTCGTTCGTGAACACGATTGAGGATTATCCCTATCCGTATGTGATTGGGAAATTGTGCTGGGAGATGCCGTGCGTGACGCCCAGCGACTGGCAGGCGCAGAACATCAACAAGCCGATGAATCCGGGCACCGTGGCGGACATGAAATCGGCGATTGACGTGACGGTGATGAAGCAGGGTGGATTTTTCTTTGTGTTTCATCCGCATGGATGGATCGCGAACAGTCAGGTGGTGGAGTTGATCGATCATGCGGTGGCGAAGCACGGGAAGAAGGTGAAGTTTCTGTCGTTCCGGGAGTGTCAGGAGCGGATTGATAAGAACCTGTTGGGTGGCAATCCACTGCGCGCGGAGGATGGGCGGGATAACGGGGTGAGGCTGATCGATCTGAACAATGATGGGTACATGGATGCGGTGATCGGGAATGAGAAGGTGAGACAGACGAGGGTTTGGTCGCCGCAAAATAAATCGTGGGTGGTGGGGGATTTTCCGGTGGTGATTGATGGGGCGACGCGGTTTGGGTTTGTGAACAGCGATGGGAATGTATCAGTGCTAGGGAAGAATAGTGCGTTCACTTTTGATGGTGAGAAATGGGTGGAAGATGCGACGTTGCTGGCGGGGTTGGATGATGCGCCATTTGAGGCGGCGAGGTTGAGGGACATTGATAAGGATGGGCGATGCGAGTTGATCGTTGGCAGTCCGAAGCAGTCGGCGGTGTTTCAATATCATCCGGGGGAGCATCGGTGGATCAAGCGGGCGTTTGGGTTGCCGGCGGGGACGATGATTGTTGACGCACAAAATCGCGATGCGGGGCTGCGATTTGTGGATGTGGATGAGGATGGGTATGAGGATGTGCTGTTCTCAAATGAAAATGGCTCGTCGCTGCATCTGTTTGTGAATATGCAGAAGGGGTGGGAAAGAAAGGTGGAGGCGGGAGCGATTCCGGCGATTGTGCGGAATGGGACCGACAATGGGGCTTGGTTTCATTCGCGGCATTTGTGGGTGCAGAATGAGAACACGGCCGGGATGGCGAATCTGGTGGATCGGCGGTCGTTCAATGAGTTGCTGGCGTCGGTTGAGCCGCCGGGGAAGACCGCGGAGGCGAGTCTGAGGTCGCTGCGGGCGCGGCCGGGTTTTGAGGTGCAACTGGTGGCGGCGGAACCGCTGGTGGTGGATCCGGTTTCTTATGCGTGGGGGGCGGATGGGAAATTCTGGGTGGTGGAGATGGGGGATTATCCGCTGGGGACGGATGGGAAGGGGGCGGCC
>DASYUA010000202.1:0-15843 GCA_036001665.1 Tepidisphaeraceae bacterium
CCCTGAAAAATACCGATTCTTGCCCAAACAAATCCCCATCCAAAACGTATACAACCTGCGTAGGGTTCGCTCCGCGAACCTCTGGCCAACGTCGCAACGAAAGGGGGAAAGAAATGCTCTCGTCTCACCCACCCAGCCGTATCTTAGGAGATTCCCCGCCCTCAAGCTTCACGTTTTACCCCCCTCCCCCTCCGCGCTCCCCCACACCCATACCCCCACACCTCCATACGTCCACACGCTCTCCCCACCTGTCCCCGTCGCTTTCACGTCGTTTCCATGTCGGTCTCCGGTCGATTCCACGTCGGTTTCCGGTCGGTTTCATGTCGGTTTCGGTCGGTTTCGGTCGGTTTCGGTCGGTTTTTTTGATGAATCCTTGCCCTATCCCCTGCACAACCACCGACCCAGCATCACTTTATCCAAAGCCGCCCCAAAACCATCCCAATACACTTTCTTCCCACCCCATCCATCCCCACCTCCCTCTCAAGCACGACAATCCACGATCCACAAACCACCAACAGCGCGGAAGAGAAAACAAACCCAATCAAACCCACCAAACGAACCCAAATCCCCCTTCAGGCCGTCAAAAACGCCACTTTCCGCTCCCGCGAGTGCGAAATTTTTGTCGAAACAAACCCACCGCCCCAGCCCAAATCTGCATTCATCTGCGTCAATCTGCGGCTCCCCCCGCTCCCCTCACTGCATCCACTCCCTCGGCATGTCAAACGGCTCAAACTTGTCATACACCATCGGCCGATCCAACGGGGTCATCTCATACAGCACAAACTCCCCGGCCTCGCGGCGGAAGAGGTTCATTCCCGGCGTGCTCAGCTTGGGCGTCCCATCGTTCTGCTTGCGGTCGATGAACACGATCACCTCCCGGCCGTTGATCTTGAAGAGCATGTACACGCACTTGGGCGAGAGGCCGACCGTGTTGCCATACGAGAGGCCCAGCGAGGCGACGTTGGGCGGCGCGTTGCGGAAGGTCAGGGCCGAGCCCAGGTTCTTCCAGAATGTCGTGGCGAATTCCTTGTCGTTGCGGCAGACCCACATCGGCACGAAGCCGCGATCCTTCTCCACCTTGTAGATCGTGTCCATCGTGCGCGGGGCGCTGGCGATGTAAATGGGATCTTCAGTGTGATGCGCGTAGTAGGTGTCCCATACGCGCCAGACGGAGAGGCCAATGATCAATACGGCCGCGATGGCGATCCAGGGAGAGCGGCGGATGCGGTGGATGAACGGATGTCGGGCAGGAGTGCCCGACCCACCAGGAGTGTCCGCCCCACCGGAGGGAGCCGATGATGCGATCTTCGAAACAACCGGCGCGGCCGGCGCGACCAACACTCGACGCAGTGACGCGTCTATCTTCCGCTGCGCATCAACCTGCGCCCGAAGCTGCGGATCGCGGGCCAGTTGCTCCTCGAAGGCGCGCAGCTCATCTCCGGCCAGCAGGCCATCGCAGTAAAGGTCGAGGTTGGAGGGCCTCTGCCCGCCGTCAGTCATGGGGATTGTCTCTCCTGCATCGTCGCATCGCCGGGCGAAGCGGGTCCCTTGTCGGCCAGGCGCTCGCGCAGGTGCTGGCGGGCGCGGTGGACGTGCGACATGGCCGTTCCTTCGGGGATTCCCAGCACTTTGGATATTTCGGAGTATTCCATCTGTTCGAGCGTTCGAAGCAGCAGACAGGCGCGGGCGACGTCGGAGACGGAATTGAGCGCCTTGATCACTTGATCGTCAAAAAAGGCCTGGTCGGCCGGCAATTCGCCGCGCCGACCGAGGCGCAGGGCAGTTTGGGCGGCGTCGCTGCTGGCCAGCGCGCCGGTTTCTTCCAGTTCAGGGCCGAGCGTGGCGGCGCGGTGCTTCTGTCGTTTGCGAGCGTGATTCAGGGCGACATAGCGGACCATTTGTGCCATCCATGCCCGGAAGTTGGTCCCCGGCTCAAATTTGTCCAGCTTCCCCAGCGCCAGCAGCGCTGCCTCCTGCACCACATCCTCCGCGCTGCCGCGGTCGCCCGTGATGCCCACGGCCACCAGCCAAAGAGTTCGGAAGGATGCCTCGAACTGCGCAGAGAAATCCAACGGCCTCTGTTCTCCCGCAGAAGCACCCTCCGGTGGCGGTTTCCCGTTTGCCCGTCCCATGTAAACAATCTGAAAGGGTATGTCGCGGCCGGGCGCGAACCTTGCATTCAAAGGAGAATGGCCGGCACTGCGCCGGCCATCGGTGTCATGCTCATTATTGCCGCCTGTGCTTACCAGGCAAAGTGGGCGAAGGCTTTATTGGCCTCGGCCATGCGATGGGTGTTCTCGCGGGTGGCCATGGCCTTGCCTTCCTTCTTGAAGGCCGCCAAAAGCTCATCGGCGAGCCGTTCGCTCATCGGCCGGCCGCCGGCTTCACGGCAGGCCTGGAGCAGCCACCGGATGGCCAGGCTTTGCTGGCGCTTCTTGTTGACCTGCATGGGAACCTGATAGTTGGCGCCGCCGACGCGCTTGGAGCGGACTTCGACGTAGGGCTTGATGTTGTTGAGGGCGGTCTCGAAGACCTCGATGACCGGCACATCCTTGACCTTCTTGGCGATATTGTCCATCGCGCCATAGACGATGCCCTGGGAGACGGTCTTCTTGCCGGACCACATCAGGCAGTTGATGAACTTGGCGACGAGCTTGGAGTTGAAGCGCGCGTCGGGCTTCAACATCTCTTCGCTGGAGGTGAACTTCTTAAAGGCCATTGTCTGTCGTTCCGTTTTCTACCCACCGAGGCGGGTCAAATGTTTCTCCCCGCCGCTCACCACGCGATGAGCCGGGCGGGAATACTCCGGAGAAATTGTGGAAGGAATATTACGCTATTTGCCCTTCTTGGTTCCGTATTTGGACCGGCCGCGCTTTCGGCCATCGACACCAAGGGCATCGAGTGTGCCGCGGACGATATGGTAGCGAACGCCCGGCAGATCGCGGACGCGGCCGCCACGAACCAGGACGATCGAGTGTTCCTGAAGGTTGTGTTCTTCGCCGGGGATGTATGCGGTGACTTCTTTGCCGTTGCTCAGCCGCACGCGGGCGATTTTGCGGAGTGCGGAGTTGGGCTTCTTGGGGGTCATGGTCTTGACCTGAAGGCACACGCCGCGTTTCTGCGGGGAAGCTTCCAGGTCCTTGACCTTATTGATGCGGCCAAGGGCACGGCGGGGTTTCTTGATGAGTTGATTGATGGTTGGCATAGCGTTTTTCGGTCGATTCCTGCTAAAAAGAGGTTCGCGGAGCGAACCCTACGGCGACAAGAGCCCCGCATTATAGGGAGGATGAGGGGGTAGGCAAGGGTGACGCGGGCACCGAATTAGCCGGGGAGCACCCAATGGTGTATTATGTATGCAGGAGTCAGTGATGTCATATCAGCTCATTAATCAGGCGGTTCGCGGAACGGTTCAGACGTGGGTCAATCGCCCTGTGCCGAAGTGGGTGGAAGAGGCGTTTGCAAAGGAATTTCCTTCTCCATCAGCACGCGTCCCTCAGCAAAAAGGCGGAGCACGTAAAGGCCGGGCGCGGGGAAAGGGACGTTCCGGAAAGTGACCGTAAATTCCGCAATACCAACTGTGCCCCAATCCGTCACACGCAAGACGCTGCGCACGACGAATTCTCCATCTGGGGATAAAAGAGCAAGATAAACGTCTTCCGTCTCATTCTGTCCGCGCGCAAGACAGACGTAGATGCCGATCTGTGGCATTACGACCGGATACTCCAGCGGCCTGATCGCGTGATAGGTGCCGATGACGCTGCGCTGAACAGTAAACTCTTCAGTGATGGTTCGTTCGCACATGATCAGTGCGAGCGCTCGCAATTCACCGGAGCTGGTTGCTCGATCCGTGGCGGCCATGGTGAATTCTTAGCCGATTGTTGGGTGATTTGGAATTGCAGAGAGAGTTCCGCACTCGGGGCAGCGGGAGGGGGTGGCACGGAGATCGTAGCCGCAGATGGGGCAGAGGTTGCCGAAGCGGCGTTTTCGGTGGCGGAGGTAGTTAATGGATGTGATTAACGGGGCGAGGGCGAAGGCGAATGTGAGGGACCAAGACGGTAGTTGGACACCGCGGACGGCGACGGGGCCTACTGGCCAGTTTTTTCGGGAGTTGATGTATTGGAACCGAAGCGACGCCAGATGACGTGGTTGTTCCACTGTTCCCATTGCCCTTGGGGCGGACGGCGCGACCAGTTAAAGCCTTCGGGAATGCTGAGCGCGGCTGGGTTGATGGCGGCCCAGGAGTGCGGGCCGAACGCGATGAGGATGTGGCCGTGGCTGGAGCGGAGCATGGCGCTTTGCGGGATGGGATTGCGGTAGGGGCCGTAGTGCGTGCGGCAGTAGGTGAGCCAGTCGCAGGTCCAGTAGGAGCGGAGGTAGAGGATGGTGGTGGCGATGAATAGGAGGAGGGAGAGGAGTATGGAGGAGTTGAGGAGGAGGCGGAGGAGGCGCTTCACGGGGATATTGTAACTCGCGCGGTCGGAGCGTTGGGAGGTGCAGGGGTGCCGCATTCCGGACAGCGGGAGGGGGTGGCTCTCATGTCGTAGCCGCAGGTGGGGCAGCGATTGGAGGAGAGGCGGCGGGAACGGAGGAGGCGCTTGATGAGCCAGAGGGCGGGAGCGATTGCGAAAAGGAGGATGATGGACCAGTAGGGGATGGTCAGTGCCCGGAGGCTGAGCATGCCGGGGGTATCCCACCGCTTGTACGCGAACCCGACGTGCGACCAGACGAGGCCGCCGCTGCTTTCGTGGAGTGGCGGCGAGGCGTGCGAAACGTGCGTTCCTTCATCCCTGGGTGAGACCGCCTTGAACATCAGCGAGGAGAAATGGCCGAAACCGAGCTGGACGTGGCCGCGATTGGACTCGATACCGTGAATACGGCGGATGAGAGAGCCATCGTCAGGAGAGTAGGCGTTGCGGCCATGGCTGATGCCGTCGGCGATGTAATACGAGCGCGGCCACATAATGATGGCGGCGAGGCACAAGAGCAGCGAGAGGATGAGTACTGTGTTGCGGAGGAGGTGGAGGAGGCGCTTCACGCGGAAATTGTACTGCGGCGGGAAGCGTGGGCTGGAAAAAAAGGGCAGGCTGAAGCCCGCACCACAATTCGGGTCAGCAGATGGGTTGGCGGCGTTTCTTGGCACGGGCCTTGGCTTTTTTGATGTAGGCCTCGGCGTCGGGGGTTTTGCAGCCGGTTTGGCCGTGATCCACCTCGACTTTGCCGACACGGCGGGCGGCGGCGATGGCTTCCTTTTTCAGGGTGGGTTTGTGGGTGCCGATGGCGATGAGGGCGCTGTTCATGGCGTAGCGGGCGCGGTTGGGGGAGTCGCGGATGGTTGATTCGATGGTGTTCAGGTAGCGGCGGGCCTCGGTGTCGGAGATTTGGTCCGTCGCCAGCAGCACGGCGAGCAGGGTGTAGCCGGTGGTGCGGGGGAAGTCTTCCTCGGATTGGGTCCAGACCTGGAGCTTGTCGCGGGCGAAGCTGGTGCGGGCGACGAGCTGGGCGAGATAACCGAGCAGGACATCAGCGCTGGCCTGGGCCAGCCACTCGTCGGCCTCGGCCGGGGTGAGGGTGGCGGGGTCGGCGATCATCAACGCCAGGGTCCGCGGGTCGAGCACGCCGCTTTTCCAGAGCGACTGGGCGATGTTGTGATCGGTTTTGATCTGCTTCTTGAGAGTGCCCAGGTCCGCGAAGCTGACACCCCAGACTTCGCCGGTTGCGCCGTGGCGTCGGTAGATCTCGGCGGTTTTGGGTTTGCCGAGCTTCTTGAGTTTTTTGAGTACGTCGGAGGCAATCATGGCGGGGAGTTTAGTGGGAATTGGCGGGGGTGGGCAAGGAGGAAGGAGTTCCGCATTCGGGGCAGCGGGCGGGGGTGGCGCGGAGATTGCCTGGAACGCGATTCACGATTGCATTGTATCTTGCGGCCTCCTGTGGGATCGAGAGACAGCCCTCACCATTCTCTCTCCCGAAATACCGGGAGAGGGAATGGAGCTCACGGGCGGGGCGCCCGTGCCACGGTCCCAGAGATCACAGGCAAGGCGCCCGCGTTACTTTTTGGCCGTGTAGGTCAGATCGTCGATCCAGAAAATCACGTGATTGCCGTCGTTGGCGTGACTAAAGAAGCCGAAATGATCCAGCGTTGCGCCTACCTTGCGCTGGGCGGCGGGGATTTGGATTTGGCGGGGTTTGTCGTCGAGGGTGACCGTGATCGTGCCGGTGCCGTCGGGGTTGGGTTGGTAGTGGAAGACCCAGTCGTGGATTTTGCCGTCGGGGCGGAGGATGGGGCCTTCGTTGGGGGAGATGTGCTCGCCTTTGGAGTTGGCGAAGACGGGATTGAAATAGTGGCCGATGCGGCTGGGGCCTTCGATGTGGATGGCGAGGATGTTGGCGACGTCGGTGGTTTTCTTGGCCGCGAGTTCGGCCTTTTTGGTTTCAGCGCTGAAGTAGCCGAAGGATGCGCCGCCGTCGGAGCCGGCGTGGGTGAAGGCGATTTTGCCGCTGGCGTAGAGCTCATCGTCGAGGGTGAAGGGGCCGACTTTGTCGGCGTACCAGGTGCCTTTGTCATCGCGCCACAGGAGGCCGCCGATTTCGCCGCCGCTTCCGGCGTGGGTAGTTTTGGGGCTCCAGCCGTAGTCGTTGTTGGGGCGGCGGATTCGGTCTTCGTATTCGACCTGATTGCCGATGGCTTCCCATTTGGGGTCATTGTCGAAGTTTTCCGCCTCGCCATTGATGACCAGGTCGTCGTACCAGGCTTCGATTTGGCCGCCGGTGGTTTGCTGGTTGAGGATGCCGAAGCGGTTGAAAGTTGCGCCATCGTGTTTGTGACCTTCGGTGAGGGCGAGTTTCCAGGGGCGGCCGTCGAGGGTGAAGGTGATGAGACCTTTGCCATCCGCGCCGTCGGGGTCGTAGTCGAGTTTCCAGTCGTGGCTGGTGCCGTCGGATTTCATCGGTTTGGTTTTGGTGGTCTGATAGGCATCGCCTTCGAAACAGCCCGCCCCGCCGGCCAGCCAGTGCTGGGTGCCGTATTCGTAGAGGACCCAGTATTTCATGCCGTTGCCGTCGAGGCGGAAGACCATGGAGTTGCTGGCGCGCCAGCCTTTGGAGTTTTGGTTGAAGAAGCCGAAGAGGATGCCGTTGCCGTTGTCATCCCAGGTGACGGAGAATTTGCCGGAGGCGGAGATTTTGTCGTTGAGGGTTTTGGTTTCGATCACTTTGGCGTAGGAGGCGGGTGTGGCGGAACGCTGCGCCCGGCCGCCGATTTCGCCGGGTTTTTGGCCGCCGGCTTTGTTAGAGGTGCGGTAGCCGAAATCCTGTTTGGTTTTGGGGGGAGGGTTGGGGATGAGATGGTTGCGGTATTGGTCCCAGCCCGGGTCGGTGGAGAAATCGAGGGTTTTGAGGTTTTCTTTGTTGGCGGGGGCTGCGGAGAGGAGAAGCAGAAGAGAGATTGAGAGAAAAGTTGAGCGGGACATGGGGTCTCCTTCACTTTGGGACAAAGACCATCGGGCGAGGCGCCCGAGCCACGGAAGAGATAGTGGGCGGTGCCCACCCTACATGGGGTCATACCGCCCGCGCCGCCGGAGGTTGGCGCAGGTGCGCATGCTATTAGTTACGGTCGCACTTGAAGCGGGATATCCGCATCGTTTTTCGCAAAATAAATTAATGCCTCGCATTTTTCGTCGAGCGTCGGTTTTCGGCCTCCCCTTAGCACGGACCAATTTTCGAGGATTTCACGCGCAATGAAAACTTCCAAGAAGTAATCCGGGATTGGCCCGAGCGTACGCAAATCCGTGAATTCTGGAATTCGGGTAACGTAAGCAAAGGATTCGAGTGTCCAATCCGAGATCCACTTGGCGCATATCACATCCTCGTCGGTCAGATCGTCAATCCGCGCCACAACATCTTTGAGTGGCAGGCCATCTAGAATGCGCGTCGACATTGCACAAATCTCCTGTTCATGGCAATTGCCAACGGCGGCGGAGGAGCCATTCTGTTGTGAGGAGCAAAGTGATGAGGGTGGCCTGGAGGGGGAGGTCGTATTTGGGAAGCCAATTGGGTTGAGCGCCGGAGAAGGCGAGTAATGTGCGGATGGTGTTGGCGAGGGGAATGGATTCCTGGTGGGGTTGTTGTTGCCTTGGGTCGGAGCGGATGAGTTGTTCGATCAGGTTTGGGAGTTGGGCGAGGTCGTAGGAGAACCCTTTGGTTTGTTGGGCGATTTCGGAGAGAAGTTTTGGATTGGCGGCGATTTTTAAGAGTTCTTCGGCCGGCGGAATCACCGTGAATTTGAGTTGTTGGGCGCCGAGGGGTTTGCCGTCTTTTGTGGCCGAGATATCGATGAGCCAGTCGCCTTGGTCGGGGTTGGGAATGGTGACGTCGTAGAGGCCGGTGCGCGAGCCGACGGGGCTGAGGGGAAATTGTTTTGGCTGAGCGGTGCCCGTCGCGGGTTTGAGTGTGAGGTTCACTTGCGCGTATTGGGTGGCATCCCCGCGCTGGTCGCGGACCATGGCGCGGACTCTGACGTTTTCGCCGAGTTGGTAGAGGTTTTTGTTGAGCAGGCCGTCGAGGCCGGGGCCGCGCTGGCGGTTGCGGACGTCTTCGCCGGCCAGCCAGCGGGTGAGCTGGCCCCAGAATTTGTTGTAGGGGGAATCCTGGCCGAGGCCGCGGAGGGGGAGATACCAGAGATAAGTCGTGTCGGCGGTGAAGGCGGCGGAGCGGCCCTGGCCGTAGCGTTGGGTGGCGAGAATGATTTGAGGTTCGCCGGTTGGAGAAGGGCGGGTGGGGTGAATGAGGAGGATGCTCGCGCCGGCTTTGGGTTTTTGGACGACGACGTTGCCGCGGAGGGCGGGAAGGGATTTCGCGGCGGGTTGAGTGGTGGAACGTTCAACGTCCAACTTCGAACGTCCAACGTCCAAAGGCCCCTCACCCTGACCCTCTCCCCTGAGTACAGGGGCGAGGGGAGAAGAGGGAGAGGTGGCGGGAGAGGTCGTTGGGGCGCGAGGCGAGGTGGTGCCGCCGAACCACTCGGCCAATCCTTCCATGGCCGGATGCGCTTCGCCCTCTGGGGTGATTTTGGGCACGAACGGCGTGCGCTCCTGGGGCATGTTTTGGTCGCCGACGAAGACGGGGAGGGCTTTTTCGATTGGCGTGTTTTGGTAGGAGCCGGGGCCGAAGGAGTTTTGGCCGCCGATCATGAGGAGGCCGTGGCCGGTTTCGACGAATTGTTCGATGGCGGCTTGCTGGAAGGGAGTGAGGAAACTGGCGTCGAGGTCGCCGAGGATGAGGACGTCGATTTTGCTCCATTGGTCATTCGTCGCGGGGATTTGCTCGATTTTTTCGCCGTTGATCGCGCCGGCGGCGGTGAAACGGTCCTGGGTGATGCGGAGGAGGCTGGCAACTTCGATGTTGGGGTCGCGGGAGAGGGCGCGATTCAATTGCGTGTATTCGGGGCGGACACGGCCTTCGATGTAGAGGAGTTTGATGCGCGGATCAAGGGCCAGGCCCTGGAATTCCTGGCGATTGTCCACGGTGCTGCGCTCGCCGGTGATGGGGTCGATCCAGATGGCGAGTTTTTGCAGGCCGGATTTTCTGGGCTTGTAGGGAAGATCGATGAGCTGGCCTTCGGGGGTGGTTTGGAGGACGAGGGTTTTGATTGTTGGCGTGCCCACCGCTTTTCCGGCCGCGTCAGTCTCGGCCAATTTCACTTCGACGACGCGATTGGCCAGGGCGGTGGATTTGACGGTGACTTTCACTTTGCTTTCGTGATCGACGACGAAATCGTCGCCGGCGTCGATGTTGTCGATGGCGATGTTGGCCATGGTGGTGGGCTCGGCCAGTTCCGAGCCGACGCGAATGGTGTTAATCGGGATGGAAGTTGCGCCAACGGCGTCGATCACGTTTGGGGAGGTGTTGTCGATGCCGTCGGAGATGAGGATGACGGCGGGGTCGGTTTTGAGATTGGGATTTTGGCCGAGGGCGTGGGTGATTGACTTGGCGATGTCGGTGGATTTTCCGTCGGCGGGATGGCTCGCCAACTCGTCAGGCTTGTTCAGCTCCTGAGAATCGGTGGAAAAGGTGAAGTAATGCGCGATGAATCGCTCGTTGATGCGCGAGAGCTGGGGGCGAAGGGTTTGCCAGACGGATTGCAATCGGCTGGGGCCGTTCTGGATGTCGGGGAAGGACATAGAGCCGGAGGTGTCGATGATGAAGATGAGGGGACGCTCTGGCTTTGGGTTGATCATCCGGCGGAGGATGGGCTCGAAGAGCATGGGGACTAATAGAGCGAGGGCGAGGATGCGGAGGGTGAGGAGCGTAGTAATTTTTTTGTTGGACAGTTCGAGGTTGAGGTAGAGAGCGGCGGAGGCGATGGAGAGGGCGAGGAAGGTCCAGATCAGCCCGATGAGGGGCGAGTGAAGTGATGGGAGAAGAATTACAGCGGCCGTCCCACCTGCCGCGATCAACATAAGCAGCATGGCAAGCAGTCCCGCGCGGCGTTGCCACGGTTTAGTCAGGAAAGCGTAGAAGAGAAGGACAACCGCGCCGACAGCGCAGACGAGAATCCACAGGTCCCAGCCGGATTGTCGGAGGATGTCGAGGGACCAGTGCATGAGGAAGTTGACAGTGGGTGGTTGATAGTTGATCGCAGCAGATAGTTCTATGCAATGAAAGGGCGGGACGCTACAACGTAGGTCCGGCTCTGCCGGACGATGCCGACGGGGGGATGCCCGGCACAGCCGGACCTACGATTGGTTTGGGAGGAATTATGCGACTTCGGTGGCTGCTGGGTTTGCTGGTGAGTTTGCACTCGTGCTCGGTGATCCGGGGCGAGGATCATTTCCTGACCATCGGCGGCGGAGAGTCGCCGACCAATAATCAGGTCTCGCTCGAAAAGAACATTCTCTATTTGCAGCGTTTCCTCTCCGAAGCCGGCCTGGGGTCGATGGCGCACGATATTTATTTCGCCAACGGCAAGGAGACCGGGCGGGACATTCAGCTTGTTGATCCGACCACGCCGCCGCCGCGGGTCAATGCGCTGCTGGCGCAACTTTTCAATAACGAGGACAATCTCGATGCCTCTTATCGGGCGCATTCGATTCCCGGCGTGCGCGGGGCGGCCAATCGAGGGACGATCGGAAAATGGTTTGAAACGACAGGCGCGAAACTGGCGGCCGGGGATCGGCTGTTCATCTATTTCAGCGGCCACGGAGGCAAGGGAAATCCAGCGCGGAACACGACGCTGGCGCTGTGGAACGAGGGTGGGATGCCGGTGAAGGAATTTGTGGGATTGCTCGATAAGCTCGATCCGAAGGTGCAGGTGGTGTTGATCATGGTGCAATGCCATGCGGGGGGATTCGCGGATGTGATTTTCAAGGATGCGCAGGCGGGGACGGCGATGAGCAAGGCAGAGCGCTGCGGGTTTTTCGCGACGAGCCACGACCGGATAGCGGCCGGGTGCACGTCGGATATCGATGAGGACAATTATCGCGAATACAGCACCTATTTCTGGGCGGCGCTTTATGGGAAGACGCGGACGGGACAGGCGGTGCGCCGGCCGGATTATGATGAGGATGGTCACGTGTCGTTGAGCGAGGCGCATGCGTATGTGCAGATCACCAGCGATACGATCGATATTCCGGTGGCGACATCGGACATTTTTTTGAGATCGTGCAGCAAGGCGGAGAAGGGGAAGGCGGAGATGGTAAACGGCGAGGAGGATGTTGAGAAATTGATATCGCTGGCGACGGCGGCGCAGAAGGCGGTGATTGAAGGATTGTCATCGCAATTGAGTTTGACGCAGGTTGGGCGGATGGCGGAGACCAGAGCGGCGGCCGACAAGATCGATAAGGAGCGCAAGGGACTCGATCCGCAGAAGCGGAAATTGCAGCGCGACCAGGGCCAGTTGCGGGGGCAGATTCAGGGCACCGTCAAGCAGAAATGGCCGGAGTTGAGCAATCCGTGGCATCCGAAGACGAGCGAGATTTTGAAGAAGGAAGGCGACGATGTGGTGAAGGCGATTGAGGGGCACCCGAGGTATAAGCGGTTTGATGAGTTGAGTCATGAGATCGAGGGGATCGATGCGCGCAATCGCGATTTGGAGAGGAAATGGGTGAAGTGTCAGCGGTTGATGCAGACGCTCCAGAGCATCGCGCTGGCGGCCAATTTGGAAAAGGTGGTGACGCCGGAGTTGCAGGAGAAATACAGGGAGATTGTGAAGGAGGAGGGGATGACGTTGGAGAGGAAATAAGGAATTTGCGATTTGCGATTTGCGATTGAAGAGCAGACGCAGATAGCGCAGATGACGCAGATTTGCGCAGATCAGAAAAAGACTATTTTCGGAAGCTATAGACGTGGACGTCGAAGGGGGCGAACCAGTCGGTGAAGGTGCCGTTTTTGGCTTCTACTGTGCGGGGGGATTCATACAGGACTTCGGCGGTAGAAAAGTTGGTGGGGAGGCCGGTGAATTTGGCCTGAATGGTCGGGCCTTCTCGCTTGCAGGCGAGGATGAAGACGGAGTCATTGGTTTCGCGGACGAGAAATTCCATTCCTTCGCCGGTGCATTTGATGGGAAGCTTTGAGTTGGGCGCGGTAAGGGCAGGATAGAGGGGGGATTTGTCGCCGATTTCTTCGATGACGGGGCGGAGGACGCGGTTCCAGAAGGTCCAGTTCCAGCCGAGTTTCGCATCCTCCGGCGTGCACGCCTTGCCGATGTGGCCGCCGAAGTAGAGCAGGCCGCGCGAGCCATTGATGATGGACTGGTAGGTCATGAAGCGCTCTTCGGCGAAAGAGGGAAAGCGAAGCGTTTTGCCTTCCTTGATCACGCCGGACCAGGCGATCTGCAAAACCATGCACACGGGCTTTTTATTTTCCGCCACATCTATCATGAGCCTGGTGTAGTCGCCGACCATGCTCATTTGCTTGTTGGGACGGAGCGAGTGCGTGCCGGGTGGATAGCCGATGGGGTAGATGTCCGCGCCGGTGATGTCGAGGGTGATGTTGTAGGGCCTGAGGTCTTCGATCTCGCCGCGCGGGGCATGGTTGACCCAGAGGGGATGGTCGGGGTCAAGCTGCTTTATCAATTTGTAGGCGTTGACCATCGGCTCGATCGGGTGCTTGCCCCATTGTGGCTCATCGATCCCCTTCCAGCAGGCGAGGGCGGGATGGTCTTTGAATTTCGCGATGATTTTGCGGAGGAGTTCTTCGCTCTTTGGTTTCTTTGGATCGATGCTGGAAGCTTCGCGGAGATTGAACACGACGTACATGCCGTTGCGCCCGGCCGCGTCCAGCCATTTTTGCTGGAGATCGAACGTTGCCTCATCCCAGTTGGTGGCCATCACGCCGGTGCGAAGAAATGTTGCCCCGGCGTCGTGCAGCTCGTCAATTGCATTTTTTCCGGCCGGAGTTTTGCCATCGGGAGGCGGCGGCATGGTGAAACCGATAGGGAAGACCTTTTTGCCATCGATGACGAACACCATGTCCTCATTGATGATGCATCTCGCAGCCAAGGTGCCCGTCGAGAAGAGGCCAATGAGGATGAGAATGGAAATCAGATTTCTCATTTTTCATCCTGCTTGATTTCAACAACTCTCCGGCGGCTTTCGTTGCCGTTGCGATCGACGGCCGAGAGTGCAACGGCCGATATTTTGCGGGTGACCGTATCCTGGCTCACATCAAGATGATTGATGTGGCCAGGGAGCACATTCAACTCCCATTCTCCTCCGCGGCGAATGTAAACGGCCCAGAGCCACAGGTCCTCCCCCTTGCCGCGTGATTTCCAGGAGAGATGAGCGCCGCCCCTGCCATCCGGCGTCGCCGTCAACTGCGGCTGGGGCGGTGGATCATTGTCCAGCCAGGGCGAGGCGGGCATGAGGGCATCGAATTTGTATGGCCCTTCGCGCAGCAGCGGGGCAACGCCGTTGCGATCGGTCATGAGGGTCTTCATGCTGAAATGAACCGTGCCGCTGGCCTGGGGATAGCGCGCCCGCGTGGCCTCGATCTGCTCGATGATCTCCTGGGGCGGCCAATTCTGCTGCGTATTGCCCACGCGATAGGGCGCGATGCCCGGATAAATATTTCGGCCCAGTTTGTTCTCGCCGATCCACCAATCGAGCAGGCCTTTGTAAGGCTGACTGGTCGCGCTGATGCGCCAATAGAGCTGCGGCGTGTAATAGTCGCACCAGCCTTTGTTGAGCCAGAGCCTGGCGTCGGCATAGAGCGATTCATATTGATTGAAGCCCTGCACGACCGGCGGATTGCCCGGCTTCCAGATGCCGAAGGGGCTGATGCCGAATTTCACGTGCTTCTTTTCATCCTTGATGGTCTCGTAAAGTTTTTGGATCAGCTCGTTGATGTTCTGGCGACGCCAGTCCGCGCGGGAGAGTTTGCCGCCGGATTTCTGATAGCGCTGCCAGCTTGGATCATCGGGAAAGTCGACGCCTTTTTCGGGATAAGGATAGAAATAGTCGTCCATGTGGACGCCGTCGATGTCATAGCGATGGACGACGTCGCGGAAGACCTTCAACGTGTGCTCGCGGGCGGCCGGCTCGCCGGGATCGAGCCATTGATATTTGCCGTATTGCTTGACCAGCTCCGGATGACTTTTGGAAATGTGATTGGGCGCATCGGTTTTGGCGGCCGGATGGCGGGCGCGGAAGGGGTTGAACCAGGCGTGCAGTTCCAAGCCCCGGCTGTGCGCTTCCGCAATCCACATCTGGAGCGGATCGTAAAAGGGCTCGGGGGGCTTGCCTTGTTGTCCGGTGAGATATTCCGACCACGGTTCGAGATCGGAAGGATAAAACGCATCACAAGATGTTCGCACCTGGAGAACAATCGCGTTGAGCTTCAGCTCTTTAGCGCGGTCGAGGATGACAAGCATTTCCCTCTGCTGTTCATCGACGCTCAGGCCCGGTTTGGAGGGCCAGTCAATGTTGACGACAGTTGCCACCCAGACTCCGCGCATCTCGCGCATGCCCGGAGGCGGTTCGAGGGCAGGATCGCTCCAGGGCTTGCAGCCCGCGGCCGCGATCAATCCCAGAATCAGAATCCGCAGGATGGAAAATCGGTGCTTGTTCATGATGTGCTTCGTTCAGTTGGATCGGGGCCGACGGGAACCGATGACAGCCGTTCAACAATGGCGCGATGCTCGGGGCAGCCGAGAACGCTCAGATCGGAAGAGTCCGCTGGGGGGCGGACGTACTGCTTCATCAGCCGGTCGATGCGGCGATTGGCTCGCTCGATCTGCTTCCATGGCACGATTCCTCGCTCAGTGGCGAGGGCGAGCGCATCAATTGCCTGGTTTTGCAAATCCGGATTTTCGCATATGGCAAGCAGGTCCAAACCGGCGTTGGCGCCTTTGACGGCCACCTCATCGATCGGGAAATGTGCGGAGATGGCTTTCATTTCCAATGCGTCGGAGATGATGACGCCATCAAAGCCCATTTTCTGCCGGAGCAGCCGTGTGAGGACGGCGTGGCTGATGGTTGCGGGGTGGGCAGGATCCAGCGCCTCGAAAATGACGTGGGCGGTCATGATGGCCGAGACGCCGGCGGAAATCGCGGATTGGAATGGGGGCAACTCGACCTTTTCCAGCCGCGACAGGGGATGAGGCAGGCGGGGAAGGTCGAAATGACTGTCTTTGGAGGTGTCGCCGTGGCCGGGGAAATGCTTGGCGCAGGCGGCCACGCCGGAGGACTGGAGTCCCTTTAATAATGCGCAGCCCATGCGGGAAACGAGGTCGGGATCGGCGCTGAAGGAGCGGTCGCCGATAACGGGATTGGCCGGATTGCTGTCGACATCCATCACGGGCGCGAGGTCCATGTGAATATTGACCGCCTGAAGCTCGCGGGCAAGCACCTG
>DASYUA010000203.1:0-10735 GCA_036001665.1 Tepidisphaeraceae bacterium
CCACCTCGATCTTCCCCAACTGCTCATCCAGCAATTCCCCATACGCCTCGGTGATCCCATGCAGCAAGCCCAGCCTCCCCTTCGAATTGAGCACCCCCATCGTGTTCATCACCAACTGCGAAACTTTTCCCTTGAAAACCTTGTTCAGCAACGCCGTCCGATCCCCCGCGCTGATTCCCGGATCGCTCAAAAACGATCCCAGGCTCTTATTTCCCTCGATGATCAGTCCCAGCTCGCGCAGCTCCTCTCCTGTCGCCTCGGCCTGCTTCTGCTCATTGGCCAAATCCAGCAACGCCCTGGCGTATTGCACCGCCGCGCCGGCCTGTTTCATCGTTCGCGCCATCGCATCTCCTGGTGGGGCGGACATTCTTGTCCGCCATCCTTACCTCGCCACCGTCTGCAACTCATCCAGACTGCGCTTGACCAGGTCCTTTTGGTCCTCCGCATTGATGTTCCGCCGCAGAATCTTCTCGGCGATGGACGTCGAAAGCTCGGCCGCCGTCTGATAGATCTCGCTCAGCGCCTGCTGTTTGGCCGTCTCAATGTCCTTCGTCGCCCGCTTCTTGGCCTCCTCGGCCTCACCCTGCGCATCCATCTTGATCTTGGTGGCGATCCGCTCCCCATCCTTGGTGGCGTTGTTGAGCATCTCCCGCACCCGTCCCTCCGCCGCCGCCAATTGAGCGCTGTATTCGCGCAGCGTCGCCTCCGCCTTGGCCCGCGCCTCCTCGGCGTCGGCGATGTCCTTGCGAATCCGCTCCTCCCGCGCCTTGAGTCCCTTCAGCACGTTCTTCCACGCCGTGGGATAAAGAATCGCCAGCAGCACGACGAAGATGATGATCACCCACAGCGCCTGCAATTGCGTCTCGCGCTCAAATGGATTGGCCACCAGATCCGGCTTCTTGTGCTCCTCGTGCCCGGCCGACGAGGCCGCCGCGGAATGCTCCTCGGCGGCCAGCGCTCTGCCGGCCGGCATTGCCAGACATGCTGCCATCACCAGCGCCAGGATCAGTTTTCGCAACATGCTCTGTACCTCAAAAGCAAAACCACTTGCGGGCCTTAGAACGCATTCAACTTGCCGGCCAGTTGAAACGCGATGACCAGCGCGAAGAACGTAAACCCTTCGATCAGGGCGGCCGCAATGATCATGTTCGTGCCGATGCGCCCGCCCGCTTCCGGCTGTCGCGCAATTCCTTCCATCGCCTGCCCGGCCAGGTGCCCAATGCCCTTGGCCGCGCCCATCACGACCAGTCCCGCGCCAACCGCGGCGCCCGTCACCGCCAGGCCCTTGTCGCCGATCATCGACTGGGCCAGCAACATCAACTGAAGCATCTGATTCTCCTCCGGACGATGGTCCGGAACTGTGCGTCGCGCCCCGCGATAAAAGTTCGGGGCCCAGACGCGGATGTATATGGTGCCGATCTTAAGTAAAAGTGCCCCGGCGTCGGCTGCTCATGGGCGAATATCGTTGTCCCTGCTCCTCTTGTTCCCTCTCCCCTGTACTCAGGGGAGAGGGTTAGGGTGAGGGGTCTTTTTGGTTTCAAATCACTCAGTGTTCCGGCGCCACCGCGCTCGCAATAAACAGCGTCGTTAAAAACGTAAAAATATACGCCTGTAAAAATGCCACAAACAATTCCAACACCCGTATCAGCAAACTCAACATCGTCACCGGCGCGCCAACGCCAATCTGCGCACCCACACCCGCCGCCACCGGAATCAGCAATATCAACGCCGCCAGCACGATGTGCCCCGCGATCATGTTCGCGAACAAACGAATCGTCAGCGCAAACGGCTTGATCATTGCGCCGATCAATTCCAGCGCCAGCAGCGCGAACCAGATGGGCACATCCATCAGCCATCCCACGGCCGATTCACCCGGCTTGGGCTTGAACGGATGCGGTGCGAAATTCCACAGGTACAAAAACGGCGATGCCAAAACCGCCAGCACTGGATTCATCTTCTGCCCCGCCCCATGCGCCTCATATCCCACATGCAAATGCCCATCGTCCGGCTTGTGATGATGATGCTTGTGATGCTCATCATCCGCATAGTGCTTCGCTGGATCGGTCAGTGCACGCAGGTCCTGCGGCACATCCGCCACCAGTCCCTCGCTGCGCGGGTGATCCAGGTCATGCGCTGCCTCGTGCCCCGCCTCGCCATTCGATGAATGCTCCTCATGGTGCCCATGGTGCCCATAGGTCCCATCCATCAGCGACCGCGCCACCTGCACCATCCCGCTCAGATGAATGGCCAGAAACGCGCACAGCGCCAGCGCCCCGGTCGTCGCCACCGTCCCCGTCGCCGTCCCCCCCCAGTGCGACTCCTTCCCGCTGATCGCCGTGACAATTTCCCCAAACGGAATCTGCCCCAGCAAATTGCAGAACAGGATGAAAAAGAACAGCGTCCACAAAAACGGCACAAACCGGTCCGTGTGCTCCTTCAGCGCCGGCCTGAAAACCTCCACGCGCAGAAACTCCATGATCGATTCAAAAAAATTCCTCGCCCCGTGCGGCACGTCGGCCACGTTCCTTCGAAACAGCACCGGAAATATCAGCAACATCAAAATCCCCGCCACCAGCGCCATGAACATCTGATTGTTCAGATGAAACGGCCCGACGTGCATGTGCATGTCGTGCGGCAACACATGATCCAGCGGATCGGCCGTCGCGATGAAGCTGAAAATGCTCATGGCTTACCGCTCCCGCTCGAAGTCGCCGCTCGCTCCGCCGGCGCACGCCGAATCACCGACACCAGCGACCCGCAAACGACAATCAGCGTGACCATATAAAACGCCATCAGCCAGTAAACAAACCCGCCGCCGACGGCCAGATGTCCCACGATCACAATCCCCGCCACCGCCGCATGTCCCAGCAGATGCACGCCGGTGGAAAGCAATCCCGCCTGCGCTGCCGCCGCCTGCGATCCGCCCCCGGCCAGAAACAGCGGCCCCGCCGCCAGCGCGCTGGCAATCAATGATCCCAGCGCCGCCGCCGACATCGCCGTCAGTTGCGGGTCGATTCCCATCAACCGGCACAGGACAATTCCCGCGCCTCCCGCGGCCAGCAACACAATCGGAATCAGCAGAAACCCACGCATCGATTTGCTAATCCTTATTCATCCGGATCGCCTCTTTGATCAGCAGATACATCCCGGCCGCCAGGCCCAGCATCGCGCCAACCGTCATCCCCCAGGGCGACCATCCATATTTCCGATCCAGCCATCCGCCAACCAGCAATCCCAGTCCAACTCCAACCGCCATCTGCAACCCCATGCCGGCCATCGAACCCCAGTTGGTGTTCTGGTCCTTGGCCATGCACCGCTCCACAACTTCTCCATCTCTGCCGTAGCGAACCTTGCAGGGGCCGCCGTACGGTCCGCTTCAGCGGACGCGGCGTTGCATAAACTTCGTGCCTTTTTGCACAAACTCCCTTCCGCTCCAACCACCTCAACAACAAACCGGTGGAAGGGCCGAAAGAATAGTGGCCTCTATACTATAGGTCAAGAAACCCGCGAGCCCTCAAACCGCCCCCCTCATCTTCGCGCAATCGGCTCCTCGGCGTAAATGGTCGCAGGGCGCCCGAAGTGATTGCCTTAACTTCCAAATACGCCATGGGAAGCATTCTTCTGAATTTCTGACTTCTGAATTCTGACTCCTTGGTACTTCCGCTATCCTTACGGCATGGACCTCACCACCCCTCTCATCGCCTTCCTCTTTGTCTGCCTCATCTTCCCCAAAATCGTCCGCAATCGTGCCCAGTTCTACATCTCCTTCGCCCTCCTGGTCTTCATCCTCCTCTTCCACATCCTTGCCGCCATTTTCCCCGGCGGCGGCTTCGCCCATTTCCTTTACGTCCTGGCCGAAATCTTCCGCCTCGTCACCTTCATCCTCCTCGTCCTCTGCGCCGGCGGCCTCTCCCTCCACGAGCTCACCGGCGAAGTCTTCCGTTCCTTCGAAGTCATGCGCCGTGGCGACACCGAAAAAACCGTGATCATCCCCCTCACCGGCCAAAAACCCAAACCCAGAGAACCTCAGCAAGAACCCGAAGATACCCCCAGGCACACCATCAACGACCCCACACCCCCACCCCCCTCCCAACCCAATCCCGCCTCCATCCCCCTCGATGAACCCCGCCAGGATTAATTCCTGACAACTGACCACTGACCACCGACTCCTCCTAATTAAATTGTCAGAACCCCTCCGCCTCCATTACAATCCTTTCATCGCCGATTGCGGTGGGGCGGACATTCCTGTCCGCCGAGCAACGGAGTGGCGCCGTAAAATTCTTATCTGAAGGACGCCTAATGCATCCAGTCATCGGGCTGATCGCCGCCGCTCAAGTCGGCGGCGCTTACATCAGCCTCCTCAAACTCCTCCCCGTCCTCATCCTCCTGCTTATCTTTCTGCGCCTCACCACCTGGATCGACAAAGACTCCGTCCGCGCCCATCTCCCCCGCGAGATCATCAACTCGATGGTCTTCATCATCGGCGTTGCCGGCTTCTTCCTCTTCTTCTTCATCCCCGGCTTCGCCATCGCCCTCTCCGTCCTCGCCGGCGTCATCGCCGTGGCCATCGGCATCTACCTCATCATGCGCAGCCAGGCGGTCGGCCTGGGCGACCTCCAGGGCGAATTCAAAAACTGGATCAAGAACATCGGCAAAGGCAAAGCCAGGGTCGTCGAGGCCGAGGAAGGCGAAGTCCAGTTCATCAGGAAGAACAACGACGCCCTCACTCCTCCCGACTCCCAAGATTCCTCCCGCCCTGGCTACGACGCCGCCCAAACCATTCTCTCCGAGCCCCTCAAGAAGAACGCCGAGCGCATCGAAGTCCGCCCCTTGAACGAAGGCACCGCCGGCATGAACTTCACCGTAGACGGCGTCTCTTATCCTTCCCCCAATCTCAGCCGCGCCTCCGCCGTCGCCGCCATCCATTTCCTCAAGAAACTGGCCGGCATGGACACCGATGACAAGCGCAAGCCCCAGGCCGGCATGACCAAGGTCATCCTCGACGGCCGCAAATGTGATCTCGAGGTCGCCACCGCCGGCACCACCGCCGGCGAGACCCTCCGCATCACCGTCGATCCCAAAAAGAAGTCCCCCTTCACCCTCGACTCCCTGGGCTTCTCCAACGACCAACTCAAGCAGGTCCGCACTCTCCTCGAGGACAACAAAGGCATCGTGCTCGTCACCGCCCCCAAGGGCCAGGGCCTCACCACGCTCCTCCACACCATCCTCCGCGCCCACGATGCCTTCGTTCATCACATCCAGACCGTCGAACACGCCCCCAAGGAGGAACTGGAAGGCATCACCGTCAACAAGCTCTCCGCTTCCGCCTCTCCCGTCGAAGAGTTCAAGCAGGTCGAGTGGGTCTGCTCACAGATCCCCGACATCCTGCTCGTCGATGAGATCACCAATCCCCAAAGCGCCCGCGAGCTGGTCAAATTCGCCCGCGAAGGCCGCCGCGTCTACGTGGGCATGCGCGCTGGCACCACCTTCGAAGCCCTCGAGCAATGGCGCAAGCTCGTCGGCGACGACAAGGCCGCCACCGAATACCTCCGCATGATCATCGCCGGCCGCGTCGTCCGCCGCCTCTGCATGGCCTGCAAGGTCGGCTACGCCCCCGACCCCGAAAGCCTCCGCAAGCTCAACATGGACCCCAACCGCGTCACCCAGCTCTTCCAAGCCCGCACCCAGCCCCTGCGCGATCCCAAGGGCAACCCCATGACCTGCGACTTCTGCGTCGATCTTCGCTTCAAGGGCCGCTTCGGCGTCTTCGAAGTCTTCAACATCGACGATGAAGTCCGCGCTGCCGTCCTGGCCGGCGGCACCCTCAATCAGCTCAAGACCATCTTCCGCAAACAGCGCGGCCGCTATCTCCAGGAGATGGCCCTCGCCCAGGTCGAAGCCGGCGAAACCAGCGTCCAGGAAGTCCTCCGCGTCCTCAAAGGCCAGGAGCAACCCTCCCGCGCCCCCGCGCAGGTTGCTTCGGAATGATCCCACAATACTCAACATCCTCAACTCTTCAGCCCTCGCCCCCGTACTCGGGGGAGAGGGTCAGGGTGAGGGGGCTCTTAGTTCGACGTTCGATGTTCATTTCGTCATTCGTCATTCGACATTCTTTCGTCATTCGTCATTCGTCATTCGTCATTCACCCCAAACTCTTCAATATCCAATTATGATTTTCAGCCTCATCGTCATCATCTTCATCGGCCTCATCGCCTACTGGCACTTTCTCCAGGGCTTCTTCTCCTCCGCCATCTCGGCCATCCTCGCCATCATCTCCGCTCTGATCGCCGTCTCCTATCAGGAGGAAGTCGTCGCCCTCTCCGGCGGCAAATTCAACGATCAGGCCAACGCCATGGCCCTCGTCGTCCTTTTCGCCGTCACCTACCTCATCCTCCGCGTCATTTTCGACAAGGCCATCCCCGGCAACGTCCGCTTCCCCGTCCTCCTCGACAAGGTCGGCGCTCCCATCATGGGCATCATCGCCGGCGTCTTCGCCGTCGGCATCCTGGCCATCGCCGCCCAGACCCTCCCCTTCGGCCCCAGCATCGCCGGCTATCAACGCTATCCCATCACCTTCGACAAGCCCATCATCATCCGCCAGGCCGGCAAACAGAGCGACGTCGATGCCGTCTACGACGAGATCGACGGCGAGCGCTTCATCCGCAACGAATCGAACGACTCCCAGGGCCTCTGGGTCGGCGCTGATGACATGGTCCTCGGCCTCCTCAAGAAGGTCAGCTCCAACGAAGGCGCGCTCTCGAGCGGCCGCTCCTTCGCCGAGGTCCACCCCGACTATCTCCAGGAACTCTACGGCCAGCGCGCCGGCCTCCAATCCGGCTCCAATCGCACCGCCCTCGCCGGCAAAACCACCGTCCAATCCGTCCACATCCTCGGCCCGCTCATGCAGGTCGATCCCGAGCGCTGGATGGTCGGCACCTCCGCCGTCGGCATCCGCGGCAAGGCCACCAATCCTCCGCCCCCTCCACTCGAGCCGCAGCGCCGGCCCGGCGACGGCAAAGTCCACCTCGTCGTCCGCACCCGCTTCAGCCATGACGATGCCGACAAGAAAACCGGCATGGTCGCCCTCAGCCCCGCCACCATCCGTCTCGTCGCCAAATCCACCGAGACCTCTCCGCCTCGCTACAAGAACCACTTCCCCGTCGGCACCCTCGAAGCCGGCCGCATCCTCTACGCCCAGACCGCCGACGACTATCTCTTCGTCCCCGGCGACAAATCCGCCGACCTGGTCTTCGAGCTCGACGAAGATGGCGTCTTTCTCCCCGCCGAAACCTCCGACAAATCCGCCTCCCGCCGCATCGCCCCCGGCGTCTTCCTCGAGGTCAAGCGCGACGCCCGCATCCCCCTCTCCTCGATGCCCGTGCAAAACGGCATTCAGCTCAGCGAGCAGGTCGAAGTCGTCCGCAAGGAAGGCGGCCCGCCCAACGCCGTCGCCACCGGCGCCAACACCAATACCACCGGCGCCCAGGCCAAAGCCGCCCCTCTCATCAGCGAAGGCGATGTCAACGCCTCGCCCAAACTTTTCACCCCCATCAACCCCGGCACCCCCAACGCCGACGAGAGAAACGGCCTGGCCCAGTGGGGCTCCTTCTCGCTTCAAAACAAAAAATTCAGCAAGCTCGACATGACCCCCACGCAATCCATCGCCCTCATGGCCCGCGGCGACAACCTCATCAACGAGCTCGCCGTTCCCCCCGGCAACGTCATGATCCAGGTCCCCGCCCGCGTTGCCCAGGGCCACGGCAAATGGGACTGGGCCAACAATCTGGCCGACTTCCGCCTCGTCGATTCCGCCGGCAAGCGCCACACCCCCTACGGCGCTTTGGCCAAAGTCGTCAACAACCAAAACCAGGAAATGCTCGCCGCCATCTACGACTTCAACAAAGCCGCGAGTTCCCTCTCCGGCCCCGAAGAATTCCGCCCCACCGACATCACCCTCATTTACCTCGTCCCCACCGGCGCCGAAATCAAATCCCTCGACTACAAGGAAGACCCCCTGCGCCCCCTGACCCTCACCGCGAAATAGGCGGCGCCTCGTCCCATCTGCTCCTAACGTGGCACGGGCGCCTCGCCCGTGGCTCTCCTTTCCCTCTCCCATCCACTTTCAGAAATGGCTATCCTGTATACTGCGTCTTTGACGGAGCGCATCGTGAGCGTCCCCTCGATCGACCAACCTGAACCCCGCCCCGCACTCCTCACTCCAACCTACGCACCACCCGCACGGGCCACCCCTTGGCATCGCCGCCGCCGATTTCGCATAGGCTCGGCCGTAGCGTTCGCCATCATCGCCGCACTGGGCGCTCTCTACTTTTGGAGAGCTGTTCCGAAGCTCTGGCAGCTATCGCGCCTTCAGCGCAAGTGCCTCGCCTACACTGCCCCGCCCGATCAAGTCGTCTACAGCGAAGTCCCCGGGGATGTCGCCACTCTTCCAGCCACCTCTCCCCAGTACTCGTTAATCCCCTCCTCCAATCCTCCCGCCGTCACCTTGGTCCCCACCTGCTGGACTGATTTCCCCCTTTGGCGTACAGCGCGCGGTTGTGCCGTCGTCTTTTTGGGCGAGCGAGCTACAGGTCAGGGCCAGAAGCGCCTCGTCTGCGTCATATTCACGGGTTGGGGTGGCAGCCCCGTCTCCTCGTTCCCTGGTGCGCCCGCAACCGGCACGCCAACTTTCGATCTGATCAGCTTCAGTATCGGCACCCTTCAGATCCCTCCACAGTCCAATTATTGGCCATCCGACCGGGTCGTCTACAGTAATACTGTGCCACGAAGTCTGCATCTGAGATTCTTCGCTGGCCAGCCAGACCCCGCCAATCAATCTCGCTTCACCATCCCCTACGAATTGAACGGCCAGCGCGGAACCATCGAAGGCCGGCTGGGCCGCCGCGATAACGACTTCTTCTTGAGAATCATCGACGGTCCCTTGAAAGACATCTACCCATCCCCCTGAACGTGATCTCTGCAATTGCAAATCGCAAATCCGAAATCGCAAATCCCCCCTCACGCCGCCCTCCCCCCTCAATTCTTATCCTCCACCTCCCCCTTCCTCTGGGGATCCTTCACCTCCAGCACCTTCCCCGGCTCCACTTCTGCCTGCATCGGCGTCACCGCATCCCCCGTCCCCAGCGACTGCGCCGTCGTTACCTTCACCCGCTCATGCACCATTCCCATCTTGAAAGCGGCCACAATAATCGACCCAAACACAATCAGATAAATCCCCACCGCATATCTCGTCCGCGTAAACACGATCGCCGCCCCCAGCAAAACGAACGCGATCGACAACCCATACGAGATCACCACCGTCTGCTTCACCGTAAACCCACGCGCCACCAACTGATGGTGCAAATGGTACCGATCCGCCGAAAACAGCGGCCGTTTGTTCACATACCTCCTCACAAACGCCAAAGCGGTATCCAGCAGCGGCAGCGAGAACATCACCATTGATGCCAAAAACCATTTGAACTGCCCCTGCGCCGCGAACAGGATCATCAGGGTTCCGCAGCAGAATCCAATGAACATCGATCCCGTATCCCCCAGAAAGATCGACGCCGGGTTGAAGTTGTACGGCACGAACCCCAGCACCGCCCCCAGCAGGGCCAGCGCCATCACCACTCGCAGCGCATCGTGGTTGATGTTGATCGCCCCGCTCAACATCGCCAGATTCACGGCCAGAAACAGAAACCCAAACGCCACCACCCCCGTCACCCCGCCGCACAACCCATCCAGCCCATCCATCAAATTGGTCGCGTTGCAGCAGACCACGATGATGCCGATCACCAACATGGCGCTGGTGACGCCCACGATCCAGTGATGATAGAGATGCGCAGGATCACCCTGGATGATTCCCCGATTGGCCAGCTTCATCAGCACCGGCCCGATGAAGATCCACGAGCAGCGCCGGCCGATCCCGCCCATCAGCAGGCAGCACGCCGCGAACACCTGCCCCAGTATTTTCATCTTCGGGCTCATGTGGATGATGTCATCCCACAGCCCCAGCAGGATGATCGCCGACGCCCCAATCACCAGGCCAAAATTGATCACCACCGACCGCGGCATCTCCGGCGGCATGAGCTCGTCGATGTGGTGCAGCGGCAAAAACTGGCTCATCGTCAGCCCCGTCAGCCACCCCAGGAACACCGCCAGCCCTCCCAGATAAGCCACCGGCGCCGTGTGCATTTTCCGAACCCCATCCGGCTGATCGATGATGTTGTAATGAATCGCCACGTGCCGCAGCACCGGTGTGAGGATGAAGGCCACGACATAAGCCGCGTAGAAAACGTAGATATAAGGCGAGAGCACCTGGTCGGCCGAGAAGTACCGAAGTCCCACCAACGGCTCATCTGCGATGAATTGGAGCATCAACGAATCCCATCGAAGCGAACGCCCCGGAATCAGGGCAATAATGAACCAGGTCCATCCCGGACGTGTGTCCCCCAATTATTCGACCCAAACCCGCCCTGTCTAGAGCCCACCCCTCTCCATCTCCCCCCCAACTTCCGATAACCACCCCCCAATTCCTCTCCTCTCCACTCCGACCACCCGTACGGTGCGGCTCGCCGCACCAATTCCTTCCACAGCCAAAAAAACCTGCCAACCAACCGAACAAATACCAATTTCAAACGTATACATAGTGCGAAATACGCACGCCCGGTCGTGCCGGAGCCTCTGTGCTTGTTTTTTTAGAGGGGGGAAGTCATGCCGTCTCTTTCCGCGCTGCCTT
>DASYUA010000204.1:0-1507 GCA_036001665.1 Tepidisphaeraceae bacterium
GGGGCCAGGCTACCATCGGCTTCATCCGGCGCACTCTTGTTCCGCGGCCTTTCACCTTCTTCGCAGAAAGCTATCAGCCGCGCCGCCGAATCCGAACTGTATCGGGATGGAAGCTTCCTGTAGAAGCGCCCAACCCGCCACGGTCCGCTACTCGCTCGTTTCCACCACCCGCATCCTGGCCGACCGCGCGCCCGTCATCGGAATATGAAAAAACAGGTCGAGAACATCGATCAAGCGCTGCGACCGCCGGTTCCCGGCCGAGTCTTCAACCAACACATGCTGCGCCCTCGCCGCCAGCATCGACTCCACCGCATCGGCAACACGTGTCCAACCGCGATCTCGAATGAAAGCGCGGCAAGCTCTGTACTGACGCTCCCGCAGACGCATTGATGACGATGAAACGCCCGGATGCCAGCCTGACCTCCAACTCTCCAACGCTTGCTCAAAACCTTGCTGAAATTCCGGCCTTCGCATCAATTCCATGATGTCCGACGGCCGATAGCTCCCAAACTTGATGCCGCAGACCTCTCTGGCGATCATCCCGGCGCGTTGGCTGAATCCGCAAAAGCTCATCGCGCGCGTTGCCGCGATCAGCGTTGCCCGTGCCTCCAAGAGCGACATGCGGGCCTGGAATTTAGGGTCGGCGCTCCGCGTGCCGCTCACCTGAGCGCAGGGCTGCTCCACTGGTGGAACGACACCATCGTTTTCAAGCGTAAAAGCCCGATCAGAAGTGGCCTGCCCTATCATGACCTGCTCCTTCCTAGCCCTCGGCCAATTTCCCATCTTGGCCGTCCCAGGAGCTTCCCGCCACCAAAAACCCATCCGACTCAACCATTCTAACCCCCCCCCCAGGAGGAAAAGCAACAAAAACTTTCCGTTCGGTCCACATTTATCTAAACGCGTTGCCGGCAGCATCTTGTGCCATGGATGCGAAGTCATTCTCCACAATTTTTCCTGATTTTAACGAAAGCTGTTGCAGAGGGGCGTACTCGCCCCCATGCCTCTGCGATTTCAAATCAAGCATGCCACGCCACCCCGTGACGCTCAAAATTCGCCTCAACCGTTCCCCGCTCACCTTCTAAAACTCCCCCATCGAGGGCCCGCCCAAATCCACATTGCCGCCAAACAGTTACACGTCCAAATTCTTCGGATTTTGACCCGAACAAACGCCGACTCAAAACGTATAGAATCTCTGAGGACCTAACACCAGAAAGGGGGAAGGAATGTCCGCGTCTTACCCACTCAGCCGTACCCCCGCCCCCGCGGCGCGCCCGCAATCCCTCATTTTCAATCCGCCATCCCCTCCTTCCATCCGGGACTCGCTTTGCGGCGCTACGGACGCGATCTCCGGCCCAAAGGACCCATGCGGGACGCAAAAAGGACTCGCAAAGGACGTGGAAAGGACTCGCTTTTTTTGGCACTTCCTTGCCCCACCCCTCCACAACCTCAGCCCCAAACCAAATTTACAAAAAACCGCGTCCCAGCCCCTCCCGGACTACTTTTTTTC
>DASYUA010000205.1:0-6923 GCA_036001665.1 Tepidisphaeraceae bacterium
TCAGCGGCGTCGTCCGCACAAAATTCCCACTATTAGCCACCAGATCCCAATACCGCGCAAACCGCCGCATCTTCTGGATCGTTTCGAAATCCATCGTCTTCGTCGCCAGCACTTCGTACGGGGCGTGCGGGCTGTAAATCATCCCCCATTCCTGATCGTGCCGCACAATCGGCGTCCCGCGCAGGCGCTTGAGAATGCCCACCTGAATTTCCTGCGGCCCGAGTGCAACCAATCGATCAAATCCGGCCGCGAAACTCGCCAAATCCTCTCCCGGCAATCCCACGATCAAATCCGCATGCACATGCACGCCTGTTTCCGCTCGCAAAAACCGCAGATTCTCTTCCACCTTGCGATTGTCTTGCCGTCGGCTGATCCGCTCGGCCACTTCCTCGTCGAAAGTCTGAATCCCCACCTCAAACTGAAGCGCCCCGGCGGGAAACTTCTTAATCAACTCCCGCAATCCCTCCGGCAGCCGATCCGGAATCATCTCAAAGTGCAAAAACAATCCCGGCCGATAGCGCTCCAGGAAAAATTGCAGAATCCGCTGCCCGATTTTCAAATTCAGATTGAACGTCCGATCCACAAACTTGAAATGCCGCACGCCCCGATCCAGCAGCGACTGCATGGCTTCCAGAAATGCCTCCAGCGGCACATTCCGCACCGGCACATCCAGCGAGGAGAGGCAAAATTCACACTTGAACGGACATCCCCGCGACGCCTCCACATAAATCACCCGATGGGCGACATCGCGCTCGTCATACAGCTCATAGGGAAGCACCAGGTTCTCAAACTGCGGCAGCTCGGCCGCGATCACCTTCATCAGCGGCCGCCTTCCCTCCAGAATTCCCCGGCACACTTCCGCAAATGCCAGATCGGCCTCCCCCGTGATCACATAATCCGCCAGCCGGCAGATTTCCTGCTGGTCCATCTCATAACTCACCTCCGGCCCACCGACGATCACCACAGTCTCCGGCCGAAGTCGCTTCAGGTCCGCCACCAATCGCGTCGCCGGCTCGACATTCCAGATATAAACGCCTAATCCGACGATTTTTGGATTCTGCGCCAGGATCTGCTCCAGCATATCGATCGGCCGCTGGTTGATATCAAACTCGAGCAGGAGCGCGCGCTGACGCAGCGCTCCCAGATTAGCCATCAGATAGCGCAGCCCAAACGCCGCATGGGCATAGCGCGCATTGAGAGTGGTCAGAACGATATCCGGCACTTCAATATCATACTGTCCGCATTACCCCTTCATCACCCCATCCCGTATCGCAATCTCCCGCGCCACCGTCACCCCGCTGTTGAGCGCGCCTTCCATATAACCAACAAATTTCAGGCAATTGTATTCCCCCGCAAAATGCATTTGCCCATAAGCCTCGCGCAAAACCGGCCCTATCGTCGTCACTTCTCCCGGTCCGGGGAACGAATATCCCCCCAAAACCCACGGGTCGGCCGGCCAATCCATGAATCGCGACTTCTGAAAATTATCCACGAATCCCGGCATCATCGCTTCCAGGATCAACCCAAAGCGCTTGTCCCGATCCCCCGGACTGATCTTCCGCGCTGCCTCCGCCACCGGCCCGCCGGAAAACCCACACACCACCGCCGGCCCCGCCCCCTGCTTCTCGGTTGCATCCCAGGTGGCGCTGATTTCCAGATCGGTATATCCATTGGGCGAATACGTCTTCTTCGCCCAGTAGGCTTCCTTCACCGTCGCCAGATATTTCGTCGCCGACCCCATCTGCGGCCGCAATCCTTCGGGCAGTTCGGGGAAGAAGAAAATCTTTTTCCACATCGTCGGCGGAATCGCCAGCACCACATCATCGCACTCGTGCGGCTCGCCGTCGGCCGTGCTCACCACCATCTCCCGCTCCTTGGCGCGGATGGCGATGACCGGCGCTTTGTGCGTGATCCGATCCACCCCCAGCGCCGCCGCCAGCTTCAACGTGAGCTGACTGCTCCCGCCCAGGCACCGATAGCTCTCGCTGTCACTCCAATATTTTTCCACCCCGCCGCCTTTGACCTGCGTGAGGTTCCCCAGATAGCTCTGCCGCGCCAGCGCCACATTGTTGGTCCCCTCCAGCTCGATCTGGATCAGTTTTCGGCAAAGCTCCGACACCTTCAGCCCCGCCAGCCACTGTGCCGCGGACATGGCGTCCAGCTCGATCGAATTGTCGCTCTTCCACGGATAATCCGCGTCGATCTTGGCCGCCGCCGCGTTCATCGTCGCAAGCGCCGCCGTCATCTCCTCGGTCAGCGCCTTGGCCTGCCGCTCCTCCAGCTTTTTGCCGCCAATGATGATCGGTGGAAACTTTTTGTCCTCCGTCACCGGCGCATAATCCAACCCAAACTGCTGCTTATAGGCCGCCCACGTTGGGTGATTGGCCCCGATGAATTCCCCGCCCCCCTCGACCACTTTCCCGTTCACCACATCCGGCATGCTCAGCACCCGCCCGCCCAGCCGGCTGCGCGCCTCATACACGTGCACCTTATATCCCGCCGACAACAGCTCATACGCCGCCGCCAGCCCGGCAAACCCGCCGCCCACCACGATCACCCGCCGCTGGCTTTCCGATGTCAACGAAGTCGAGCTGGAGCTCCGTCCCCCGCCCTTGCAGCCGCTGATCAACATCCCCGCGGAAGCCGCCATCGTCGCTTTGAGCACATCGCGGCGGCTGGGTCCTCTTTCCCCCAGGTTCTTCGGGCCATAACGCTCCAGAAGACGGGCGTACAATGAGCGAGCCATTCAAATCTCCTTCCCAATCCCTTCGGCGAGTCACTGCTAAGCCAAACGGAAGGGAAGGAGATTGTCAAGGAGCCATTGTAGCTATTGTAGGCCCGGCTGTGCCGGATATGTCCGGCACAGCCGGACCTACGACAACGGCGGGAGATTCACAACAGTCTTTTCAGCCAAATCTTTGACAAATCGCCACACCATTCCCCAGGCTATCTCATGATCCTCCTTTCCCCGCGCGCTGCTCCTCGCGATCCAATTTCCGCACCAATTGGTCCTGGATCGCCCCCAGCCGGGTCATCGCCTCCACATTCTGCCGCACCACGTCGATGAGCTGCTCGAGCTGCACCCGATCTCCCAAAATCCGCACGTGCGCCTCGTCAAGCTGCTCCTCCCGCTGGCGACTGGTCTTTCTTTCCCACAGCCACATCGCCCCCATCAATCCCGCCGCCCCAAAGCTCGTGAAATCCGGCCAATTCGCCTCGGCGAGTAAATGAAACAGCCACACCATTCCCTCCCTTCTGAAAACTTGCCTTGTCCCACCCGCAGTCTTGTAGGTCCGGCTTTGTCGGACACGTCCGGCGAAGCCGGACCTACACGCCTTCAGTGGGACCGAGAAATCACACCCGCGCCAACTCCAAAACATTCAACGTCCGCGCTACCTCCGCCCTGCCATCGCCGTTGGTATCCAGCTCCACCCGCGTCCGCGACAGCGAGCGCCGATACAGCCGCTCATACAAATCCGCCCGCATCGACAGCGGCTCCGGCGACGAAGACGCCGCCGCCAGCGCGTTGTAAATCATTTGCAGCGTCCCCAGGGCGCACGGCCGCCGCAGCGCCTGCGCATTGATGATCACCGCTGGCGATTCATCGTCCGGCTCGATCCCCGCCGCCCGGCTGATCAAATCGCTGACCACCCTCCGCTGCGGCCAGAACGTCCGCACCGCGAACGCCAGATCCGCCGCCGTCCCCACCGGACCTGCCACCGCGCTCCCCGCATCCGGAAACAGTCCATCGTACAGCACGCTCAGTGTCAGCTCGGTGGCGCTGTTGACGCTGACAATCGGAAAACTGCCCGCCAGCGACCCGCTGAGCACGATCACCTCATCGCTCACCACATGGGCGCTGCTCAACGAACCCGACGCCAGCGTAAACGTCGTCCCCGCCAGGCTTCCCGTCCCGCTCAACAGCAATTGCGACGCGAACACCGCATCGCGAAAAATATTCGGCTCCCAGTGGAGCAGATCGACATCGCTACAGTAAACCATGTGAACCTCGTTTCCCTCTCTCGTTTTGAATTGAAAAAATGTGGGGGCGGGGAAGCGGAGGAGGAACCGAACAACCGCTTTCCCCGAAAAAACCCCCACGACACTCACGACGATCACAACGCTCGCAATGCTCACGTAGGGGCGGCTTCAGCCGCCGTTCTCTACGCCAACCCGCTGATCAACCCGTGCGCACTCTCGTTGCGCAGTTCCGCCGTGTACTCGCCGATGACCTGCCCGCTCTCGCGGTCCCCCGTCGTCGCCAGCGGCCGGAAATGGAAGCTCCGCCCCGCCAGCGGCAGCACCTCGATGCGGCTGCTGTCCAGGAACAAAATCATCCCCTTGGGCACCCAGCGGCTCATCACGACCTGGCAGACGCCAAAGTCGCTCTCGTAGATGCTCACCACGTTCTTCACCAACTCGGTCTCGGACCCGAATCGCCGGCTGGGCATGACGATCTGGTTGATGGCCCGCTTCTGCACGCCGCCCACCACGATCAGGTCCACCTGACCGCTGCTCTGTTTCCAGATGTTTCGCAGCGCCAGGTTGAGCTGCTCCTCGCTCACATTTGTGTCGCCGGGAAATCCGCCCACGCCCGGCGAAAACTTATTGGTCGTCAGATGCGGAATGATCCCCCGCATTGTCCGCCGCACCGTCGAGCTGCCTTCCTGCGTTGCCGCCGGCGCCCGGCCGTTGATCACGCAGTTCTCCAGGTCGCGCAACAGCTCCCGCGTCCGCTGCTGCTTCTGGTAATTCAGCTCATCCTTGATCCCCAGTTGCCGCACCGCCAGCTCCGATCCACTCACCTCCACGGTCGATGCGAAGATCTGCGTGTAGTTGATCTTCCTCGACCGCGCGGTGAACCGCGCCGACGATGCATCATCCCCTTCCAGCGCCGCGTTCCCAAGGATGCAGATCGGCGTCGCGTTGGCCAGCGCGCTCGCCGTCGATCCGCCATACCCGCGAACCACGCTCACCGTCCCGCCCACCGTATCCACCGCCGTCACCAGCATCACTTCCGTCGATCCTTCGAGCTGGATCTGATCCCCCACCCGAAATCGCGATGCGTTGCTCACCCCAAACGTCATATCCGTCAGCGCGTTCGTGTACACCGAGTCGTTCACCGTGTCGGTGTTCGGCAACAGCGTATCCTCCAGCCACTCGTGCAGCGTCGACCTCGCCGGCCGCGTGGCATCACCCAGCGCATCCAGCAGCGGCGTCTCGAACGGCGAGTTGATCGCCACCAAATCCGCTATGTCTTCCGCAGTTTCCGGCAGGCCCGCGCCCGCCGAATAAGTCGCCTTCCCCGTAAACCCCATACATGCCTCCAATCAATTCTGGCGGGAAAACTTTTGAAAATGCGTGGAGGCGGCCCCCGCCTCGCCGCCTCCACGCGAAAACTCTTGCGTCTGATTCCCCTCACGTAGGGTTCGCTCCGCGAACCAGTTCGCGAAGCGAACCCTCCCCTCCCCTCACCTCATCGCACTCCGCAGCCGCAGATACTCCAGCATCATCTTCCGGTTCCGCGCCCGCATCAGCTCGCGGGCCATCTTGTGCAGCTTCTGCGCCGCATCCTCCTCCCTTTTCACCGGCACCGCCGCCGCCGGCGGCGACGAAAACGCCGTACCCTCACCCCCACTGATCTCCACTTTCACCTCGCTCATGCCTCCTCCTTTCCAATCTCAAATTTAAAATCTCAAATCCGCGGTCCGGTGCATGTAGCTTGTAGGGGCGGCTTCAGCCGCCGATCCCACAGCGTCCGGCGGCTAAAGCCGCCCCTACTTCCATGCACCCCGCCCAACTCCCCAATCGCAAATCGAAAATCGAAAATTTCTCAATATCCCAGTTCCCTCAGCACCACCTCCTTCGGCACCCCCAGCCGTGTCTTGATCTCCCCCTCCTGCAACTTCTCCACCTCGTTCTCCGGCAGCGGGCTCGGCCAGTGCAACTCCACCCGCCTCTCCTCCGGCGCTGTCGCAAACAACCCCGCCTTGTCCAGCCACCCCAGCGCCAGTTCGATCATCCTCTGCAACCCCAACCCATACGTCGTCCGCTTCTTCTCAGTCTTCGCCAGAAGCGAGATGAGCGTCAGCCGCAGCGCTGCCGCGCTGGTCAATCGCCCGATCCGATTCTTGATCGCCCCCGCCGCGATCGGCGAAACCCCGCTCGTCTTGTCCAGCGCCTCCCGCAAATCCGCGATGTGCAACGACTCGGCCGGATTCTGCGTATCCCCGCCAAACTCGATCACCTCCGCCGCGGGATTGTCGCTGGTCCACATCCGCCCCGGCCCCACCGGCAACAACGTGAAATCATCGATCCCCTTCCCCAGGTACATCTTGAACGACTGGAGCGTGATCCGGCTCGCCCGGTCCGACAGCCGCGTATTCAATTCATCCTGCAACGGAATCAGCGGCTCCACATCGCTCGCCCCGCTGTACTCAAACGGCAGAGCCGTGTTCTGAATGTGTACCAGCGGAATCTCCCCCAGCGAATTCTCCCCCTCCGCCACCAGCACCTCATTCTCATACCGCTGCCAGCGCTGCGCTGAGATGATCTCGGTCATCAGCACCGAATTCTTCCCGCCGCCGAGCCCACGCATTCCCTGCGCGCTATTCCCCATCAATCGATCCTCCACCGACTGCCACATCCTCCCCCACCACCTCCCCTTTGCCCCCGCATCCTGCCGCCGGAAGTTCTTCTCCGTCCCTTCCACTCGATAACACTGCCCATACGCCTCCACCACGCGATAATCCTCGCGCGATAAAATCGGCAGGGCCCGCGCTGGCTCGACGATCTCCAGCCGAATCATTCGGGCAAGGCGCCCGACAAGCGCCTCGAACGGGTTGTGGCCCGCGCCCTTCTCGGCTCGATCATCCGCAGCCGGCGAGTCCATCTCATCAGCCCCCGCCGCCAGCGAAGTTTCC
>DASYUA010000206.1:0-39344 GCA_036001665.1 Tepidisphaeraceae bacterium
GGCGGATCATGCGGGCCAATACGGTGTGCCGCTTTTTTTTGAGCCGTTGAATCGGTATGAGACGAATTTTGTCAACAATGTCGAAGCTGCGCTGAAATTTGTGGCACTGGCCGATTCAAATAATATTCGGATTCTCTGTGATCTTTTCCATATGAATATTGAGGAGCGAGATATTGCCGAGGCATTGCGGCGGGCGGGGAAGATGGTGGGGCACGTGCATCTGGCGGATTCGAATCGGAGGGCGGCGGGGGGAGGGCACACGGATTTTGGGCCGATTGCGAGGGCGCTGCGGGAGATTGGGTATGAGGGATTTGTTTCGGCGGAGGCGATGGCGGGGCCGGGCCGGGCGGAGGAGGCAGCGCGGATGACGATGGAGGCGTTTGGGAAGTACTTCGCTTAGAATTCGTTTTCCATGCTGAGACACAAGCTGATTCATCCGCGGATCAATGAGGTTTTGGGGAGGGCGGGGCACCACGCGAAGATTTTGATCGCGGATGGGAATTATCCAGCATCATCGAAGAAGGGGGCGGGGGCGGAGGTGGTTTGCTTGAATCTGAGGCCGGGGGTGGTGACGTGTGCGCAGGTTCTGGAGGCGGTGTTGTCGGCGGTTGCGATCGAAGAGATCAATACGATGATGTACGAGAAGAGCGGGCCGTATGCATTGAAGGAAGATCCGCCGGTTTGGGGGGAGTATAAGAAAGTAATTGCGGGGGCGCGGTTGGGGGTGGAGTTGAAGCCGATTGAGAAGTGGGATTTTTATAAGGCGGTGGAGACGGGGGACCATGTGTTGACGATTCAGACGGGGGATCAGCAGCGGTTTGCGAATGTGTTGTTGACGGTGGGTGTGAGGATGGATTGATGAAGAAACTTATCGTGGCATGGGCGCCCCGCCCATGGGTTTGCGGAACCACGGGCGAGGCGCCCGTGCCACGAAAGTGGGTTTGATTTATGAAGAAAAGGAAACTTGGAAAAACAGGGTTGGAATTGCCGGTGCTCAGTTTTGGGGCGTCGTCGCTGGGGGGGGAGTTTCGCAGCATCGACATCGGTGAGGCGATGCGGGCGGTGCGCGTGGCGCTGGATCTGGGGATGAATTTCATTGATACATCGCCGTTTTATGGGAGGGGGATGAGCGAGGTGCTGCTGGGGGTGACGCTTGGGGATGTGCGGAGGGACAGATACATCCTGGGGACGAAATTGGGGAGGTATGACGCGGCGCATTTTGATTTTTCGGCGAAGAGGGTCGAGGAATCGGTGGATGTGTCGCTGCATCGGATGCGGACGGACCATATGGACATCATGCTGTGTCATGACATCGAGTTTGTGGAGATGTCGCAGATTGTGAATGAGACGCTTCCGGCGCTAAGGAAGCAGCAGGAGAAGGGGAAGGTGCGGTTTGTGGGGATCTCCGGATATCCGATGAAGATATTCAAGTATGTGCTGGAGCGAGCGGATCTGGATGTGATTTTGTCGTACAACCATTACACGCTTCAGAACACGATGCTGGGGGACATCGTGCCGATGCTGAAGGGGCGCGGGGTGGGGATCATGAATGCAGCGCCGTTTGCGGCCAGATTGCTGACGAATACGGAGCTGCCGAAGTGGCACAAGGCGACGGCGAGGGTGAGGGAGGTGGCGAATAAGGCGGCGGGGCACGCGGCGAAGCGCGGGGTGGATATTGCGCAGCTGGCGGTGCAGTATTCGATTGAGAACGAGGACATGGCGACGTGTATTGTGGGGTCGGCCAATCCGGAGAATGTGAGGAAGTGGGTGGAGTGGGCGGAGAAGCCGGTGGATCGGAGGCTCCTGGATGAGGTGTTGAAGATTTTGGAGCCGATTCATAATTGGCATCATATTGAGGGACGGCCGGAGAATAATGATGGGGTGGTGGAAAAGCATGGCTGACCCTTTAAAAGCAGGGATGACCCCCTTGTTTGTGTGGACGCGTGATGAGATGAGGAGAGTGATTTGATGAAGGCGTTATATCTGGAGAAGCCGGGGGAGTTTCGGGCGGCGGAGATTCCGGAGGCGGGGCGGCCGGGGGCGGGGGAGGCGCTGGTTGCGGTGCATCGGGTGGGGATTTGCGGGACGGATTTGAGCTGCTATCTGGGGAAGTTTCCGTTTTTTCAGTATCCGAGGATTCCGGGGCATGAGTTGGGGATTGAGGTGCTGGAGGTTGGCGCGGGGGTTAGCAATGTGAAGGCGGGGGATCGGTGCTCGGTTGAGCCTTACATGAATTGCGGGGATTGTCATGCGTGCCGGAAGGGGGCGACGAATTGCTGCGCGAATTTGAAGGTGATTGGGGTGATGTGCGATGGGGGGATGAGGGAGCGGTTTTTAATTCGCGCGGATAAATTGCATGCGTCGAAGAAACTGAGTTTCGATCAGTTGGCGCTGGTGGAGACGCTGGGGATTGGGTGTCATGCGGTGAATCGGTGCAGTCCGCAGAGGAACGAGAATGTGCTGATCATTGGAGCGGGGCCGATTGGGTTGTCGGTGCTGGAGTTTGTGAAGTTGACCGGGGCGCGGATCATCGTGATGGATATGAATGAGCAGCGGCTGGCGTTTTGCCGGGGGCGGATGGGGGTGAGGGAAACGATTGCGCCGACGGATCATCTGGAGCAGGATTTGAGATTGATGACGGATGGGGCGCTGCCGGATGTGGTGATTGATGCGACGGGGAATAATCGGAGCATGTCAAGTGCGTTCGGGTATGTAGCGCCGACGGGGCGGCTGGTTTTTGTGGGGATTACGACGGGGGAGGTTACTTTTAAGCATCCGGTGTTTCACCGGCCGGAGGGGACGTTGCTTTGCAGTCGAAATGCGCTGCCTGAGGATTTTACGAGGATCATTCAATTGATTGAGACGGGGAAGATTGATACGACGCCATGGATCACGCATCGGACGGATCTGGCGGGATTGGCGGGGCAGTTTGAGTCGTATTTGCGGCCGGAGACGGGGGTGGTTAAGGCGGTGGTTGAGGTGGGATAGATTCGGCGATTTGAAGACAGGCGATCTGGCCTTGTTCGCTGCGGATGTAGAGGTTGCCATTCCAGTAGGCGGGGACGGCCTTGGTTTCCTTCATGCCCAGGTCGGTGGTGGAGATGGATTGGAGGCCGGTGGGGGAAAGGCGGGCGAGGGAGAGCACACCTTTGTGGGTGAGGCGGATGAGGGTATCGCCGATCAGCAGGACGGAGGTGGCGCTGTCGGAGGTCCATTTGGGGCGGCCGGATTCGATGTCGAGGCACATGAACTTGCTTTCGGCGACGCAGAAGAGATTGCCATTGTGGAGGAAACCGCTGGTGAACGAGGAGCCTTTGCCGGCGCCGAATTCCCAGAGGAGTTTGGGCTGGGGGGTTTTGATGTCATAGAGGGATCGGCCGCGACCGTAGTCGGAGCAGATGAAGACTTTGTCGTCGAAGATGATGGGGTCGCAGGCGTTGACGGCGAGTTCGGTTTTCCAGGGGATTTCCCAGAGGAGATTTCCGGAGCGGGCGTCGCGGGAGAGGAGGCGGTCGCCGCCGAAAAAGGCAATGGCGGGTTTTTTGGTGGGGTTGGAGAGGAAGAGGACGGGGGCGGCGAGGCCGGAGAAGCCGGGGTGGGCCCAGAGGGTTTCGCCATTTGATTTTTTGACGGCGGCGCCGCCGGAGGCGTTGAGGAAGATGAGATCTTGCCAGATGAGGGGTGAGCCGGCGTGGCCGTATTGTCGGTCGCCGGTGGATCCGGGAAGTTCGCGGCTCCAGAGGACTGCGCCGGTGGCGGCGTTGCAGCAATGCGCGGTGGCGATCTGCTTTATGCCTCGCTGGGGGATGCCGTCTTTGGAGGCGAGGATGTAGATGCGGTTTTGCTCGAGGGAGGGACTGGAGTCGCCGTAGTGAGTGTCGAGGGTGCGCTTCCAGAGGGGATCGCCGGTGGAGGCGTTGAGGCAGATGAGGTTGTCGACGCGGGAGCCGAAGGTGTGGAGGCGATTGGCGGCGATGGCGAAGGAGGCGTTGCCGGGATTGACGCTGGCTTCCCAGATTTTTTTGGGGCCGGTGGAGAGGAGAGAGAGGGATTGGTTGAGGGTGCCGTTGTGATTGGGGCCGCGGAAACAGGGCCAGTCGGCGGGGAGGTTTGGTGCGGATGGGGGCGCGGCGGTGGTGGTGGAAATGAAAGGCCGGGCTATTGCTCCTGCGGCGAAGAGCGCGGCCGTGGTGGAGGTTTTCTGAAGGATAGCTCGACGAGTGGGTGTGTGATCAATGGTGTGGGTCATGATTACACGATACCGCTGAGCTAACAGGAATCTACAGAAATCTGGGGCGACTCCAGGCCGGGCTGGTGGCTTTGGCCAGCTCACGCAGGGCGAAGAGCCGGCTGTCGCGTGGCGGATCTTCATTGAAGAGGATCCGCTGGGCGCGCTCACCCGGCTTCACGTGCAGGAGCGTGTAGAGGCGCTTGAGGTTCTTGCGCGCGGTCAGGGCCGTGCTGTCGAACCAGTCGGCATCGGCCTCGCGCTCGCGCAGGTAGCGGACGATTTCGGTCCGGATGGAGCGCGGCGGGTTGCGGAAGAGGCCGAATTCCTCGGTCACTGCCTTGAACTGCGACGGCTGCGGCTTTATGTCCACGGCCGGCGAGACGGTCGGAGCCGTCACCGGCACCGGCACCGGCACGTTTGCACCGGCGATGCGGCGTGCCAGGCGCTGGAGGAAACCGGCCGGCGGCGGGGGCGTTGCGGCCGAGGCCGTCCTGGCCTTGTCAGCGCGCTTCAGCAACTTGCCGCTCTTGGCCGGCTTGATGCGCACCTTCCGCGTCTTCTTGCGGCCGTGCACGAAATCGAGCACGCGGCTCACTTCGTAGGGCGGCAGGTTGCGCAGCAGGGCCAGGCCGACATCGCGGTGGCCGGGGAAATTGCTCTGGGCCAGTGTGGCGACGAACATTTCCTTGTGGTCGCGCACGTCGCCGTGATTGGAGTACCAGGCGGCGAGGCGCACGTAGAAGAGCGGGTCGGCGGAGACGATCTCCTGATGGACCGGCCAGACTGCTTCGAGCTTGCGGTGGGGGCTGGTCAGCAGGGTGTTGAGCAGCCGCAGACGCAGATCCTGCTCGATTGTCTTTGCCATGAGATCGCTCCTTTCTTTGCGCGCGTCGCAAATCATTGCGCGTGCGATGAGAAAAATGTCCGGCCAAAGCCGGACCTACGTTTCATAAGGGCGCGGGCGGGCAGTGGGCCCTGCTTTTTGAGGGCTGGGTCCACCGCCCCCGCTTCCCGCGTTGCGCGTGAAAAAAAATCGAACCCGCACGAGTTGTAGAAGCAGTGTTTCTCTGATTGTCAGTCAGATGGTTCCCCAATTAGCCTACATTCGCCGAAGCGAATGGTGGGGTTCGAACCCACAATTGTTTGTATGCTCCTGTCGTTGGGTGCGGGCCCAATATCGAAGTTTTGGAAATCAGATCGCCACGCGCGAGTCGCTTGAGCCAAATTTAGCCGCTCTACCATTGAGCTACGGGGGCTTGGCATTTCAATGCCCACGACAGGAATCGAACCTGCAACCTGCCCCTCTTCAAGGGTGTTTGTATGCTCCTGCCGTTGGGCGCGCGGCGATCTGAGATTGTCTTGGTTCACCTCTCCTGAAAAAGCGGTTTCGATACGGATCAGTTCCACCTCAATTCATTCGTTCAACCGAAGACCGCCTGGGGGCGCAGGGTTACGTTGCCGCTGGTGTGGCGGTCGAGGACGTAATCGTTGAAATTCCGGGCCGGTACGTCGAGCCAATTGGCCAGGGCGACCTTGATCTGCACATCGTTTGCGCCGATGGGCAGCTCGATGGCGCTGAGGGGGACATCCACGCTGCGGCCGCTGTAGCGGACGTGGGCCACGGGAAGTTCATTTCGGGTCAGGGTTGCCATGAGATCTCCTTTTTCAAAAGCGACAAATCACAAGGGTGACCGGTGAGATTTGAACTCACATGTGCCGGGGTCACGGCCCGGTGCTCTGACCAGTTGAGCTACGGTCACAAAGACGACGGCTGGAATCGAACCAGCTTCGAGGGACTTTGCAGATCCCCGCCTCGCCAGTCGGCCTCGTCGTCTACTTGTCAATCAGCACGCCGTGCAGGGATCGAACCTGCCACCTCCCGATTTGGAGTCGGGGATTCCTCCACTGAAGAACTTCCGGCGCGTCGTTTTCGCGTTCAGACTTCGTAGGGTTCGCTTCGCGAACCGGTTCGCGGAGCGAACCCTACAAGCTTCCGGCGCAGGTTCACTTTTCATCTCAATGCGCAGGGAGGGACTCGAACCCCCGCAGGCCGCATGGGCCAACAGCTCTACAGGCTGTCGCAATTGCCGCTCTGCCACCTGCGCGATGTTGAACATTCAGGCCGGAGACGGCGGCTGAAGCCGCCCCTACGGGTGCGCTGAATGTTGTCCGGCACGGCCGGACCTACGGAACCAAGTCAGCGTGGAAGGATTTGAACCTTCGACCCCGTGCGCCCGAGGCACGTGCGCTGCCAAACTGCGCTACACGCTGATAATTTTTCAATGAATCAATGATCCGATGAATCAATGATTCAATTCTCCACGTAAAAGCACTCCCGGAGGGATTTGAACCCTCGTTCCCCGGCTGAAAACCGGGCATCCTGGCCGATTAGACGACGGGAGCGATTCTCATCAGTGCTCTCGGCGGGAGTTGAACCCACATCTCCTGGCTGAGAACCAGGCCGCCTGAACCGTTAGCAGACGAGAGCGATATCCAAAGCACCCACGGACGGATTCGAACCACCATAAACGCGGTTAACAGCCGCGCGCTCTACCGGTTGAGCTACATGGGTATCGTTTTCGCAGAGACGGCCTTTGGGTGTAGGGACGCGATAGACAGCGGCTGAAGCCGCGTCTACGCCGCCCCTACGAGTTTCTCTTCAGTTTTAAAAGAACCACAACTGAGCCGCGTGGATTCGAACCACGATCCTCCGGGACCAAAGCCCAGCGCTCTGCCGATTGAGCTACGACTCCAGGATTTCGATCAACACCACTTTGTGCCAGTAGGGCAGGTGAATGGTGCGGGGGCCGATTTTTGCGTCGCCGCGGAGATACAACGAGGGATCAGCGTGGCGGTTGGATGCGCGGGATCCGTCTGGGGCCTGGGCCGGGATTGCGTTTTCGTTCAGCCAGGGGCGCGGCAGAAAGAGGTAGTCGCAACACTTGTCCATCAACATCGCCATGACGACCTCCTTTCCGAGGTAAAGGGCTAAAGCTCAGGGAGAAGGATTCGAACCTCCAACATCCCGGTTCAGAGCCGGGTGTTCTGCCGGATTGAACTATCCCTGAAGTTGTTTTCGGGACATGGGCGAGACGCCCATGCTACGAATGGGTGAACGGTCGGAGTCGAACCGACAACCTGAGGCTTATGAGGCCCCTGCTCTGCCTTTGAGCTACGCACCCGAAATATTTCATCGGACATGGGCGAGGGGCCCATGCCACGGTCAAGGCAACGCCGCGAGCTGGGATCGAACCAGCAACCTGCCGCTTACGAGGCGGCTGCTCTGCCCGTTGAGCTATCACGGCAAATTGTTTTCAATGCAGTGAGCGGGATTCGAACCCACGTCTCCGGTTTGTTTTTGCCCGGGACCGGCACTCTGCCGGCTGAGTTATCACTGCGATTCGTTGACATAGTGCGTCGGGCGGGACTTGAACCCGCGGCCTCCACGTTGGCAACGTGGCGTTCTGCCGATTGAACTACCGGCGCTTTATTTCTTACACATCCAATGTGGACTCCCGGGGTCGAACCAGGACGACGGGTTCTTCAGACCCGCGCTCTACCGGTTGAGCTAAGTCCACGTTTTCAGTCCGCGATCGCGCTGCGAACTTCTCGATCGCTAGCGCCGCCAGCGGGAATCGAACCCGCGACCTCCCGGTTGACAACCGGACGCTCTACCACTGAGCTATGACGACCTGATCGTTCTATTCACTTGTCAAAGACCTCTCACAAAAACAGCGGAGGGTAGAGGATTCGAACCTCTGGCCGACCACTGGGCCGGCTCCGCGTTAGCACCGCGGCGCGATAAACCGCTCTGCCAACCCTCCGATTGCGCTTCCGTGTAAAAGCAGCGCTGCAAGCGGAGGGTGAGGGACTCGAACCCCCAAGGCGGTCAAGCCACGCCTGTTTTCGAGACAGGTGCCTTACCAGTTAGGCTAACCCTCCGAATTCGGAGTCAACTTCGGTTGATGATGGGCTGTTACTCATATCGCAGATCCTTTCGCTGTTGCGGTTCGCGGAGCGAACCCTACAAATTTCCGTTCGCTGCGTCCGCTGAAGCGGACCCTACGCAGACTGGTTCGCGGAGCGAACCCTACGCAAATTGGCGTTCATGCCGCAGGCAGGATTTGAACCTGCACCGATGCGGTTCTTGAGACCGCCGCCTCTGCCATTGGGCTACTGCGGCCCGATTTATAGTGCTCCGAGCAGGATTCGAACCTGCATCAACGTGACTCTCGATCACGCGCCTCTGCCGGTTGGGCTACCGGAGCGTTCGTCAGTGGACCCTGGAGGGAGTTGAACCCTCATTGTCCGGTTGCAGGCCGGATGTCTTACCGTTAGACGACGGGCCCGATATTTTCAGTCGCAGTGTTGCGAGAAGGATTCGAACCTTCAGCCTCGGCCTTCGGAGGGCCGCGCTCGTCCAGTCGAGCTGCCGCAACATGTTCCTCATGGTTCGCAGAGCGAACCCTACATCGGCGTAGGGTGCGCTCTGCGCACCGCAATGATCCAGGCAGGATTCGAACCTGCACTAAGTTGGTTCTGAGCCAACCGCCTCTGCCGATTGGGCTACTGGACCGAATTTTTGAAACGTCCGCTGAAGCGGACCCTACGAATATTTATCTTCACCTCACTGCACCGAGCAGGACTTGAACCCGCATCCGTCCGGTTAAAAGCCGGCGGCTCTGCCTTTGAGCTATCGGTGCGCTTCTCGCCGCCGAGAAGTAAGTGCACCGGGAGGGATTCGAACCCTCAACCAACTGCTTAGAAGGCAGTTGCTCTTAAATCCGTTGAGCTACCGGTGCTTTGAATGTCGCGGCACCGTTTTCTCCTCAATTCGCAGACGCACATGGCATCACCTTCAGTTGGGCTCTTGCGAGCCGTCCGACTTCTGTTCCTGCCGCCGCTGCCGCAGGTAGGCCAGGAGCTGGGCGAAATACTCGGGCTCTTCATCGGGCCTGAGCGGCGGCTGATCCTGCGGGGGTTGGGATGGGGCAAAATCCGCATCCGGCTCCCGAAATAGTGAGATCAACCTTCGCATGACGCTCTCCTTCCAATGCACCCGGCAGGATTCGAACCTGCACGCAGCCGGTTAAGAGCCGGCGGCTCTGCCACTCGAGCTACGAGTGCCTTGCTTGCATTCATTGCAATTCCAGCAAATACAACCATTTATACCGCCAGTGCACCGGGAAGGGTTCGAACCTTCAACCACCGGCTTCGTAGACCTGGGCTCATCCAATTGAGCTACCAGTGCAAAATGCGCTGTGGAAATATCGAAATTCCGACCTCTCCGTTATCGGCGGAGTGCTCTACCACTGAGCTAACAGCGCGAAGTTGTATTACGTTCACTGCGTTGTTTCATAGTGCGCCAGGCTGGATTTGAACCAGCAACCTCCGCGGTGTGGGCACGGCGCTCGGGCCGATTGAGCTACAGGCGCGTTTAATGTTCACGCTTCATGCCTTTCTTTCGCGGCATCGCGGTGTCCGGCACAGCCGGACCTACAGGCGATTGTGCGGACTTACCAAGTGGGCCATCGTGGATTCGAACCACGGACCTTCCGCATGTCGTACGGACGCTCTAGCCTGCTGAGCTAAAGGCCCAACGTTAAAAACGACGCAAAAAGCCAGCTTTTTCAGCTAACTTCCCGGTGTGAAACAATTTAAAAAGGCTTTGTTTCCCGCCGGGATAACTCCCGGCCGGGTAAGGCAGGGAGCTATGAGCGCACGATCAAGTGCGTGGGGCCGCGATCGACATTAGATGCGCATGGCATCGTGGTCGCCGGCAGATGTTTCCAATATTGTTCACTAAATCGTAGCATGGTCACCTTCTATTCGGCAAAACGCCGACAGTGGTTGAATTATTCCTTAGATGCGGAAAAATAGCAACTGAAAAATCCGGGGAACTATAGATCCCCTGCTTGCTATACGACTCTGACATCTTGATTGATCGAAGGTTGGAGCAAAATATGCGATGCAAAAAAATATTTCTGGTGGCGCTGGTGGTGGCGATGACGTGGTTGCAACAATCGAGTGTGGCGCGGGGCGATCAGCGGGCATCGACCGAGGTTTTTGCACGGAAAAACCTGGTGGCGTGGTGCATTGTGCCGTTTGATGCGAAGAAGCGCACGCCGCAGCAGCGGGCGGAAATGCTGGAGAAGATGGGGATCCGGCGGTTCGCCTATGACTGGCGGTCGGAGCATTTGCCGACGTTTGAGGAGGAGCTGGGGGCGCTAAAGCGGCACAACATTGAATTGACGGCGGTGTGGTTTCCGGCGGAGCTGAATGCGGATGCTCGGGTGTTGCTGGAGGGGATTAAGAGGCATGATTTGAGGCCGCAGTTGTGGGTTACGACGCAAATTAATCCGCAGGCGGAGGCGGGGAAGAATGTGGCATTGACGGCGGGGATGATTCGGCCGATTGCGGTGGAGGCCGGGAAGCTGAAGTGTTCGGTTGCGCTCTATAACCATGGCGGGTGGTTTGGGGAGCCGGAGAATCAGATTGCCATCATTGAGCTCTTGAAGAAGGAGGGGATCGGCAATGTGGGAATGGTTTACAACCTGCACCATGGGCACGAGCACGTGGAGAGATTTGCGGAGCTTTTGGGGAAGATGAAGCCGCATCTGTTGGCTCTTAATCTCAATGGGATGGTCAAGAATGGAGAGAAGGTTGGGAAGAAGATTATGCCGATTGGGCAGGGGGAGATGGATCTTGGGCTTCTCAAGACGATTTGCGACAGTGGGTATACCGGGCCGATTGGGATCTTGAATCACACCGATGAAGATGCGGAGGGGCGGCTGATAGATAATCTCGAGGGGCTGGAGTGGATGGTGGCGCAGTTGGATGGGAAAGCGCCTGGGGCAGCGCCGAGGCCGCGGACTTATCGTCCGTAGAGTTACTTTTCATCCCAGCAGGTCAGGCCGGCGACTTTGCCGTCGCTGGTTAGGTAGAACTTGAAGTAGCGGAGCTTGTCGCCGTTTTTCATGCGGTAATAGCGGAGCTGCGAAGTGGCGACGCCGTAGGCGGTGATTTCTTTTCCGGCGACATCGTCGCTTCCGAGGAATTTCATGGCGTCTGCCGATGGTGGAGCGGCGGAGAGCATGGCCTTGGTTTCGGGAGTGACGGCTTTTCGCAGCGGCGCGGCCAGGAGCGCATCATCCTTTGTGTCGCCGGCTAATTCGGTGACGGCTTTTACAAGCTTTTCGAGAAGCTTTAGATCGGACTCGGCTTTTTCCTTCATCATCGCGGGCGGAGTGAGGGCTTCATCGACGAGGCCGGCGATGCCTTGCGCGATGGGGTCGGGGCTGGAGTTGACCTGGTTGGTGAAGACGATGACGCTGAGTTTGCGCTGGGGGAAGAGGGCGTATTTGGTGGCGAAGCCGGTGGCATGGCCGCCGCTGTGCTGGATCATGCGAAAGCCGCGCAGGTCGGCCACGCCCCAGCCCAGGCCGTAGCCGGTGCGGGAGCCGTCGATGAGTTGGGCGGTGGTCCACATCTGGCGGATGATGGATTCATCGAGGAGTTGGCCGCTTTGCCAGATGGCATCGTATTTGGCCAGGTCGAGGACGGTGGAGAGGAGGCCGCCGCCGGGATAGCTGAGGATGGATTCGGCGATGAATTCGCCGCGGGCCACTTTGCAATCCTGGAGGAGATAGCCGGAGGCGCGTTTGGGGATGATGTCGCGCCAACTGACGACGCGTGTGTTGGACATTCCCAGGGGTTCGAAGATTCGCTTGCGGAGGAATTCGCCGTAGGAGTCGCCGCTGGTTTTGCGGATGATCATGCCGAGGAGGAGATAGCCGGTGTTGCAGTAGGCATATCTTTCGCCGGGCTGGAAATTGAGCGGGCGTTTTGCCGTTTCGCGGAGGACTTCCTCGTCGGTGGTTTCGATTCGCAGGTTGGCATAGGGCTCGTTGATGTAGTCCTTGATGCCGGAGGTGTGGGTGAGGAGGCGGCGGATGGTGATGTCTTTCCAGGTGTCGGGCGTGCCGTCGAGATATTTGCTGACTGAATCGTCGAGGGACAGTTTTCCCTCCTTGAGGAGCATCATGATGGCGGATGCAGTGAAGGTTTTGGTGATGGATTGGATCTGATAGACGGTTTCGGGGGTGGCGGGGGCGTTGAGCTCGACGTCGGCCAGGCCGTAGCCGCGGGTGAGAAGGAGTTTGCCATCCTTGACGACGGCGATGGAGAGGCCGGGGATCTGCTGCTTGCGCATTTGCGTTTCGATGAACTTGTCGATGGCCTGCATCGGCGGGGCCTCCTGTTTTTGGGCCAGAGTGATGCTGGAGATGCACAGAATGATGGCGGTGATAAAAAGTGATTTGGACATGATCCTTCCCTGACAATTCGATTGCTCACAGCGTCTGAGCGGATGATAATATCCGATGTTCAACCAATTGGAGGAACCAATGGCGAAGGTAAAACCAATTCCCGATGGGTATCACACGGTGACGCCGTATTTGTATGTGAACAATGCGGCCGGGGCGCTCGATTTTTACAAGAAGGCGTTCAGCGCGGAAGAGCTGATGCGCTTTCCCGGGCCGGGGGGGAAGGTCATGCACTGTGAGTTTCGGATCGGCGATTCGATCATCATGATGGCGGATGAGTTTCCGGAAATGGGGGTGAAGGGCCCGCAGGCATATGGGGGATCGCCGGTTTCGCTGGGCCTGTACGTGACCGATGTGGATGCGCGATTTAACCAGGCGGTGGCCGCGGGGGCGAAGGTGGTCCGGCCTCTGAAGGATCAGTTTTATGGCGATCGCTCCGGGACGCTGACGGACCCGTTTGGGCACACCTGGACGATCGCGACGCACAAGGAAGATGTCTTGCCGGAGGAGATGAATCGGCGGATGGCGGCGATGAAGCCGGAGGCTTAGGCGGCTGGTTCATTCTTTTCGCGCTGGCGGGCGGCCTCGCGCTGGTAGTCTTGCGGAAGATCCATGTCCGCGAGGACGGCCTCGTCATCGACTTTCATTTCGTGGACCTGTTCGGGATGGGCGCTGAGCAGGCCGCGCAGGCCGGTTCCGTTGTGGCGTTTTTGAACTTCATCGCAGTATTTGGATGAGAAGAGGATGGGGTGGCCGCGGCGGCCGCGATAGGTGGGGACGATGAGGCTGGCGCTGGTGGTTTCGAAGATGCGGATCATTTCGCCGATCAGCTCCCTGCGAATGGAAGGTTGATCGCCCAGGAGGATGAGGATAGCTTCGCAGTCGGGCAGCGCGCGCAGGCCGCAGCGCACGGAGCTGAGCATGTCGCCTTCGCGGTCGGGGTTGATGACGATGGAGAGGCGTTTGCCCTTGAGGACGGCGGCGATGGCTTCGCTCTGGTCGGAGGTGACGACGAGCACCTGGCGGATGGGGGATTTGATGACCTGATCGGCGATGTGGCCGATGACGGTCTGGCCGGCAAGAGGGAGGAGGAGCTTTTGCGTGCCCATTCGCAGGGATTTGCCGGCGGCGAGGATGATGGCGCAGACCATGGGTGACTCCGTCATTCGGTGCGAGAGGATTCACGATTTCGGCGGACGGCGATGAGTTGGGCGACGATGCTGGCGGCGATTTCGGCGACGGTATCTGCGCCGATGTCGAGGCCGATGGGGGCGTGAATTTTGTTCCAGCCGGCTTCGTCAATCAGCATCGAGTCGATGAATTCTTTTTTGACGAGGGCGACTTTGCGGCGGCTACCCATCATGCCGATATAGGCGGCGGGGGAATTGAGGCAGGAGAGGAGGGCCTTGCTGTCGACCTTGTGGCCGCGGCCGACGAGGGCGATGTAGGTGTCGGGGTCGATGGGGAATTCGAAGAGGGCTTCCTTGAAGGGCGCGCGGCGGCATTTGATTCCGGGTGGGAATAGCTCTGGGTTGGCGAATTCTTCGCGGTCTTCGATGACGACGACTTCAAAGCCGACGAGTTGCGCCTGGCGGGCGAGGGCCTGGCCGACGTGGCCGCCGCCACTGATCAGAAGGCGCGGAGATGGTGCGATCGGTTCAACAAGCACTTCATCCCAATGTCCTTCCGCCTTCAAATACTCCGCTCCTCCTCCGGCCGCTACCCGTCGGATCGCCGCTCCGAGGGCATGACATTCATCGATCGACAGCTCCGGTGTGACAAGCTTAGCCACGCTGCAGGCAGGCTCATCGCGCGATAGTCGCAAGACTACAGCTCGGCGTCGGTCTGTTATCGCTTCAGCAATTTTAATGTAATTGTCGGCGTTCTCGTCCGCCGTCGGATCGATCAGAATCCGCATATTTCCGCCGCAGACGGGATCATCTTCTGCGGCGCAAGTTCCGGAGAATTTGAAGTCGAAGACTTTTGGTTTACCGGATTCGATGGCGTCGATGGCGAGTTTGCGTGCATCCGATTCGAGCAGTCCGCCACCGATGGTGCCCCAGATGGAGCCTGCTTCGTCGATGATGGCTTTGGTGCCGGCTTTGCGCGGGGTTGAGCCCGCGTCTTTCATCACCACGGCAAGGGCGAACTTTTTGTCTTCGAGAAGGAACTCGGCCACCTTCTGATAAATGTCATTGACAATCGCGTGAGTGGCCATGGTTCATCCCAGTTTGATCGGCATCTGGCGGATTCGCTGGCCGGTGGCGTGGAAGATGGCGTTGGCGATGGCCGGGGCGATGCAGATGATGGGGGTTTCGCCAGCGCCGACGGAGGGGAGGTCGGGGCGATTGAGAAGGTGGATGTCGAGCTGGGGGACGTCTTCCATGCGCGGGACCAGGTAGCGGGAGAAGGCGGCGTTGAGCATTTTGCCGCCGGAGAATTTCATTTCTTCGCGCAGGGCGGGGCCGAGGCCCATGATGATTGCGCCGGTGACTTGCGCTTTGAGATTGGCGGGATTGATGATGGCGCCGCACTCGTAGGCCTGGGCCACTTTTTTCACGGCGATTTTTCCCTCGTCTTTATCGACGGAAATTTCGCAGCAGGCGGCGACGAAGGAGCCTTTTTCCGTTCCACAGGCGAGACCGATGCCGGTGTTTGGGCCTTTTTGCTTCCAGCGCTCGGTGAAGTTGAATTGTTTGGCGGCTTCTTCGAGGACGGCGCGGAGGCGGGAGTCTTCCAGATGGGCGAGGCGGAATTCGAGCGGGTTTTTGCCGGCGGCGTCGGCCAGTTCATCCATGAAGGATTCGCGGGCGAAGTTGTTGGCGGTGGAGGCGAGGGCGCGATAGGAGCCGTGGCGAAGCGGAGCTTCGGAGGCGATGTACTGGCTCCTTTTTTTCGCGATGCGATAGGGGGATTCGACGGCCGAGCCGCCGGAGTTGATGTTGATGAAATGCCAGGAGGTTATCGAACCGCTGGCGTCGAGGCCGGCTTGGGCATCGATCACGGCGGCGGGGCGGAAATAGGCCCAGGTGAATTCCTCTTCGCGGGTCCAGCGGAGGGAGACGGGTTTGCCGGCGGCCTGGGCGAGGCGCGCGGCCTCAACGGCGGTTTCGCCGGAATGTTTGCCGCCGAATCCACCGCCGAAATCGGGGACGATGACGCGGACGCGGTCTTCGGGAATGCGGAAGGCGTTGGCCAATTCGCCGCGGACGCCGAAAGGATTTTGGGTGGAGGTCCAGACGGTGAGCTTGCCATCGGCCCATTCGGCGACGGCGGCGCGGGGCTCCATGGGGGAGTGCTGGACGTAGGCGACGTTGTAGGTTTGCTTGAGGGCTTTGGCGGCTTTGGCGAGATCGTCGGCGAAGGGATTGTTGGGAACGCCGCCACGGGCTTTTTGGCGGAGATAGTCGTAGAGCTCTTTGCTCGAAGGGTGGGAGGCGGGGTCCCACTTGGCGTTTTTGGCGATTTCTTCAATCGCTTTTTCGGCGGCGAAGGTTGTGGGGGCGGCGACGCCGATGAAGCTGCCATCCTGAACGACGGAGACATCTTTCATTGCCTTGGCGGAGGCGAGATCGATATTGGTCGCCTTTGCGCCATAGGAGGGGGGGCGGAGGACTTTGCCATGAAGCATGCCGGGGCGGGAGATGTCGGAGGGATAATGGTGCGCGCCGGTGACGATATCGTGACCGTTGGGACGGCTCATAGGCTTGCCCATCACCTTCCACTCTTTGATGGGCGTGACGGTTACATTGGCGGGGACGGCTTCGGCGAAAAGCTTGGCGGCGTCTTCGGCGGCGGCGAGATCGGCGTAGGATTGTTCGCGTTTGGATTCCTTGTGGATGACTTTGCCATCGTTGACGTCGAATTCATCGGGCTTGGCGCCGAATTTCTTTGAGGCGAGTTCGACGAGCATGTTTCGCGCGGCCGCGGCGGCCTGGCGAATGGCGGGAAGGGTGCGCGGGGTGGAGCCGCTGCCCGCGGTGATGCCGTCGTTGGGGACGAGGGCGGTGTCGGCCATGACAAGTATCACACGGCCTGCCGGCACGCGGAGTTCCTCAGCGGCGGCCTGGGTGATCTCAGCGCGTGCGCCCTGGCCGCATTCGACTTTTCCGGTGAGGACGGTGATTGTGCCGTCTTTGGCGATATGGAGACGAGCGGCGAGAGGGGTTGGCCGGCCGCCGCCACGGCCGCCGCCTCCGCCGCGGCGTTGACCGCCGGGGGGCGTTTGAGCGTCGGTAGAAGAAAGGCAGACGGTGAGCAGGAGTCCAGCGCCGAGCACCTGGACGAATTCCCGCCGGGTGGGAACGAAATCGAATTTCACGCGATCGACGGGCTCGTCGTATTCCAACATGGCCGCTTCGAGCTGTTGATAGGTTTCTTCGGTTGCCATGGCTCACTCCTTCCCGAGGGCGGTTTGGACGGCGTTGTGAATGCTGGCGTATGAGCAGCACCGGCAGATGTTGCGGTTCATCCAGGTGGTGATTTCAGCGCTGTTGGCCTTGGGCTTTTCTTCCAGCAATTGCACGGCCGAGAGAATCATGCCGGGGGTGCAGAAGCCGCACTGGAATGCGCCAGCGTCTAAAAAGGCCTGCTGGAGCGGATGAAGCTGGTCGCCTTTGGCGAGGCCTTCGATGGTCAGGATGGTTTTGCCGGCCACATCTTCGATGGAGGTCCTACAGGAGAAGATGCGCTTGCCGTTCATCAGGACGGTGCAAGCGCCGCAGCGGCCCTCGCCGCAGCCGAATTTAGCGCCGGTGAGTTGGAATTCCTCGCGCAGCACATCGAGGAGAGTGCGCGCGGGTTCGGTGGTAACGGTTCGTTCCTGTCCATTAACGGTGAATTTAAATGCTTCCATCAATTCCTCCCGGTGTGGAGAGCACATTCTAACTTAATCGCGGGATTGCGCGCAGCCTCTTTGGCGTCACCTTGGCCAGATGAAGATTTCGGAAATGCCGGAACGGACTTTGGGTGCGTGTGTGAATACAACGCGAATTTTGGATATACGGACTGTTTCAAAGCCGACTTCGTTGAATCGGTTGCCGGCGGGTTTCGTCGGCGATTTGATCTGCTTCATCGCATCGCGCCACTCTTTGCCATCCCAGAACTGGACGTTGTAGCTATCGGGCGCTTTTACGCCGCCGCGATCGTCATAGATGGCCAGCTCGAGGCGAGCAACTTCCTTTTCCTGGCCGAAATCGATTTCGACCCAGTCGGCCGGATTTGGGGATTCGAAACTGGTCCAGCGATTTCGCGGAGTGGAGGCGAAGCTGGTTTTGCCATCGTTGACTTCGGCGACGTTGTCGAAGCGCGAGGTGAAGGAGGCGGAGGCTTTGGGAAAATCCTGGTTGCCGGGATTGAAGGCGAGATTTCCGGGCGGTGGGGGGGCGATATCGACAGGACCGGTTGTTTTGCCCCAGGCTTCGAGCTCGGTGAGGCCGGTGCGGGTGTTGCCGCGATGGATGAATACGGCGCGAAGTTTTTGGATTTCGATGGCGGGGAAGCGAATGGTATTGGCGCGTCGGCCGGTGGGTTGATCGGGGGTGCGCTGTTGCTGGGGGATCGGCGTCCAGGTTTGGCCGTTCCAATATTTCAGCTCGTATTTTTCGGGCGGGGCGATTTTCTGTTCATCTTCGAGGAAATAGATTTTGATGGAATCCACGGGCCGCTTGACGCCGAAATCGACGGTGAGCCAGTCCTGGGCGGTTTCGGAGCCTTCGAAAGTGCAGCGGTTGGGGGGAGAGGGGTGATACCAGTAGTTGCCGTCATTGACTTTGGTCAGATCGGTTCCGGGGCCGGAATAGGAGGCGGAAATGCGGGGGAAATACCAGCCGTTGTTGTTGACGGCGAAATTGACATTGATGCTGGCCTCTTGTGCGGGCGCTTCGGCATTGGGAGGAAGTTGGGCGGTCAGTTTTGCGAGATTGTCGGCCGAGGCGATGAGCTGATCATTGGCGATGATCCGCAGGCCCTTGCCTTTGCCGTAACGCTCGCCGGTTTTGTCCCAGATGATGCTCAGCCGCCGGCCGCGGTAGGTGAGATTATCGAGCGCGAAATAATTCCAGCCGGCCGGGGCGAGAGGATCGATTTCGATGGTGTCATCCGCTCGCGGTTTCAATCCAACCAGACCGGTGATGATCAGATCGGTGTATCCGGAGTGAAAATAGTGCTCGCTGTGGTTGTAGGAGTCGTGGCCTTCCCACGAGCCGGTGTCGGGATGACAGGCCTCGGCGATGTAGGGCGCGCCTTTTTTTCGATGTGAGCGTGCATAAATTTGCAGCAGCTTCAGATAGTCGTCGCGGCTCACGACATTCTGCTGGTAGTTTTGCAGCAGGTTGGCCATGCCTTTGAGCGTTTGGGTTGTTGCATAGGGCCAGGATTGGCCGCTCCACCAGCAGCACCAGGTGGAGAGTGAGAAGAGGGGATCATCGCGCTCGACGGTGGTTGGGCCGAATTTGGAGAAGAAGAATTTCGGGTCGAGTAGTGTTTTCCAGGCCGGCTCAAAGCCGCCGTCGGGAAGATTGAACTGCCAGGGGACGAAGCCGATTTGCTCGCGGCCGTGCGGATTGGCGGCGAATTTCCCGGTGTCGTAGGTGCGGCTCATCGCTTTGATGACGAAGCCGTCTTTGTCCTCGTTGTGCTGATAGACATGCAGGAAAAACTCGCGCTTGGGGTCCCAGCAGAGCTTCTGCAATTTTTCCTTGAGGCCGGCGGCTTTGGCGCGATATTGGGCGGCGGTTTTTTCATCTCCGGCTAGCTGCGCGGCGTTGGCGATGGCCAGGGCATCGGCGTACATGTAGCTGTTCAACGTCGGCCTGTATCCCGGAGCTCCGCGGACCGTATCCTGGGTCTGGCGGCTGTTGATGTTGATTTCCATTCCATCGTCGTGGCCGGTCTGCCAGAAGAGGCCGACTTCGGGGACGAAATGCTCCTTTTCCCAGCCTTGATAATTCGTGATCAAATCGGAAAGGAAGGTTTTCATGAGGGCATCATCAGGATGGACTTCATGTACGGCCCAGATCGCATCGGCCAGCCAGGTGCTGTAGCGCCGTGGCTGTGCACCGGGGGTGCGAAACCAATATTTGGAATAATCCCGGGCATACTTCGGGTCGCGGAGCCAGCGCACTTCATAGAGCTGATGCCCGGCCGGGCAACTGATCGAGCCGTAGGCCCCGGACCAGAATGGGCGGTCGATGAATTCAGTAAAGGAATAGCCGCTGTTGGGGGAGCCGTAGGTGAGATGTTTCGTGACCAATTCCCAGCGGTAGTAATAAGTGGTTTCGAGGTCGGGGTCGGGGCATTCGAAGAAGGGAATGTTTTCCTTGTACCAATCCCAGTCGCGGTTGTCCCAGAAGGTCTGGCGGTCGAGCACTTTCTGTTTGTCGAGGACCTGGGCGGAGAGGTTGCAGACCGTAACTAATAGGAGGATCAGGGCTGAGAGGATGGTCAATCGCTCGTTCATGAGAAACGCCTCAGAGAATAGGGCCGCGGATCAATATGCGTCTGCTCCTTATTGATCATTTCCGCTACCAACTTCCCCGTTCCCGGCCCGGTGGACATGCCGATCATGTTGTGGCCGGCGGCGATGAGAACATTGTTCGTGGCCGGGCTGAAATCGATGATGGGCAGGCCGTCACTCGTCATGGGTCGCCAGCCGAACCATTGCTCCTCGGTGTCGTTCGTGTAGGGCTCCTTGAGGAACGGCTCTGCGCCGCGCCTCAGCAGCTCCAGCCTTTCTGGCCGCAGGGATTCATCATAACCGGAGAATTCCATCATCGAGCCGAGTCGATAGCCGGATTGCATGGGGGTGACGGCCACTTTGGTCTCCGGGAATATCAACGGGATTTGGGGACAATTATTTGGCCGGCGCATGGTCATTGAATAGCCCTTGCCGGGTTGGATGGGAATGCGACAAGCCAATTCTTTGCTGAGGAGCGGCGTCCATGCGCCGGTGGCGAGGATGAAGGCGTCGGCGGGGAGGTCGCCGGTGGAGGTTTTGGCTGCCTGGGCTTTGCCGTGGGCACTGACGAAGCCTTTCAGCTCGCAATTCTCTTGAATCAGCACGCCGCGATCGGCCAATTTTGTTTTCCACGAATCCATCAGCCGATCCGGCCGGAGATGGGCATCACCCTCGTAAAACCAGGCGCCGGCCAGGCCGTCCTTGAGCGCGGGCTCCATTGCCGACAGCTCAGCGCCGTTTAATTTGCGGGCGGGATGATTGAAAGACTCGCGCAGCATGCGGTCGCTTTCGGCATAGGCATCGAGCTGGGCCTGGTCGGCGTATGCGAAGAGCAATCCCTTCTTCTCCCACTCGCAATCGAGGCCGAGTTGCTCGTAGATGTGCATCGATGATTCGAGGAGCGGCTGAAGGCCTCTTCCCGCTTCGATCATGCTGTCGACATTGCAGCGACGCGCGAAGTTCCACATCCAGGCCCAGAGGGCAATGTCCAAGCGCGGCTTGATGTAGAACGGCGAGTTTTTGGAGAGCATGGCCGAGAGTGTGCGGCGGACCGCTCCGGGTTCAGCCAGGGGGAGGATGTGGCTGGGGCAGATCAGGCCGCAGTTGGCATGGGAGCAGCCGCCGGCGAATTTGCCGCGGTCGATGATGGTGACCTTCCAACCGGCTTCGCTCAGGAAATGTGCTGATGAAGCGCCGATGATTCCGCCGCCGACGATGAGCGCGGAGCGGCTCATGGGCGAATCCCGAAGCGATAGGGATCGGCGGGATCGATGAGGATGGTTGACTCGCCGTTGACGAAGGCTTGGCCGCGGATTCGGGGGAAAATTCGCCCGTTTTCAACCCTGACCGATCCTTCAAAGATGCTGCCGATGATGCTCTGCTGACGCCAGGTTTGGCCGGGTTTCAGTTTTCCGTCCGCGAAAAGGCAGGCCATTTTAGCGCTGGTCCCGGTTCCGCAGGGGGAGCGGTCGTATGCGCCGCCGGGACATAGGACGAAGTTTTTGCTGTCGGCCTGGGTGGAATCGGAGGGAGCGAAAAGTTCGATGTGGTCGATTTCATCGTGACCCGCCGCGCCCAGCGCATGGCGGATCTTTTTGGTATATGCCGTTAATCGCTCGACATTTCCCGGCTCGATTGTCTCGCCGTGATCGCGCACGAGGAAAAACCAGTTTCCACCCCACGCGACATCGCCGCGCACAGCCTTGCCCTCCACCTCAACGGCCAAATCTTTGGTCTTGCGATAGCTCTCCACGTTTTCGATGCTGACGGTGTTGCGATCCTCCATCCAGACCTTGACGATTCCCACCGACGTTTGCAGGCAATGTTCGCCGACGCCGATTTTTCCGAGATGGAAGAGCGCTACTGCCACGCCGATGGACCCGTGGCCGCACATTCCCAGATAGCCGACGTTATTGAAAAAAATCACTCCGGCGGCGCAACTCTGCTCCTCCGGCGGCACCAGGATCGCCCCCACCATCACTTCCGATCCGCGCGGCTCATGAATGATTGCCGATCTCACCCAATCGTGCTTCTCGCGCAGCACTTCCAGTTGCCGCTTCACGCTTCCGCCCCCCAAATCCGGCCCGCCGCCGACGACCACCCGCGTCGGCTCGCCTCCGGTATGTGAATCGATCACTCTCATCGCCGCATCACCGCCTCGATCAGGTCGATCTCCACGGGCGCATCGCTAGTCAGATTCTCACACCCTTCCCGGGTCACCACAACCGTGTCTTCGCACCTCACATACAGCTTCAGCTCCGGCACGACAAACTCCGGATCGACGGCAAAAACCAGCCCCTCTTCCATCGGCCGCTCCCGCCACGCATCCGCCTCATGCACCGCCATCCCCACGCCGTGCGACAGCGGCCGTTTTGACTCCAGCAGTTTCATCGCTCCCTGGTGAAAAAGTTCCGTGGAAAAATTCCATGGCCGCGTTTTCATCCTTTCCGCGGCCTCCCGCAATACATCGTCTGCCATCCGCCCAGCGCGAATCAGCGAGAGCAGCACCTTGTGATACTCCACCACAAACCCATAAACCTCCCGCTGCTCTGGATTGAATTTGCCGTTCACCGGCCACATTCGGCCGATGTCGTTGGTGTAGTTCCCCAGATCCGGCGCGTAATCAAACAGCACCATCTCCCCATCCGACAGGCGGCAATCATTCCTCCAGTAATGCATCATCCAGATATTTTTCCCGGCCGCGATGATCGGCCGATAGCCGCCGCCCCGCGCGCCCCCGTCGAGATAGACAGATTCCGCCTGTCCACCGAGCTGATACTCAAATAGTCCCACTCGCGTCATCTCCATCGCTCGGAGCGATGCCTGGGCCGACAACCTTCCCGTCTTACGCATCAGCTCAATCTCGGCCGGGCTCTTGATGATGCGGAGCCGCTGCAAGATCGGTGAGAGATCGATTAACTCCGCCCCAGGCGTAATTTCCAGCACGCGCGTCCTCAGCCGGTCCGCATCGAAGATTCGCCGGTCCATCGGATCAGCCTCGGCCGATTTCCGCATGTGCCGCAGCGTATCCTGACACGCCATCCGGCCTTCGGGCTCGCATTTGGTCAGCCAAACCCGCTTCTTCCCACGCAAATCCTCCACCAGCGCCGCCAGAGGCTTTGTCTCCTCAACTCCAGTCCGCGCCTTCACAAAATCCCCATCGCCCGGCCCGAGCATCGGCCCATCGGTCTCTTCGTGCTTGGCATCCGGCTGTTGCAAATAGAGCGTGCTGGTCCGCCGATCGGCATCGATCAGCAGATACGCATGAGACACTTCGACGCCGCAGAGGTAATAAAAATCATTGTTCTGCCGAAACGGCTCAAACCCCGCCACCTCCGGCGCCCCCGCAATCAGCGCCACGCCACCTTCTATTTCCTCCATCACCCGCGCCCGCCGCGCAAGAAATTCCCCCGCAGAAAAATCGTCTTGAAAATACAACTCTCTCACGTTTCCCTCTCGCGTTGCGTCCACCGACGAGTTGGCCTTCGTGTCTTCGTGTCTTCGTGTTTAATCCCCCCGTCCTGGCCGCGATTTGATTCCCTTTCGAATAATCTCCAACACCCTCTCCCTCTCCTCTCCCACCAGCGCCAGCCGAGGCGGCCGCGTCACTTCACTCCCCAACCCGCACTCGCTCACGGCCAATTTGATGTACTGCACCAGCTTCGGATGCGGATCGAGATGCAGCAGCGGCGCATACCACCGATAAACCTCCAGCGCCTCGCGATACTTCCCCGCCACCAGCAAATCCCACAGCCGCGCATTCTCCGCCACAAACGCATTCCCCAACCCCGCCACCCATCCCACCGCCCCCACGGCCTGCGCCTCCATGATCAAATCATCCACCCCGCAAAACACCGCATACCGATCCCCGCACTCATTATGAATATCCACCACCCGCCGCGTGTTCTCCGACGACTCCTTAACGGCCACAAACCGAGCTTCATCGTTCATCTCCCCCAGCATCCCGGCCGTAATATCCACCCCATACGCCACCGGATTGTTGTAAATCATGATCGGCAGATCGCTCGCCCGCGCGATCGCGCGATAATGCAAAACCGTCTCCCGCCGATCCGACTTATAAACCATCCCCGGCAACACCATCAGCCCATCGCACCCCGCCTTCTTCGCATCCGCCGCAAACCTGCACGCCAGCCTCGTCGTATACTCCACCACCCCACTCATCACCGGCACACGCCCCTTCACATGCTGCGCCATCGCCGCCAGCAGCTCGATTTTCTCCCCATACTCCAGCGAACAATTCTCCCCCAGCGTCCCCAGAAAAATAAATCCATGCACCCCCGACTTGAGCATCACATCCACATGCCGCTTCATCGCCGGCAGATCGAGCGAAAAGTCAGCATTAAAATGCGTCACCACCGCCGGAAACACGCCACGCCAATCGATCTTTTTCATATTGAGCCTCTGTTTCGCTCATCGTACCAAAAAACAAATACAACCGCAGAGCCCGCAGAGACGCGGAGCGCGCAGAGAAGGGAAGCCGCAGATTGCGCAGATGAACGCAGATCAGACTTTTTGCCACGGACGAACACCGATTCACGCCCCTCTGCATGATCGGTGTGTATCGGTGCCCTATCGGTGGCTCTTCTTCTCCACGTCTCCGCGTCTTCGCGGTGAATCTTGCCTCGGGCAACATCACGTCGCCTCCCACTTCCACTCCCTCACCTCCGCCATATCCTCCCCATGCTCCCGAATATACGCCTTATGCTCCATCAACTTATCCCTCAGCTCCTGCTTGATATACGCCGCCCTGCTCCCCAGTTTCGGCAAACGATCGATCACATCCCCCACCAGATGATACCGATCCAGATCGTTCAACACCGCCATATCAAACGGCGTGGTGATCGTCCCCTCCTCCTTGTAGCCGCGCACGTGCAGATTGCGATGATTCGTCCGCCGATACGTCAGCCGATGAATCAGCCACGGATATCCGTGATACGCAAAAATAATCGGCCTGTCCTTCGTGAACAGCACATCAAAATCCGCATCGCTCAACCCATGCGGATGCTCGCTGGCCGGCTGCAATTTCATTGGATCTACCACATTCACCACCCGCACCTTCAACTCCGGCAATCGCTTCCGCAAAATCGAAACCGCCGCCAGCGTCTCCAGCGTCGGCACATCTCCGGCACAAGCCATCACCACATCCGGCTCTGCCCCGCAATCGCTGCTGGCCCAATCCCAGATGCCCAGCCCGGCCGTGCAGTGCTTCACCGCCGCATCCATGTTCAACCACTGCGGCGCTGCGTGTTTCCCGGCCACCACCACGTTCACGTAATGCCGGCTCCGCAAACAATGATCCATCACCGCCAACAAACAATTCGCATCCGGCGGTAGATACACCCGCACGATCTCGGCCTTCTTGTTCACCACCAGATCGATAAACCCCGGATCCTGATGTGTAAAGCCGTTGTGATCCTGCCGCCATACGTGCGATGAAAGCAGATAATTCAACGACGCGATCTTCGGCCGCCACGGCAGGCTCAGCGTCACCTTCAGCCATTTGGCGTGCTGGTTGAACATCGAATCGACGATGTGGATGAACGCCTCGTAGCTGTTCAGCAATCCGTGCCGGCCCGTGAGCAAGTATCCTTCCAACCATCCCTGACATTGATGCTCGCTGAGCACCTCCATCACCCGCCCTTGCGGAGCCAAATACTCGTCGCCAGGAATCGTCTCAGCCATCCACTGCCGCTGCGTCACATCGAACACCGCATTCAGCCGATTCGACATCGTCTCATCCGGTCCAAACACGCGGAAATTTTTCTGGTCCTCGTTCAACTTGATCACATCGCGAATAAATTTTCCCAAAACGCGAGTATCCTCCGCGCTCGCCGCCCCCGGCTTGGGCACATCCACCCCATACTCCCGAAAATCCGGCATCCGCAGCGCCTTGAGCAGCAATCCTCCATTCGCGTGCGGATTGGCCCCCATCCGCCGCGGCCCGCGCGGCGCCAACTCGACTAATTCGTCTCTCAACGTTCCAGTCTCATCAAATAATTCTTCCGGCCGATAGCTCCGCAACCAATCTTCCAGTTGTTTCAAATGCTCCGGATTCTTCGACGGCTCCGACAGCGGCACCTGGTGCGAGCGAAACGTCCCTTCCACCTTTTTCCCATCCACCACCTTCGGCCCCGTCCACCCCTTGGGCGTATTCAGCACAATCATCGGCCAGCACGGCCGCTCCGAATTCTTCCGCGCCTTGATCTCTCCAATCTCCTCCACAATCCGATCCATCGTGCTGGCCATTAACTGATGCACCCGCGAAGGCTCGTCCCCCTCCACAAAATAAGGATTCCACCCATACCCCCGCATCAACTGCTCCAATTCCTGCTTGGGAATCCGCGCCAGCACCGTCGGATTGGCGATCTTGTACCCATTGAGATGCAAAATCGGCAGCACCACGCCGTCGCACTGCGGATTCAAAAATTTGTTCGAATGCCACGCCGTCGCCAGCGGCCCCGTCTCGGCCTCGCCATCTCCCACTACGCACGCCGCAATCAAATCCGGATTATCCAAAACCGCCCCAAACGCATGACTCAGCGAATACCCCAACTCTCCCCCCTCATGAATCGACCCCGGTGTCTCCGGCGCGACATGCGAAGGAATCCCCCCGGGAAATGAGAACTGCTTGAAGAGCTTCTTCAACCCCGCCTCATCCCAGGTCACCTCCGGATAAACTTCGCAGTACGTTCCTTCCAGATAGACATTTCCCACCACCGCCGGCCCGCCGTGGCCGGGGCCGGAAATGTAGATCATGTTCAGGTCGTGCTCCCGGATGATGCGGTTGAGGTGAACGTAAATAAAATTCTGCCCCGGCGTCGTTCCCCAGTGCCCCAGCAGCCGCGGCTTGACGTGTTCGAGCTTCAGCGGCTCGCGGAGCAGTGGATTGTCGCGCAGATAGATCTGCCCGACCGAGAGGTAATTGGCCGCCCGCCAATAGGCGTCGATCTTCGCCAGCATCTCATCCGACAACGCTGGCCGCGAACGCGCCAAACGCTCAATGGCATCCGTGGTCATGTTCAACTCCTGCCCCTGGAGGGCAACATCTGCCAGACAATCTCGGCCATCACTCTCTCTTCATCCGTCGGAATCACCCGCACCACGACCCGGCCGTTTCGTTTGGAAATCTCCGCCGAGTTTCTCTCGTTCGAATTCTCGTCGATCTCGATCCCCAGAAACTCCATTCCCGCGCAAATCTCCGCCCGCACCTGCGCCGCATGTTCGCCGATCCCCCCGCTGAAAACCAATGTATCCAGTCCGCCCATGGCCGCCGCATAGGCTCCGATGAACTTTTTGGCCTGGCGACAGAATGTCTCCACCGCCTCGCTCGCCCGCTGGTCGTTTTTCTGCCGCTTAAGTAGTTCCCGCATGTCCGAGGTCCCGGCGATCCCTTTCATCCCGCACTCTTTGCTCAACAACTCCTCCATCTTCCGCGGCGTGATATTCTCCTCGCGCATCAGATGCACGATCAATCCCGGATCCAAATCCCCCGGCCGCGTCCCCATCACCAATCCCCCCAGCGGCGTCAGCCCCATCGACGTATCCACCACGTCCAAATCCGACACCGCCGCCATGCTCGCCCCATTCCCCAGATGCGCCAATATGATTTTCCCTTCCGCAGCTCCCAGATTTCTCAGCACCCCCATCAGGTACGTATACGACAACCCATGAAATCCCAACCGCCGAATCCCCGCCTCAAAATATCTCCGCGGGATCGGCCACATCTTCGCCGCCACCGGCAGCTCCTTAAAAAATGCTGTATCCAGACAAGCCACCTGCGGCACCCCCGCGAACTCTCTTCCCATCTCTTCGATCAACTCAATCTCCCCCGGCAAATGCGCCAAATCCAGCGGCACCGCCGCGCGCAACTCCCCCATCACCCCCTCATCAATCACCCGATGCTCCTGAATCTTCAACCCGCCATGCACCACCCGATGCCCAATCCCCATCAACTTCTTCTCCCCAATCTCCCCCTTCAGCGACTCAATCAACCCCTCTCCCCGTCCTTCCACCTTCCCCTTAAAAAGCTGCGCAAAGTTTCCATCCGAACTATATCCCGCATACTTCACAGTCGATGATCCCCCATTAATCGTCAGGATCATCGAGTTGCCCTTCGTGCCCTTTGTGTCCTTCGTGTTCTTCGTGTTTAATCTGCCGGCCCTACGTGTAATTGATCACCACCGACTTGATTTGCGTAAACAAATCCAACCCATACGGCCCCTTCTCCCTCCCCCATCCGCTCAACTTCATCCCTCCCCAAGGCGATGCATTATCAAACGCGTTATAACAATTCACCCAAACCGTCCCCGCCTCCAGCGCGGCCGCCGCCGCAAGGGCTTTTTTCACATCCTTCGTCCACACTCCCGCCGCCAGCCCAAACGGCGTGTCATTCCCCTTCATCACCGCATCGTTCAAATCCTTAAACGGCATCGCACACGCCACCGGCCCGAAAATTTCCTCGCACGCGATCCGCGCACCCTTTTCCACCTTCGTAAACACCGTCGGCTCCACGAAAAATCCCCCGGCTAGATTTCCATCCGGCGCTTTCCCTCCGGCCACAGCGCTCGCTCCAGCCTTCTTCCCCTCCTCCAAAAATCCCAGCACCCGTTTCTGTTGCTCATGTGATACCAGCGGCCCCATTTTCGTGTCGGAATCGAGTCCATGCCCCAATTTCACCCCCCGAGCCATCTCGGCCAATCGTCCGACAAACTCGTTGTAAATCGATTCCTCAATAAACAACCGCGAACCGGCCGAGCAGATTTCCCCCTGACAGAAAAAGATCCCCATGAACACACCCTTCAGCGCGGCCTCGATGTCCGCATCGGCAAACACGATATTTGGCGATTTCCCGCCCAATTCCAGCGAAACCCGCTTTAGATTTCCGGCCGAGGCCTTCACCAGAATCCTGCCAACTTCTGTCGAACCTGTAAACGTGATCTTGTCCACGTCATTATGAGTGGCCAGTGCCGCGCCGGCCGATTCGCCATAACCCGTGACAATGTTCACCACCCCTTCTGGAATCCCCGCCTCCAAAAATATTTCGCCAAGCCGCAGCGCCACCAGCGATGTCTGCTCGGCCGGCTTGATGATGATGGTGTTTCCCGTGGCAATCGCCGGCGCGATTTTATACAGCGGCATGGTCAGCGGATAATTCGGCGGCGTAATCCCCGCCACCACCCCCAGCGGCTCCCGCGTCGTGTAATTCAAAAAATTCCCCGGCAGCGAAGTTGGGATCGTGTCCCCCAGAATCTTCGTACACCATCCCGCGTAATAATCCACCCAGCTCACCGCCGTCCCCACCTCTTTCCTGCCCTCCCAAAGCGGCTTGCCATTGTCCAGCGTGATCAACTGCGCCAGCTCCTCGGCATGCGACTCGATCGCCGACGCCACCTTCTGCATCAGTCTGCCCCGCTCATATGGTGTCAACTTTTTCCACGCCCCGCGAAACGCCTTGCGGGCTGCGACAACGGCCGCATCGACATCGGCCTGTCCCCCGGCCGGAAATCGGCCAATCGTCTTGCCCGTGGCCGGATCGGGTGTCTCAATCCACTCGCCACCGGCCGCGTCGCGCCATTCCGATCCAATCAACATCCTACGTGGTTTTGAAATGAACTCCGTAACCGCCGGCAACACCGCTGTCGCGCTCATAAACTCCTCCATCTAATTCTGATCTGCGCAAATCTGCGTCATCTGCGTTCCACTCTGCTCTGCACTTGATCGAAATCAGGATATCCGCCACTTTCACTCGACGGCCCGGGAAATCCAATCCTCTCCCACACTCCAGGATCGGAAAGATACATCGCCGACACATCCATTCGAAGCTGCTTGAATAATCCCGGCGCCTTCTCTCTCAATACTCCCAGCAGCTCATGAATTTCCGCGGCACTCAACCGCAGGACATCTTTTTGGAGACTTGCAACCGTATCTAATCCGCTCAGATAAACCTTCGCATTCACGCCCTGATCAATTCTGTCCGCAATCCTCATCCCCGCATTCACGACAGAGGCCCCCTCATCCATCTCATCCGCCGGGATGATTCCGTTGGCCAATTTCTCGAGTAATTTCACCTGCTCCGCTCTCATCGATTCTCCGCAATGATGAATTCCGCGCTTCTCTGCGCAATCGCCATCGCCGTCAACGTCGGATTCACCCCCGACCCCGTCACAAATACGCTCGTATCGCAGATGAAAAGATTCTTCACATCATGACTCTGGCAGTACGAACTCACCACCGACTTCTTCGGATCATCCCCCATCCGGCAACTCCCCATCGCGTGCGCCCCGTAATTCAACCCGACCGTGACTTTCTTCGCCCCCGACGCCTTCATCATCTCCACCGCCTTGTCCCGCGCCGCCCCCGCCAGCCGGATATCATTCTCGCCCCATTCATAAGTAATTCGTCCCACCGGCAACCCCCGCGCATCTTTCACCTCCGGATCGAGCGTCACCGTATTCGCATCGCTTGGCAACCCCTCCGCATGCGCCCACCAGGCGGCCGTGTACGGATAATCCCGCAGGAACTGCTTGAACTCCGCCCCATACATCGACCCGCTCAAATTCGCATAGGTAATCGGCGTCATCATGTACGAAATCAGCACAAACCCTCTCTTACATCCCGTCGCCGAGCCTGGCTTGTAATAATCCTGCACCATCACGTGCCCCATCTGCATTCCCTTGTACGCATTGATCGGCTCATCAAACTTGCCAAACACCTGCCAAGTCGGATGACTCATCAATCCCTTGCCAACTTTCCCGCTCGAATTGGCCAGGCCATTCGACAGCAGCAGAATCCTCGGCGTCTCCAGCGCATGCGCGGCCAGAATCACCATCCCCGCCCGCACGTTCTGCTCATTGCCGACACTATCTATGTAGCTAACCCCCGTCGCCCGCCGCCGGCCCGCATCCCACTCCACCCGGTGCACAAACGCCTCCGAGATGATCTTCGCCCCCAATTTCTCCGCATCCGCCAGATGAACATCCAGACTCGTCGCCTTTGCCCCCGTCGTGCATCCACTTCCGCACCATCCACAATAAATGCACGCCGGCCGGCCGTTGTATTCGACTGAATTGATCCCCACCGGCGGCGCAAATGGATGCGCCCCAAGGGCCCTCGCCCCCCGCGCCAGTACTCGAGCATGCCAGTTCATCCGATGCGGCGGCATCGGCAACTCATACCTCTCCGGCGCAAACGGCCCACATTCCCCCGCAACCCCAAACTCTCTCTCCACCCTCGCATAATACGGCCTCAAATCCTCATACCCAATCGGCCAATCCTCCCCCACCCCCTCCGTGCTCTTCGTCTTAAAATCCGCCGGATGAAACCGCGGCATGACGCCGAGCCATGTGAGCGTTCCCCCGCCGACCCCCATCCCCGCCTTGGGCACCACCGCATGTTTGCCGGTATAAACCCGCGGCTCCACCCATTGAATCTTGGCCCCATTCGCCTCGGAATTTCGCAGATCTTTCGCAGGGTCATACCTTTTCCCCGCCTCCAGAATCACCACCGACATCCCCGCCCCGGCCAGCTCTTTTGCAACGAGCCCCCCGCACGCCCCCGCGCCGACCACCACCGCATCTACCGCATCCAATGGCATTGTCTCAGAATATCTCGCCATCTCTGGCTTGGGTAGGTCCGGCTGTGCCGGACATTCCCATCGGTTACAATTCCACCATGCGGCGACTCCATTTTGTCCTTCTCATATTTCTTTTCTCCACCCTTGCTGTCGCCGATCCCCCCAAAATCTCCCCACCCACCCCCGATCTCCAAAAACAATTAACCCTCTCCCCCTTCTACAAAAAATCCCTCGACGACCACGGCCTCTTTATCCTCTCCTCCGAAAAAACCTCCGACCACGCCCTGCTCGAAGCCGCCTGGATCATCGACCACATGCTCGCCGGCCGCGATGACCTGCGCAAGGCTTTGATCGATGCCAACGTTCGCGTCGTCGTCATGGCCCACGATGAATTCACTACCAATGTTCCCGAGCACAGCAGGCTCACCCCTAAAGCCTACTGGGACAAGCGCGCCCGCGGCCTCGGTGGCACTCGCACCGACCCCGTCGTTTCCTGCGGCGAGGAAAACCTTCTCAATTTCAAAGAGGATCCCTACACTGGCGAAAACATCCTCATCCACGAGTTTTCCCACATCCTCCAGAAACGCGCCCTCCGCGATGTCGATCCGGACCTCTATCGCAAGATCACCGACGCCTACCTCCAGGCCAAAACCGACGGCCTCTGGAAGGGCACCTACGCCATGACCGACTACAGCGAATATTTCGCCGAGGCGGTACAATCGTGGTTCGATTGCAACGCGGCCAACAATGCAGCGCACGGCGATGTAGATACTCGCGAGAAGCTGCAAAAATATGACCCGCGCCTGGCCGAATTGCTGGCGCAGGTTTTTCGGGGCAACGAGTGGCGTTATACGCCGACAACCCGTCGCTCCGATGCCGCCCATCTGGCCGGTTTTGATCGAGCGACAGCGCCGACTTTCGCGTGGCCGCCCGAGATTCTAAAAGCCGCCCGTGAGCTTGAGAAAAAGTAAGGTGGGCGCTGCCCACCGATTCCCCTTCTCCCGGTATGCCGGGAGAGGGCAAGGTGAGGGTTATTTATGAATGTTTCCAGGCTTTTCATCGCGATTTTCTTTGCGGTCCTCATCGTTCTTCCATCCCGCGCGGATGACCCCACTCCCACCCCCTCCCGCCGCATCAAGGTCCTCTTCCTCGGCGACAATGGCCACCATCAACCCCTCGAGCGCCTCCGCCAGATCCATTCCAACTTCTCCCGCCGCGGCATCGACTTTACCTACACCGAGCGCCTCATCGACCTCAATCCCACCAACCTCAACCGCTACGACGCCCTCCTCGTCTATGCCAACATCGAGCGCATCACTCCCGACGCCGAAAAATCCATTCTTGACTACGTCAAAGCCGGCCACGGCTACGTCCCCATCCACTGTGCCAGCTACTGCTTCCTCAATTCCAAACCCCTCACCGAACTCACCGGCGCACGCTTCAAATCCCACGGCACCGGCACCTTCAAGGAAACCTGGGCCGCCACCGATCATCCCATCCTCAAAGGCCTCGCTCCCATCCAATCCTGGGATGAAACCTACGTCCACGAAATGCACAACGACAAGGACCGCACGGTCCTTTCATATCGAATCGACGGCGACAAAAAAGAACCCTACACCTGGACTCGCACCGCGGACAAAGGCCGAGTTTTCTACACCGCCTGGGGCCACGATCAGCGCACCTGGGGCAACGAGAATTTCCTCAACCTCCTCGACCACGGCATCCGTTGGGCCTCCACACCCTCTCTGGAAACTCCCTCTTTGGAAACCCGTCGCGCGGGGCTTGCCCCACCATCCGCTCCCAAACCCTTCGAATACGCTGAAGCCGAAATACCCAACTACCCCGCCGGCGAACGCTGGGGCGTCACCGACAACAAAAAAACTCGCCCCATGCAGCTTCCCCTCAGCCCCCAGGAATCGATGAAGCACATGGTCGTCCCACCCGGCTTTGAAATAAAACTCTTCGCCTCCGAACCTCAAATCAAAAAACCCATCGCCATGGCCTTCGACGAGCGCGGCCGGCTTTGGGTGGCCGAAACCATCGACTATCCCAACAACATGCAGCGCGAAGGCGACGGTCACGATCGCATCACCATCTGCCAAGACACCGACAACGACGGCGTCGCCGACAAATTCACCATCTTCGCCGACAACCTCTCCATCCCCACCTCCCTCTGCTTCGCCAACGGTGGCCTCATCGTCACCCAGGCCCCCCACACGCTCTTCTTCAAAGATACCGACGGCGATGACAAAGCCGACGTCAAAAAAATCCTCTTCACCGGCTGGGGCACGCAAGACACGCACGCCGGCCCCAGCAATCTTCGCTATGGATTTGATGGCTGGATCTACGGCACCGTCGGCTACTCCGCCTTCCGCGGAACGGTAGGGGGGAAGCAAGTCTCCTTCGGCCAGGGCCTCTTCCGCTTCAAGCCCGACGGCTCGGCGCTCGAATTCCTCGGCTCATCCAACAACAACACCTGGGGCCTGGGCATTTCCGAAGACAACCTCGTCTTCGCTTCCACCGCCAACAACAATCCCTCCTTCCACCTTCACATCCCCAACCGCTACTACGAACCCGTTCGTGGCTGGTCCGCCAAAGGCCTCCCCCCCATGGCCGACACCCCGCGCTTCTATCCCATCACCGAAAAAGTCCGCCAGGTCGATCAGCACGGCGCATACACCGCCGGCGCCGGCCACTCCCTTTACACCGCCCGCTCCTTCCCGCCCGACTACTGGAACCGCATCGCCTTCGTCGCCGAGCCCACCGGCCACGTGCTCGGCCAATTTGTTCTCAACCCCCAGGGCGCGAATTTCACCTCCCGCAACGACTTCAACGTCCTTGCCAGCGACGATGAATGGACCGCCCCCATCTCCCCTGAAGTCGGCCCCGACGGCGCACTCTGGATGATCGACTGGTACAACTACATCGTCCAGCACAACCCGATTCCCAAAGGCTTCCAAAAAGGCCGCGGCAACGCCTACGAAACTCCGCTCCGCGACAAAGTCCACGGCCGCGTCTATCGCCTCATCTACACCGGCGCAACTCCGTCCAAATCCCACGACCTCTCCAAAGCCGGCCCCGAAGAATTGATCCAGGTCCTCAAATCCGACAACCTCCTCTGGCGTCTCCACGCCCAGCGCCTTCTTCTGGAACGAGGCAACGACCGCAACATCATCCCCGCCCTCACCGCGCTGATCACCGACAAATCCGTCGATTCTCTCGGCCTCAACACCGCCGCCATCCACGCCCTCTGGACCCTTCAGCAGCGCAACTCCCTCACCCCCGAAATCTCCAAAGAAGCCCTCAAACACCCCAGCTATGCCGTCCGCAAAGCCGCCCTCGACACACTCGCATCCACGGAAGAATCCGTCGCGGCCATCCTCTCCGCCAAATCCCTCGAAGACCCTCACCCCCAGGTGAAAAAATCCGCCCTATTGGCTCTCTCGCAAATGCCCCCATCCGACGCCGCCGGCGCGGCCATATTCTCCGCCCTCTCCCGCAAGAATATCGCCGACGATAAAGTCCTCAACGACGCCGCCATCATCGCCGCCGCCCGCCACGACTCCGCCTTCTTGCGCTCGGCCTTCGCCGCCTACAAATCCGAAGGCGGCGCAAATCCCAAAATCGACACTCGCAATCTCATCCCCAACCCCTCCTTCGAAGAAGGCGCCGACGGCAAACCCGCCAGTTGGCGCATCCGCAATTATTCCGGCCAGGCCGCCCACGCCTGGGCCGACATCGCCCACACCGGCGGCAAATCCCTCCGCATCACCTCCGACACGGCCGCCGACTCCAGTTGGTTCATCGACGTCCAGGTCATCCCCGACACCGACTACAAACTCTCCGCCTGGATCAAAACCGACAACCTCCGCCTCATCAACGCCGGCTACGGCGCACTGCTAAACGTCCATCTCACCAGCACCCGCACCCCCGCCGTCACCGGCAACAGCGATTGGAAAAAAGTCGAAACCACCTTCAATTCCGGCCCCGCCTCCACCATCTCCATCAACTGCCTCTTCGGCGGCTACGGCCAGTCCCGCGGCGCCGCTTATTTCGACGATCTCGAGCTGGTCCCCATGGCCGCCTCAACCACCCTCAGCGGCGCAACCGGCAAGGCGATCCGCATCGTCGCCAATCATTTTGCCCAGCGTGGCCCAACCGACTCCATCGTCTCCACTCTCTCCTCACTCAAAACCGCCGATCCCACCCTCGCCGCCGTCATCCTCGACGGCCTCTCCTCCGGCTGGCCCGCCGATGCCGCCCCGAATTTCTCCGAGGCTGACATTACCGAACTCCGCTCGATCATGACCTCGCTTCCCCCCGATCTCCGCGACCGCATGCTCCTCCTGGCCGACCGCTGGAACCGCCGCCCCATGTTCGCGGCCGAACTAAAGGAAATGGCCCAGCAATTCCGTCTTTCCCTCGCCAATCCAAAAGTCGATGCCGACGCCCGAATCGAATCCGCCCGCCGCCTCATCGCCATCGACGACACCCCCGATTCCGTGGCCGCCATCCTCAAGCAGATCAATCCCAGCGCCCCTCCCGACCTCCAGCGCAACCTGATGGAAACCCTCTCCACCTCCCGCGAAACCACGGCCGGCAAATCCATCATCGCCAAGTGGAACGCCCTCACCCCCGCCACCCAGCGCAGCGCCCTGGCCATGATCCTCCGCAAATCCGACTGGACCGGCTCGCTCCTGGACGCCATCGCCGCCGGCTCGATCAACGCCAAAGACCTCCAACCCCAGGACTGGCAGATCCTCACCTCCAATCGCGACCGCGACATCGCCCAACGCGCCAAGGACCTCGAAAAATCCGCCGGCCGCGCCCCCAACCCCGACAAGCAAAAACTCCTCGCCACCCTCCAGTCCGCCACCGAGACCAAAGGCGACCCCAAACTCGGCGCCCAAGTGTTCGAAAAGAACTGCCAGGTCTGCCACACCCTCGAAGGCAAGGGCGGCGCAGTCGGCCCCGACCTCACCGGCATCGGCGCCCGCGCCAAATCCGAAATCCTCAGTGAAATCATCGACCCCAACCGCAGCGTCGAAGGCACCTACCGCCAATGGATCGTCGAAACCAGGGAGGATGTCCTCTACGGCCGCCTCCTGAGCGAAAATGCCACCGCCATCGAAATCATCGACGCCCAGGCCCAAAAACACACCCTCCAGCGCAAAGACATCAAAAAACTCCGCGCCAGCGATCTTTCGGTAATGCCCGAAGGCTTCGAGCAAATCGCCCCCGATGAGCTGACCAACCTCCTCGAATTCATTTCCGCCAGCAAAGTGAAACACTGACCGTCACCCCGGCCACTTCGCCCCCCAACGTGGCACGGGCGCCTCGCCCGTGTCTTCGCTCCCTCCCCGCTTGGGTTCAAAGAATTGCCACATCCAAATAAGGCTCTTTCAGCTCAATATCAGCCGGGACCTTGAAGGCCGGCGGGACAATCGAGCCGTAGGTGTTCCACGCATAAACAGGATATTTCAGCAAGTCCTCCCCCTCGCCCCCCGACAGAAAATCGGCCGCGGAGTTGGCATATAGAGTGTCCTTTCCGGAGCCCGCGAAGAGTTGGTCGTTCCCCTCAATGCCATCAAGCACATCATTCCCCGCCGCGCCGACGAGCATGTCGTTCCCCACGAAGCCACTGAGCGCATCATCGCCCTCGCCGCCATCGAGCAGATCGTTGCCCGATCCACCATAAAGGGTGTCGTCGCCATCGCCGCCGTAAATTCGATCGCGGCCATTTCCGCCGATGATGCTGTCCGCGCCAGGACCGCCAACCAGCAGGGTGGGGATGGCCGGGTAGAAGGCCATTAGATCCAGTTTCACCGGCATGCGACACAGGGCGCAACTGAACGTCGGCTCCGGGCCAATCTTGATGCGATCGTTGCCCTCCAGAGCGTTGATTTTGATGACCTTGATGTTTTTGGTTTTGAAGGAGTACTGCTCGCCATTGACTTCGACCAGGGTGCGGGTGATGTAGGGCCTTAACTGGCCCGGGACGAGAAGAGGATGCGAAAGTTTAATTTGATCATCGCCGGCCGTGCCACCGATCCGCAACTGGCCGGCCTCGAGGCTGACCGACAACAACACACGCGATTCCAGCGTTTCCAGCGAACTGCCCATGGATACCCCTCAAAAAGAGCGGCCGTGCGCAGACCAGACGCCGCCGAGAGCCCAAGATTACATGATCGGAGCAAAATGGCTACAGATTTCAGGTTTTGCCACGGCAAATTCACCACGGAGATCACGGAGGGCACGGAAATCATAAGCGGGGAATAATAAGCGGGACAGTCCTGCTAATTGCCGCGGAAGATCCTCCGAACACCTCAAACCCCACCCTAGAGGAAACTGGATTGGATCACCGGTGTCTCCCCGGAGGGGCGAATCCGAATCTGCGTAAATCCCTCCACCCGCGTTATCTGCGCCCCCTCCCCTCCCCACCCGTGTGCATCCGTGTTTATCTGTGGTTAAAGAACCCGTTGGTAGTTGCCAGTGGGTAGTTGATAGCGAAGACTGAGAACTCCTCCGCTGCCTCCGTGTCTCTGTGGTGAACTGCCCGCCTATTTCTTCCCCGCCATCGCCTGCTTCGCCCGCGCCCGCTCCAGGCGGTGCTCGCGGTCCCTGGCCGATTTCTCATCGCCCGACTTGGCTGCCGTCGCCTCGGCATACTCGGCCTTGGCGGCCTCGTAATTGATCTGATCCGACGCAATCGCCTCCCCGGTCACAATCGTCAGCCGATTGTCCTTCATCTGCGCCACGCCCCCATCCACGAAAAAGTATTGCGACTTTCCGGCCGCCAGATCGAGCCGCAGCGGCCCCGTTCCCAGCCGAATCAGCAGCGGCGCGCGGCCGGTCAGAATTCCAATCAACCCATCGTGCGCTGGAATGATCGCCTGGGTGATCGATGCGTTAAACGCCTGCTGTTCAGGCGTGACAACCGTGCATTGAAAAGACATCCCACTGGTCCTTGTTGAGCCGGGGAGTGTAGGGAAACCGATTTGCTTTTGCAATTTGATCGCCCCCGCGCTCGCTCCTCCATGTCCACGGCCGGCCGGCTATTTTTCCGCGATTGGCCATTGAATCCGCCACTTGTGGTATAATCGATCTGGTTAGAAACCACCGCGCTTCCCAGCGCGGTGATCGTATTTTTGGGAATGCTGTTTTGGAGTGTTTCGACATGCAGATGATCAGCGCAGAAGAGAAGCTCGCCATGGAGCTCAAGCGCGAGGAACTCTACAAGGCCCAGCTCGACGTCCAGGAGCGCATCCGCAAGGCCGCCGCGCTTGGCGACCTTTCCGAAAACGCCGAGTATCACTTTGCCAAGGAAGAGAACCGTGCCATCCAGCGCCAGCTCGCCGAGCTCGAGGCCAAATTAAGGACCGTTGCCGTCGTTTCCAACGAAGGCGTCCCCGACGACATGGTCTTCCTCGGCCACACCGTAAAATTGCTCGACCTGGACGACGAGAGCGAAACCATCGTGAAGCTGGTCGGCGAAGCCCAACCACCCTCGGCCGACAGCGACATCCTCCCCGTCTCAGTCAACAGCCCGATCGGGGAAGCGCTGATGAAGGCCCGCGTCGGCGAAACCATCCGCGTCAAAGCCCCGCGCGGCACCATGGAATTCAAGATCCTGGAGATTCTGTAGCAGTGGGGCATGGAGCGAACCCCTTAACCTCACCTCAATGCCTCAGGTGCTGCAACTTTCGCTGGAGGAAATGCTCCAGCGCTACGATGCCGACA
>DASYUA010000207.1:0-63756 GCA_036001665.1 Tepidisphaeraceae bacterium
ATGGGCATGTCGATGATCTGGCGCGTTTCATCAGCCCGACCACCATCGTCACCGCGGTCGAAGACGATCCGAAGGATGAAAACTACAAAGTCTTACAAGACAATCTGAAACGGCTGCGCGAATTGAAAGACCAGGACGGGAAAAAATTCCAGATCATCACCCTCCCCATGCCCGGCCGAATCGAGCACGACAACCAGCGCCTCCCCGCCACCTACGTCAACTTCTACTTCATCAACAACGCCCTCCTCGTCCCCACCTACGGCCACAAATCTCTCGACCGCCGCGCCCTCTCCAAACTTCAAGACCATCTACCTGACCACAAAGTCATCGGCATCAACTGCACCGAACTGATCTGGGGATTGGGGGCAATCCATTGTCTAACGCAACAACAACCAGAATTCTAAGCCGCTCATTTGGCCACCTCCCGGCCGATCCGATCCTTCAGGGTCGCCCCCTCCATATCTTTGGCAATCAGCTTCCCATCCGGCCCGAAGAGTATGTACGCCGGGAAATTCCGCAGGCTCAGCTCCTGGTAAATGTTCGACTTCGGCCCGGGGAATGCCTGCTGCCACTTGATTTCATTCTTGGTGACGTACGCCTTGGCCACCTCCGGCTTTCGATCGAAATTGAAGCCGACCATGATCAATCGGCCGTCTTTTCCGAATGCATCGTACAACTCCTTCAGCTTCGCCATGTCCGCCGTCGAGGGCTGATGGTTGCTCGCCCAGAAGTGCAGGAACAGGTGCTTGCCCTTGTAGTCCTCGACCTTGATGGGCTTGCCATCCAGGTCCGCCAACGTCAACGCGGGCAGCGGATCACCCACCTGGAGCCGCTTGATGGCCTTGAGCTCAAAGGTGCCCACATCCTGCGGCTCATCGGTGTGGCCGCCGGGGATCTCGGCCACCGTCGCCTCGCCCTGAGCCATCGCCACCTGCTCGCCCCCCTGCCCTTGGTTGTTGTCGGTCGCGTTGAAATAAAGTTGGTACTGTCCCGGCAGCACATCCTCCACCCGGAACGTCCCATCCTCCGCCACCTGGAAATTGTAGTGGCGCATCTGCTTCATCTGCGCCTTGTATTCGGGCGTCTCGGCATATTTCTTCCACCACTCGCGCTGCTGCTCCTCGGGCATCTCCTCAAAATCCTTGGGCGTCGGCGGATCCTTCTGTTTGGTGGACAATCCACCGTTGAGGACCCAGCCCTTGCCGGCCGCTTCCTTGGGCAAGGTGACCTTGCCGATCAGCGGCCGGCCGACGCCGCCGAGCTGAACCTTCGCGGTTTCGCCGCCTTTGATGGTGACCATGGCGGTATGGGTGTAGGTGCTGGTGGAGAAGCGGGCGGTGGTTCGGCTGGTGACCTGACGGTTGACCTGCGCATCTCCGGCCGGGGCGCGCTCGAAGACGAAATTGCCATCCTTGTCGGTGTTGGTGTCGTACTGAATCCAGAAACGGGGCGCTTTCTCGTCGTAGGATCGATTGAGGCTCATCGTCACGTTCTGATTGGCCCCGGGCTTGGAGGCGATGATCAGCTTTCCTTCCACCCGGCCCCAGGGCAGAAGCTTGATCTCGGTGGATTTCTTGAATTGCTCCTGGGGCACCTCTGCATAACCGGCGGGGCCGGCCGCGACGATCAGGAAAGCTTCGACCTGGGGGACAAATTCAAATTTGCCTTCGTCGCTGGTTTTGACCATCGGAGAATTGCCGTTCATGCGGCCGTCGAGAACGCCGTTGCGCATGGAGGCGCCGGTGGATGCCGTGGTCAGAACCACATCCACGCCGGCGGCGGGAGAACCATCCGGAAGTTTCACGATCCCGGCCGGCCCGCTGCCCTTGGTCAACTTCACATCAAAGGTCACATCCGTGTCTTCCGGTTTATAGCCCGGCGAAATCGCCGGCAGATAGCCGAACGCCTCGATGCGCACGTAGCGAAATGGATAGGGCTCGGTGGACTCCATCTCGTACTTGCCATCCTTCCCGGAGACCGAGCCAAAGTCGCGCTGCCACGAGACCTGGTTTTGCTGGCCAGGGTTATTCCATCCCAGGCCCTGGATCACGCGGAAGCTGCTGATTGGAGCGCCACCTTCCGCATCCACCACCGTGCCGTGAATCCTCTGGGGCGGTTGAAGCGTGATCACATACTCCTTCTCCGACGGCGTCACTTTGAAATGCCGCAGCGACTGATAGCCCTGCTTGCCCATGTCGATCAGCACTTCATCGACGGGGGCTTCCTTCCAGAGGAACGTGCCATCTGCCTTGGTGTTCACGCGCCATTCCAGGCTGCGGTTGCCGCGCCAGGTGTCGGCGGCCACAAACGCGCCGCCCACCGGCTTGCCCACCGTATCCACAATTTTCCCCTTCACGATATTTCCCGGCGCCAGTTTGAACTCCACCGGCGGCCCATCCTTGGCCACGTTCACCTGCTTCACTTCCGGCGCATAGGTCTTGGCCGTGACGGTGAGAACAACCGGGCCCGGCCGCGCGTTGGGAAACACGAATTTTCCATCCGGGTCGGCCTTCATCTTGGGGTTGTTGCTGCCGAATCGATCGGCGCCTTGTGCCACCGATGCGCCCACAATCGGCTTGCCCGCCTGATCCATCACCACGCCGCTCAGAACAATTCCGCGTTTCAACACCCTGACCGCCGTCAGCGCACGGAGTTCGGCGTCGGCCGGCCTGGGCGATGCCCCATAACTCTCATCGCTGATGAAATTGGGATGGCTCAGTTGCATCGAAAGATTCGTCAGGTCCGCCGGAACGGCATCGCACCGCCATTTCCCTTCGTCGTCGGTTTTGAAGGGACCTTCGGTCATGTACATGCCGTTGCGCCCCGCCGATGCATCGCCGGGGAACAACAAGCCGACGTTGGCCCCACGAATCGGATTGCCACTCTCATCCTTGACGATGCCGCCGATGGTTGTTCCCTTCTCCAATGCCAGCACATAGGTGGCCGGGATTGCGTCACCGCGCCAATCCATGCGCTTGGAGACGTAGCCATCCAACTTCACGGAAATCCCCAGATACTTTGGATCCTCCGGGGGCAGCATGAGCCAGGCACGACCCTGCTGTTCGGTGCGGTCTTTTCGGCTCCCGGCACCCTGCATGTTGATCGACAACTCCGCGCCGGCCAGGGGCTGCTTGCTGGCGGCATCGATGACCTGAATTTCCAGATCGCGATCGACGGCCTGCCCGCGCGTGGGAACTTTGGCGCCGCCGCCAGCGCCCGGTGGGACGGCCGGATTGTTCGCCGGCCGCCGCGCTTCCGGGCCGGTCAGTGGGACCGCCGAAACGCCGGGGCCGGCAGAGCTTTCCTTGAATTTGAGGATGATCAGCACCAAGGCCAGACACGCCAGCACGACAACGACAACCAAACCGGCGGTTCGCGACACGCCGCGACGTTGAAAGTTCATCGCACGCCTCCCTTTAAGCGCAATGTTCCTGGCACACCCACCAGATTAAAGACGTCTGAATTATGGCACAATAACGGCATCCCTGTACTGCTCGCCAAGGCGATTCTTCATGGCAACGGCTTCATCATATCTTTTGAGTGGTCCGGCCATCACAAGTTGCAGTCCTCGCTCCTTTTTTTCGTACCTTCCGGCCGGAAAACCTTGTTTTCGGAGGGTGTTGACCAGATTTTCGGCGGGCTGGGGGGTGGAGAAGGCGGCGACCTGGACGTAGAAGGCGCGGGCGCCCTGGTGGCTGGCAGCGCGGGCGGCGGGTTCGGATTTGGGGAATTCCTTCTCCACCTGGGCGAAGGTGTCGTCGGCCGTTTCCCATTTGCCGAGGCGCTGCTGGGAGAGGCCGGTGCGGTAGAGCACCCAGGATTTCAGGTCGCCGGGGTCCAATTTCTCGTAGGCGGCGGTCCAATTGATCTCGGCTGCGCCGAAGTCGTTCATCCAATAGGCGACGTTGCCGAGGCTGGTGCGGATGTAGCCTTCGAGCTGCCGGGGGGGCATGAGAGTCAGGGCTTTTTCATAGCTGGCCCGGGCCTCGCGCAGATTGGCGTTGGCCTCGGCATCGGAGCCTTTGGTGCGCTGCTCGAAAGCGCGGCCGCGCAGGTAGGCTGCCTCGGCAGCGCCGTTTCCGCTGGGGTATTTTTTCAGATAATCGTCGGCCGCCGCGATCGCCCGGTCGTAGTTCTTCTGATCGAGCGCGCTATAGCCCTCACGCAGATTCTGCGTGTCCTTGGCGTTCTGACAGCCGAGGCCGGCCGCCAGGATCGTGATCGAAACCAACCACGCAGCCGCCGCTATTCCTGTCGTTCGCATCCTTGCCGCTCCTTCGTTATAAATACCCAACGCTTCGGCCCCTTTGCGAGGACATCCATGCTTTTCGAACCGCTCTTCATGCACGCCCGCAACCATCCCCAGGACCTGGCCATGACCGATGATTTCGGCCAGTGGAACTATCAGCAGGTTGCGGCCATGGCGGCCGGAATCGGCATGTACCTCGCCAGCCAGACACAGAAGCCTCACGTGGGCATCCTGCTGCCGCCCAGTGCGGGATTTGCGGCCAGTTTCTTCGGAACACTGCTGGCGGGCAAGAGCATCGTGCCCATCAATTACCTGCTGGGGGATCGCGAGATTGCCCACTGCATTGCGGACAGCGGGATTGACACGGTTATCACGATTCCGCAGCTCGCGGGACGGCTGAAGGACCACCCGCTGAAAGTCGTGGACCTTTTGCAACTGGCGCAGACGCCGCCGGCGGCCATCACGCCAAAATTCCCCTCGCCCAAGGCAGATGATCTGGCGGTGCTGATGTATACCTCCGGCACATCCGGCCTACCCAAGGGCGTCATGCTCACTTATGGGAATTTGCAATCGAATGTCGATGCGGCGATCGAGCACGCGATCCTTCAGACGAAGCACGTGTTTCTGGGGGTGATTCCGCTGTTTCATGCGTTTGGGGTGACGGCGATGCTGCTGGCGCCGGTGCAACTGAAGGCACCGGTGGTGTATACAGCGCGGTTCTCGCCGGTGGGGACGATTCAGGCGATCCGCAAGCACAAGGCTTCGATCATGTTTGGGGTGCCGGCGATGTACGCGGCCATTCTCCGGCTGGAATCGGCCAAGCCGGATGAGTTCAAGGAAATGTTCGCTTTGATCTCCGGCGCGGAGCCGCTGCCGGCGACGGTGCGGGAGGGATTTGAGCGGCGATTTGGGACGCGGATTCATGAGGGGTATGGGCTGACGGAAACCAGCCCGGTGGTGACGCTCAACACGCCGATGCAGAACAAGGCGGGTTCGGTGGGCAAATGCGTTCCCGGGGCGGAGGTGCGCATCGTCGATGATGAAGGCAAAACCGTCGGCCGCGAGACCACAGGGGAAATCTGGTTGAAGGGGCCGATGGTGATGAAGGGTTATTACAATCTGCCGAAGGAGACGGCCGATGTTCTGACGGCGGACGGATATTTCAAGACCGGCGATTTGGGAAAAATTGATTCGGAAGGATTTCTGTTTATCACTGGCCGAAAAAAGGAACTGATCATTTCGGCGGGGGAAAAGATTGTGCCGCGCGAGGTGGAAGACGTGTTGGCGCGGCATCCGCAGGTGGTGGAGGTGGCGGTGGTCGGCAAGAAGGACGCATCGCGGGGGGAAGTGGTGATCGCGTTCGTGGTGCCCAAGGAGCCGACGCTCAAGGCCGACGAGTTGCGATCGTTTTGCCGGGATCAGGGGTTGGTGCAGTTCAAGGTTCCGCGGGAGATTGTTCTGGTGCCGGAATTGCCACGATCGCCGACGGGGAAAGTTCTTAAGCGGGTGCTGGCGGAAAAGGCCAATGCATCGGCCGGTTGACCGCCCATAGAACCGCCAACCGTGTGCCGCTAGAATGCCAACGCAAAATCTGGAGAGGTGTCCGAGTGGCTGAAGGAGCAGCACTGGAAATGCTGTTGGCGGCTTAAACCGTCACGGGGGTTCGAATCCCCCCCTCTCCGTTTTTAGTCTTTCTTCGCCATGAGAATCATCCGCATCTTCGCCCATCGTGTCGAGCTGCCGTTGCGGGAGGGGAGTTACAGGTGGTCCGGTGGTAAATCCGTCACGGTGTTCGACAGCACGATTGTCGGTGTCGAAACGGACAGCGGTATCGTCGGCTATGGGGAGGTTTGTCCGTTGGGGCCGTTTTATCTGCCGGCTTATGCGGAAGGCGTGCGGGCGGGATTGAGGGAGCTGGCGCCGCACCTGATCGGGCTCGATCCGCGCGAGCTTTTGAAGGTGAATTGTCGGATGGATGCAGCGCTGAAGGGCCATCCTTATGTGAAGAGCGGGATCGATATTGCGTGCTGGGATATTCTGGGGCAGGCGGCCGGGGTGCCGGTGTGCATGCTGATGGGGGGAAGATTTGGGGAGAAGGTGCGGCTTTACCGGGCGATCTCGCAGGAATCGCCGGAGGCGATGGCCGGGAAAGTGGCCGGGTATCGGGCGGAGGGGTATACGCGGTTCCAACTGAAGGTGGGCGGCGAGGCGGACACCGACATCGAGAGGATTCGGGCCGTGCGCGGGATGCTGAATGCGGGGGAACGGCTGGTGGCGGATGCGAACACGGGGTGGACGCTGCACGAGGCGATGCGCGTGGTCCGCGCGGTGCGCGAGGTCGATGTGTACATCGAGCAACCGTGCCTCACTTATGAAGAATGCCTTTCGGTGCGGCGGCACACCGATCATCCATTTGTGCTCGATGAGACGGTGGACAGTCTGGACGTGCTTTTGCGAGCACGGGGCGATCTGGCGATGGATGTGGTGAACCTGAAGATCAGCAAGCTGGGCGGTCTGACCAGGACCAGGCAGGTTCGTGATTTGTGCGTGAGCATGGGGATTGCGATGACGCTGGAGGATAGTTGGGGCGGGGACATCACGACGGCCGCGATTGCACATTTGGCGCACAGCACGCCGGAAGAGTTGCGGTTCACCAGCACGGATTTCAACAGCTACGTGACAGTGAGCACGGCCGCGGGCGCGCCGGAGCGGGTGAATGGATTTATGGCTGCAAGCACTGCGCCGGGGCTGGGGATCAGGCCGAAGCTGGAGGTGCTGGGGGAGAGGGTTGTTGATGCTTTCTGAATCATGGGCGGTCAGGAGAGGACATGAGGCACATTAAGAATCTAATCTTCAAGCCATATGTTGCGGCTTTGGCGGTTCTTCTGCTGGCGCTATTGACGATGGTTCACGCGGCGGCCGCGGCTGGGCCGAATGTGCTGATCATTCTCGCCGACGACATGGGGTTTTCGGATGTGGGGTGTTATGGGGGGGAGATCGAGACGCCGAATCTCGATGCGCTGGCCGCGGATGGGTTGCGGTTCACGCAGTTCTACAACACGGCGCGGTGCTGGCCGTCGCGGGCGGCGCTGCTCACCGGCTATTACGCGCAGGCGGTGCGGCGCGATACGGTGCCGGGCGTGAAGAGCGGCGCGGCCGGCACGCGACCGGCGTGGGCGGTGCTGCTGCCGGAGATGCTGCGGCCGCTGGGCTATCGCTCGTATCACTCGGGTAAATGGCACCTGGACGGCAAGCCGCTGGAAAATGGCTTCGATCATTCCTACAGCCTCGATGACCATGATCGATACTTCGCTCCCCGCTTGCATATCGAGGATGGCAAGACGCTGCCTCCCGTTGCACCTGAAGCCGGCTATTACGCGACCACGGCCATCGCCGACCATGCGATCAAGTGTCTTAAGGAACACTTCGAAAAATATCCGGACCGGCCGTTTTTCGAATTCCTGGCCTTCACCTCGCCGCATTTCCCGCTGCAAGCGCCGGCCGGGGACATCGCGCGTTACCGCGATCGGTATTTGCGTGGATGGGATGTGCTTCGAGGGGAACGGTGGAAGCGGATGCACGCCATGAACATCGGGGGGGATGGGCTTTCGGCGGTTGAACGCGACCTTGGGCCGCCATGGGCGTACCCCGAGGCGATCAAGAAGCTCGGGGCCAACGAAGTGAATCGCCCTCTGCCCTGGAATGATCTGACCGAGGGGCAGCGCGACTTTCAGGCGAGAAAGATGGCCGTCCACGCGGCCATGGTGGACCGGATGGACCGCGAGATTGGACGGGTGCTCAAGCAACTGGGTGCGATGGGTGCGGTGGACAACACGCTGATCCTTTTCCTCTCCGACAACGGCGCCAGCGCGGAGATGATGGTGCGCGGCGACGGCCACGACCCGGCCGCGGAATGCGGCACCGGGGCGACGTTTCTGAGCCTGGGGCCGGGGTGGTCGACGATGGCGAACACTCCGTTCCGCCGCCATAAATCCTGGGTTCACGAGGGCGGAATTTCCACGCCGCTGATCGCGCACTGGCCCCGCGGCATCGCGGCGCGTGGCGAGCTGAGGAACGCGCCGGGGCATCTCATTGACCTTGTGCCGACGATTCTCGAGGTGGCCGGGGGGAAGCGCATTGAGAGCCGGCAAGGCCGGGCGGTGCCGCCTGCGCCGGGCAAGAGCCTCGTGCCGCTGTTTGTGAAAGATGGCAGCGTGAGTCATGAATCGTTGTGGTGGCTGCACGTGGAGAATCGCGCGCTTCGGGTGGGGGACTGGAAGATCGTCGCCGCGGGGAAGGATAGCCCGTGGGAACTGTACGACCTGGGGATGGATCGCGCGGAATCTAAAAATCTGGCGGGCGAGAAGCCGGAGAAGGTGCGGGAGCTTGCGGAGTTGTGGTCGAAACAGACAGACGATTACTATGAGCTGGCGCGCAAAGACCTGGCGAAGCCAGCGGGTCAGAACCAACCTTCGAATGCGGTCGGAAACGACTGAGCAGGCACATGGAGATCTCCCGGCGTCAATTCGTTTTTCATGCAATCGCCGGCCCCGTCCTTGCCACCGCGGCGTTGCAGGAGGCCAACCGCGCGCCGAATATCCTCTTTGTCATCGCCGATCAATGGCGAGCCCAGTCGTTTGGCTTCGCCGGCGACCCGGATGTGCGTACACCACATCTCGATCAGTTTGAAAAGCAGTGCGTGAGCTTCACTCAGGCGGTCGCGGGGATGCCTGTGTGTTCGCCCACGCGGGCCTCGCTGCTCACCGGCCTGCGCCCCCAGACTCATGGTGTGTTCCTCAATGATGTGCCCTTGAATCCAGGCGCCGTCACATTGGCGAAAGAACTCAAAACCGCCGGATACGATACGGCGTGTGTCGGCAAATGGCACATCGATGGCAGTGGCAGCAGGTCGGCGTTCATCCCGCGCGAGCGCCGGCAGGGGTTTGACTACTGGAAAGTTCTTGAGTGCACGCACGCCTACAACAATTCGCCTTACTACGCCGACGGTCCGGAGAAGCTCAAGTGGGACGACTATGACGCGATCGCGCAGACGCGGGACGTTCAGCAATACCTCAAGGACCACGCCAAAGCGCGCAATCCATTCCTGATGTGGCTGGCCTGGGGGCCGCCTCATAATCCGTACGAGACTGCGCCTCCGAAATACCGGGCCATGTATGCGCCCGATGCTGTCCGCCTGCGTCCGAATGTTCCCGGATCGGCTGCGGCGAAGGCGCGCAGGGACCTCGCGGGCTATTACGCGCATTGCACAGCATTGGACGAATGCTTTGGCGACCTCCTGCGCACGCTTGATGAAACCGGCCTGGTCGACAACACGATCGTGGTCTTCACATCCGACCATGGCGACATGCTCTGGTCACACGACCAGCAGTTGAAACAGCGGCCGTGGGAGGAATCGGTGCGGGTGCCGATGTTGTTGCGCCTCCCCGGATCATCGAACATCAAACCAGGTCGCCTGATGGCGACGATCAACTCTGAAGACGTGATGCCCACCCTTCTGACTTTGTGCGGCAGGCCGATTCCACGAACGGTGGAGGGCCTTGATTTCAGCGGCGCCATGCGCGGGGGTGCGGATCCATCGGGCGGCGCCACGGTGGTGCGATGTATTTCGCCTTTCGGTGAATTTGCGCGCCGGCGCGGCGGGCGCGAGTATCGGGGGGTACGGACCGCACGCCATACGTATGTGCGCGATCTCAAAGGGCCATGGCTCCTCTACGACAATGAGACTGATCCGCATCAACTTCAGAATCTGGCCGGTGAGCCTGCGCATGCCGGGCTTCAGATGGAAATGGAAACACTGCTGGATGGAAAACTGGCCGCCCAGCATGATGATTTCCGCCCGGGCGCGGAATACGTCAGGAAATGGGGCTACAAGGTGGATGCGGACGAAACGATGCCGTACAAGCCTTGAACGTTGAAATTAGTGGGGCTGAGGGGTGGAAAAGAATTCGCTGACACCGGTTGGGCCCTGATGGCGCTGCTTTGATGGTGATGGTGGTTTCGCGGCGGTCCGCGGCAACGGCAACGCAACGGCGTTTGGTTGTATTACCTTGTAGAGATGGAGCAGCGCCTGGGTTGCTGCGAATGTAGTGAGTATTTCCAGGGGAACCGAAAGCGAGAGGACCGCGATGGGCAAAAGGACAATCACGCGGCGCGGGTTTGTGAAATCGGCCGGGGCGGCGGCCGGGGTGTTCATGATTGTGCCGCGGCATGTGCTGGGGCTGGGGCAGGTCCCGCCGAGTGAGAAGTTGAACGTGGCGTGCATTGGGCTGGGATGGCCGGGGTGCAAGGATGTGGATGCGCTGGCGCCCACGGAGAACATTGTGGCGCTGTGCGATGTTGACTCGGCGCGCGCGCCCGAATTTCGGAAGAAATACGAGAAGGCGAAGAACTTTATTGATTACCGGCGGATGTTGGACGAGATGGGGAAGAGCATCGATGCGGTCATCGTGGCCACGCCGGATCATACGCACGCGGTGCTGGCGGTGGCGGCGATGAAGCTGGGGAAGCACGTGTATTGCGAAAAGCCGCTGGCGCACTCGATACGGGAAGTGCGGGAAATGATGAAGGTGGCCAAGGCGAAGAAGGTGATCACGCAGATGGGGAATCAGGGGCACGCATCAGACTCGATCCGATTGTGTTGCGAGTGGATCTGGGATGGGGCGATCGGGAATGTACACACGATTCATGCGGGGTGCAGCATTCAGAATACCGGAATGGCGCGGCTGGCGGAGGTTCGCAGCCGGGTGGCGGTTCCGGCAAATCTCGATTGGGATTTGTGGCTGGGTCCGGCGGCGGAGCGGCCTTACCATCCGGCGTATCTGCCGGAAACCTGGCGCGGCTGGGCGCCGTTTGGCGATGGGACGATTGGGGATTGGACGTGTCATGTCGTCGATCCGGTTTTCTGGGCGCTGGATTTGGGCGCGCCATCATCGGTGGTGGCCGAGGTGAAGGACTGGGATCCAAAGACTCAGGCAGATGTATATCCCAAGGGAGAGGTGGTGACGTTTGAGTTTGCGGCGAAGGAGACAGCGCATGGTAAGCGGGGGCCGGTGAAGCTGGTGTGGCACACCGGGAGCGAGAAGATTCCCAGGCCGGCGGTGCTGGAGGAAAATCGGACGGCGGTGGATACGGGGGCGGTGGTTTATGGGGACAAGGGGGCGATCATGTATGGCTCGCACGGGGCGGGAGGGGTGCGGATTATTCCGGAAGCGAAAATGCGGGAGTACAAACATCCCAAGCCGAGCATCGCGCGAGTGCCGCGGGGGGGACATGAGCAGGATTGGGCACGGGCGATCAAGGCGGGTGGCCGGGCGGGGTCTGATTTTTCGTATGGGGGGCCGCTGACGGAGATTGCGCTGGTGGGGGTTATCGCGATCAAGTTGATGGGGACGAAGCTGGAATGGGATGGGGGGAAGATGGAATTTGTGAATAACCGTGAGGCCAATGCGCTGGTTGCGCCGCAGTTTCGGGCGGGGTGGGGGTTGTGAACGACCCATAATCGACCACGCCATTGTCCAACCTCTTCGATATTGCCGCGCGGTAAGCCTGTAAAGCTCTTATCCAAGCGGATGAGCGTGCGGAACTTGCGCGCAACCGCGATTTACTCTCACCTGGATTGAGCGGCCTCATATTTTTCTATTTGCCGCCCGAACCATTCCGTTCTATTCTGTCCTTATTGATGGGCCCGCTTGCACGCGTTGGGTCGTTCATTTGGGGGTTGTCCCTGATGTTCAAGCGTTTCTTGCAGTTTGCAGCCAACACGCTGCCGCGCAACCTCGGCAGCCATTCCCCTCTCATGCGCGGCCTGGCGGCATTGATTGAGCCCCTCGAATCCCGCACACTCCTAAGCGGCCAGCTTCCAGCCTCCGCCGCCGAACCTGGCGGGCTTCTCGACGCCCAAGTCACGCTGCAAATGGTCACCGCCTCCCCCCCCACCTCCATGCCGCTCTTCTCCGGCTCAGCTCCCCGTGACCTGATTTTCGATCGCACGCGCGATCAGCTCCTGGTTGTCCAGCCAACGCGGGTCGAGCGCTACAGTGCTGCCAGCGGCGAATTTCTGGACTCCATGAACGTCGGCCTCGACCTTCTCGGCGGCGACATCACCCCCGATGGCAACTTCCTCTATATCACCGAGCACAACAGCCACTCGATCTATAAAGTAAATCTGGCCAGCAAGGCTGTCTCATCCTTCATCGTCTCCGACTATCTCGGCACTCCCATCGACCTTTCCATCGGCGCTGGCGGCGCCATTGCAATCATCTCGCAGGCGTACCAGGGCTCCGGCGACAATCTCCGGACCATCAACCTCGCCGACGACAGCGTCGGCGACCTTTGGTGGAAAGACATTGGCCCCCTGTCTCTCAGCCGCCCCGCAATCCTGGCGCGCAGCGCTGACTACAGTTACGTTGCCATTACCTCGGCCAGTGACGATCACTCCTTCACCAGCGCTGGCGTCTGGTCCGAGCGATTCCAGGCCCGTGGCGACGTCTCCGCGCTGGCGGTCAGCCGAAACGGCGACCTCCATGCCATCAGCACGCCCGAGGGCGTCTATGTCGTCGATGACCAAATTGCTCTGGTCAGGACCTTCTCGATCGAGGGGGCTGGCGTGATTTTTGACCCAACCATCGATGTGCTCTACGTGGCGGACCCGGAGGCGGACACCCTCACCGGCTATGACACCAATTCCTGGGCCGAGCTGTTCAGCATTGCGATCGGCGAGAATCTGACGCCGGCCGATCCCTTCGGCATAGGCATGATGACGGCCAGCGACGATGGTGAGTTCATCTATCTGGCCACTTTCTTTGGAGTACGCGCCTTCCACATGTCGGGCGCCGCCTCATCCTTCGGCCGCCCCCTCACCTTCCGCGCCGATGTCTCCGCATCGGACACCACCGGCCCACAACCCGGGGGCTCAGTCTCCTTCATCGACGCGCCTAGCGGCAACACTCTGGGCCAGGGAACCATTATTTCCGGTTCAGCAACACTGACGCGAAGCGGTCTGCCCGTCGGAACCTATTCCATTTTCGCCAGCTATTCCGGCGATGCTTCATTCAACCCGGCCGACTCGTCCAGCGTCGCCTTCGAAGTGACTCCCGGCCTTACGTCGCTGTCCCTCACTGCCACCGGTGCGACGTCGGCCCGAGTTACCGTCAGCTCCCCCGGCGGCGTTCCCAATTCTGGAACCATCACTGTTCTGGATGACTTTCGGATCATTGCCACCGCCACCGTGCATTCGGGCGCCGCCGATGTGAGCATTCCTCTCTCCTACGGAGGCCACAGGCTAACTCTGAAGTATTCTGGCAACGACAGCTTCCTGCCCTCCAACGCCGAAGCCGTGTTCTTTGTGAAACTGGCAACCAACACCACCATCACCACCGCTCCAGCCACCGGCATCTACGGCAATACCATTCACATCGTCGCCACCGTCCGCATTGAAGGCGCTCCTACCTCCATCGTGCCCGCCGGCACCGTCACCTTCACCGATACCAATGGTTCCAGCGACACCATTGTCGTCATTGATGGTCTGGCCACCTACAACACCGGCATGTTCTCCCCCGGTCTCCATACGATCACCGCTCACTATGATGGAGACCAAAATCTCCAATTCGCTGCCAGCACTTCCGCGCCCATCCAACTGCGAATCAAAATTGTTCCCAGCGAAACCAACGTCAAGCTCACCCTGTCCAGAAGCTATATTCCTGCCTTCCAACTCGTCACCCTCCGCGCCGCCGTTTCCGCCTCCAACGGTATGCCAACCAATGGCAAGATCACCTTCAGAGATGACACACGACCCATTGCAACCGCATCGATCGTTAACGGCGTGGCGAGCAGATCCGTTTCCCTGCGCGCCGGCACGGGCCTGATCACCGCCACATTCAATGGCAACACTTACCTCAAGCCCAGCACCTCCAAACCCGCCAAGCTGACCGTTTTCTCCCCTACCACCATCGATTTGATGATCCTCTACACTCCCCAGGCCCGCGAAGACATCGGCAGCAATCTGAAGATGGAGAATTTCATCCAGGACACCATCGCCGCCACCAATGAGGCGTTCTGGAACAGCCGGATCCCCCTCCTCATCCGTCTCCGCGCTTCCAGGCAAGTCGATTACACCGAATCTGGCAAGCTCGACACCGACCTGAGCCGACTCGCCCGCGCCACAGACGGGTATATGGATGAGATCCATCGCATCCGCAACCAGGTCGGCGCGGATCTGGTCACGCTCCTCGAAAGCGACGGCGATTTTGGGGGCAGCGCTTTTGAATTGACCGATCTCCAAAGTCGTGCCAATCCCGCCCGGGGCTTTTCCGTTGTGCTCGCTGGAGAGGCCGGCGCGCCCTACTACACCCTCGCCCACGAGCTCGGCCACAACCTGGGCGCAACTCATGACGTCGGCAATGCGGAAGGCCGCCACGGCGCTACCTCCTTTTCGAACGGCTGGCGGTTCCGCGGCAACGATGGGGTGCTCTATCACGACATCATGAGCTACGATCCCGGCGAGACCATTCCTTACTTCTCGAATCCGCGCATTAAGTTCAAAGGCGTCCCCATCGGCAATCCCGCCTCCGCCGATGCCTCCCGCACCATCACTCTGGCCGCTCCCTTTGTCGCGGCGTATCGAAAGACCGTTAAAGGCGTCGTGACCATCGGTTAAGCTCGGTCCGGAAGACAACTCCGTCGTCCGCCATCGTGCGGCCGTCATTCAGGCTTAATTCTTTCTCCCCCTCGCGCCGATGATCCTATAAATGCGCTCGCTACGTCGCGCCCGCGACGACGCGTCAATTGCGCATCAGCCGGGAGGCCCATGACGAGTAACCAGATTCGGGCAATCATCCTGGCCGTGGCCATCGGCCTCGGCGTGACCATTCGCTTCGTATGGAAGGGCTACAAGATCGCCCGCTCCGCAGGCACGATCACCAGCAACAGCGATGAAAAAGCCCCCATCAAAATCCCCCAGCCCACTTCGCTGCCCACCAACCCCACCGCCTATTCACCCAATCGCGAACCTGTCGTGGTGAAGTTCACACCCATCCAATCTCCCGACAAGCTCCTCAAGCACCTTTCCCCGTCTGTCGTGCGAATCATGGCGATCGATGCCAAGGGCGAACCGATCACCCAGGGCTCCGGTTTTGTCGTGGCTCAGGCCGGGCTGATTGTCACCAACTACCACGTTGTCAAAGGCGCTAACTCGCTCGCCCTCTATTATGAAAACGGCCACAGGCTTGAAGTCGAGGGGATCGCCGCGTCCGATCCCGACGGCGACCTGGCACTCATCAAAGTGAAAGGCGCGCTCCCGGCCGCGCTGCCGCTGGCCGGCCCCGACCTTCCCACCGTCAATTCCACCGTTTACGCAATCGGCTATCCGCTGGGCATCAACAACGTCATGAGCGATGGCACCGTCACCGGCCTCCGCAAGGATGCGGCCGGCGTCATGCTCATCCAGACCAGCGTGGCCATCAGTCCCGGCTGTAGCGGCGGCCCGCTGCTCAATGAGGATGGCAAGGTGCTCGGTGTGGCCACCAACTATGGCCAGAACCGCAGCTTCGCCATCGAGCGCGCCCGCATCGTCAAATTGATAGAGATGTACAAGGGCGGCGTGGTCACCGCCGCTTCCAAGCAGCAATGGGTCGCCAACAATGCCGAGCGCGAGCAGATCAACCTCTGGCTGGCCAAGGCCTCGGCCGAGGCGCCCAAAATGGTTGCCGACCGCTCCCGCGTCTGCTCGTGGATCGCCGAGGGCTATGCCCGCACCGGCGACCGCAATGGCCTGGGCAAAATCCTTCAGTTCGTCGATTCGAGCGATTCCGCCTGGCAACAGCAGGCCGCCAACGTCGGCCTGCACGCCCGCGCTGGCGATGCCGAGAGCGCCACCGCCGCGCTGGAGATGTCTTCCAATCAGCGCCTGCGCCTGCATGGCCACATCTCCATCGCCAGCGCCCTCCGCGAGCGCGGCGACATCCCCGGCTTCATTAAACACATGGAAGCGGCCATCGACCTGGCCAAGACGCAACGGGATCAGATTCTCCGCGGCGACTGGCTGCTGATGGTGATCAAAGCGTGCGCAGATGCCGGCCAATTTGAGACGGCGGCGGCCGGGGTGGAGCTGCTCCGCGACACCGACGATCCCACGCTCGACTCGCGCGCTGCCGCCGCCACTGGCGTTAAGCGCAACTTCAAATCGGCCGCCCTCGCTTACTTTGGCATCGGCAAGTCGCGGGCCGGCGATCATGCCGGCGCTGAAACGGTCGCCGACGGAATCTTTGACGAGACTGACAAGGCGTTCCTTCTGGAATCCATCGCGGAGTTTCGCGCCCGGGGCAATGATGCGGCCGGCGGTTTGGCCACCGCGCAGCGCATCAAAGTAGGGTACATGAAAAACAAGGCGATGCTCGAAGTGGCCGAAGCCTTCGCCCGCCAGGGAGATCGCAATAAGGTGCGCGACACGCTGGGGGAGGCGCTGGGGGCGGCGCAGAGCATCAAGGAAACGTGGCGCAAAGCCGAAGCCGATGGCCGGCTGATCAGCACGATCGCATTGTGCGGCGACTTCGCCACCGCCGAAAAGAAGGCCGCCGAATTCGCCGACGAAACCGGCCGCTCCGCCGCCAACGGCTCGATTGCCGTTGCCTGGGCGAAGCGCGGCGATTTCAAGCAGATGGCCACTTCTCTGGCCAAGGTGAAAGATCCCTGGGCGGCACAAGCCGCCCTGGTCGAATGTGCCATCCTCCAGGCCAAATCCGGCCACCTGCGTTCCGCCAGTATCACCACTTCGCGCATCGCCAATGTGGACACTCAGGTCGAAACCACCCGCGCCATCGTTAAGGCCTGCGCTGGGAGACTGCCCGCGCAGATGATTCTCGAGACTGCGGCCAAATTCACGCTGCCCGAGCAAAAAGCGGCCGCCTACCTGGGCCTTGCCGAAGGACTCCTCGACCGCGAGCAGGCCGCGGCGGCGGCGGCTTCGGCGAAAGTGCGCACGGACGAGTAAATAACTCGTGGGATGGGCATCGCGCTGGTGTTCAACCCGCGCCAACGGTGGGCATGTTTCGTCAAAGCAATAGGCTTAGACATCGCGAGAACGATGAGTGCTTTCGGCTGGACAAGGGTTGGCTTGATACTTCAAATAAATGCGCCCCATGCCTTAAACCTTCCCGTGCCGACATTGTAAAGCTATCAGCGGACGGGGCTTGTACGACTATGGGAAGGTTCTTCATCCTGATCTCGTTTCTCGGCGTCTGTTTCTGCGCCCACGTGGCTTTGGCTGCGGAGTCGTCGAAGGACATCTTCAATCCGGCCATGCCCCACACGCTTCACATCAGGCTCTCGGCCGCCGGCTGGGAAGCGCTGCAACCTGGGGGGGCGGGGAAGAAGGCGGTGGCGAAGGCGACGCGTGAGGAAGGCAGGACCGCGGGCGTGCGGCTGCGGCCGAATTCTTCGGGGTATGCGTATGTTTTGGCGGAGATGGAGTTCGATGGGCAGAAAATCGCGGACGTCGGGATCCGCTTCAAAGGCAACTCGTCGTATGCGGTTTCGGCCGGGACGCTGAGGCGGCCGATGAAGGTGGATTTTGATCGTTTCATGGAAGGCGGACGGTTCGCGGGGTTGGAATCATTTAATCTGAGCAACACGACGTATGACCCATCACAGGTGCGCGAGTCGGTGGCGTTCTGGCTGTATCGGAAGCTGGAGGTGCCGGCGTCGCGGACGGGGTTTGCGCTGGTTTATCTATCCGTGGCCGGAAAGTTCGATCACGAATACCTTGGGCTGTACACGCTAATTGAGGAGATTGACCAGCAATTCCTCAAGGAGCATTTTGCGAGCAGTGACGGCCTCCTGCTCAAGCCTTCAGGCATGCGCGGTTTGGCATATCTGGGCGAAACATGGGAGCAATACGCCGGGATCTGTAGCCCGCGCGGCGAAATTCGGCCGCAACTGGGGCAGAAAATTGTCGATCTGGCGCGTCTGACGCATCGCGCGGATGATGCGACGTTTCGGGCAAAAGTGGGCTCCTTGCTGGCGGTCGATGAATTTCTGCGTTACGTGGCGGTCACGTCGGCGGTTATCAGCTTCGACAGTTTTCTTTCCACCGGGCACAACTACTACATGTATGTGAATCCGGCCGATGGGCTGATTTATTTTATTCCGTGGGATTTGAACATGACGTTTGGCGGGTATGGGTGGGTCGGGACGATCGACGAACTGGCCCGCACGGACATCACGCGTGCCTATGCGGATCACAACATCCTTATTGAGCGGCTGCTGGCGGTTCCGGAATATGCGTCGGCGTATCGCGCTCATGTTTACAAACTTTCGTCACAGTGGTTCAACCCGGAGCGGATGCGCGAGAGACGCGAGCTGATGCGGCCGGTGATGGATGCGGCGGAAAAGGCCAATCATGCCACCGGCCGGCCGGGCAATCCCACGACAAAGCCGGTTACCGGATCATGGCCGATCGCTCCGGAGCTTTGGCCGTTTATTGAGATGCGGGCGGAATGGATTCGGCTGCAATTGGAGGGGAACGCGATTGGATTCAAGCCGGATTTTCGGGATCCGAAGCGGACGCTTCTGGATTGGGCGTCGCACACGGTGGCCGCGGTGGCGTTTATGGATGGGGCAGACATCGACCATGATCGACGGTTGAGCGATTCTGAAATTATGGCGGCAGCGCAGCGACTTCTGGTGGCCGGGAATGTGCCTCCGGATGGCTCGATCGATCACGCGGGGGCGATTGCGGCACTGGATAAGTTGATGGGGGATGAATTGCGACGGCGCGTGCCGGCGAAGGCATGGGGGGGCTGGCTGTTTGCAATTGCAGATGCCAATAAGGATGGGCGAGTCAGCGCGGCGGAGATGGTGGCGGTTTATCGGCGGTTTCAGAGTAATGGTGATACCGATCGCGATGGGCGGATGGATGGGCGGGAATTGGTGGAACAAATGGGATCTTCCGGTGCGCCGAGAGATCCGGATCCATTGCGTTAATCGGTGATGGCGGCGTCATTCCACTACGCGGATCAACTGGCCGCCGCCGGGCTGGAGGAGAAGCTCTGCGCGGGGGCTTTTGGTGTTAGACCATTTGCCGCTGGTGGGGTCAAACAGCTCCAGATTTCCCGGGCCGGTGATCGTCGCGGTGACTCCGGTCTTGTAATCGAGATTGACCACGACGAGATGAGTGGGCTTGTCGGTTTTGGCGAAATTTCCGAGCAACAGGCCGCGCGGCATGAGCTTGGAAGCGGCCGGATCGACTTTGAAAACAGCATCGGCCGGGATCGCCTCGCATCCGGGCTCTTTGAGAGAAGTGTGATAGACGCCGGTCGATTTCAGGGGCTGAAGCTGGGAAACGATGGCGACGAATTCGCGGTTCAGGGGCTTGACGGCGTCGTAAAGCGGCGTGGGCTGGCCATCGGCGGTGGCGAGGCCGCCCTTGTGGTTCACGGCCTGGTAGACGTAGTAGCTGATGCCCTGCGCGCCATACGCGATGGTGGTGTAAACCAGATAGCGCATCTCATCGGGGACAGGGACACGGACGTTCGGCTCCCAGGAGGCGGCCTGTACGATGTTGAGGAACGGCAGATTCGCTTCCAGCGATTTTTGGCGGATCATGGCCAGATTGAGGAAATATTGATCGCCATCGCGGCCTTTGAAGAACTGATAGTTGTCCCAACTGAGCAACATGGGCTTGACGATATCGACGAACTGCCGCAGGTGCTCGCGATAGGCGGTGACGGTGTCGCCTTTGGCGCCGAGTTGGTCGTTGCTGGCGTAGGTGGGGAATAGATTGATGTAGGGCATGTGGGCGGGATCGCGCTGGCGCAGATGCGCGGTGAGCTTTGCCAGGGCGGGAAAAGTGGAGGCGGAGGGCTCGTCGATGATGTAGTAGCTGTAGAAGGCGGGATGACGCTTCACGCGCTCGATCAGGTCGTCGAGTTTTTGCGTTTGGTCTTCCTTATCGAGCACGGCCGGATTGAGCAGGCCATCGTGAACCATGCCGCGCAGGCCGTGGCGCCTGAGCAGATCGAGCTGGGTTTCGCTGCACCAGACTACATTGAAGCCGCCCTCGGCCATCTGCCTGGCAACGGCGTCGCTCATGGTCGGGCCGGCGTAGTACGTGACGATGGGAGTGCCCACTGTCCATTCGTCGGCCGCGAAACAGAGCCGGCCGACATTTAGAGCGATGAGGATTATTACAAAACGCAATCGCATGAATTTCCTCTCCATTGTGAGCGGCTATTTCAGGGCTGGGTCCTTCTGCGCATCCGCCTGGCGATAGAGGGCGGTGGGAATCAGGTTTTGCGGGGGGACCTGCTCGCCGCTCATGTATTTGGCGATGGCTTCGATGGTGGCGGTGGCGATCTGCTGGGGATGCTGGAGGACCGTCGCATACATTTTTCCATCCTTCACGGCCTGCTTTGCCTCGGGCTGGCCATCGAAGCCGATCACTTTGATGCGCCCGGTCTTTGCGGCTTTTTCGATGGCCGCGATTGCTCCGAGGGCTGATGGATCGTTAATGGCGAAGATGGCATCCAGGTCTGAATGACCCTGGAGAATATCCTGCGCGGCGGCGAACGATCGATCGCGCGCGCCGCCGCCGGGAAGACGGGCGACGATCTGGATGCCGGGGGCCTTGGCCACTTCTTCGCCGAAGCCTTTGGTTCGCATGAGGACCGACTCAACCTCGGGGTGATCGAGAATGGCAACCTTTCCCTTGCCATTCAGCAATTCCACCATGGCGCGGCCGGCGACTTTGCCGCCTTCGTAGTTGTCGGTGGCGGCGTGGCAGACGACTTTGGCGCCGGGGGCGATGGATGCGATATCGGCCGTAAACACAGGGACGCCAGCGGTGTTGGCCTCGATAATGGCGGTGCCGATGCTCTTGGAGTCGCAGGGAGTGAGGATGATGGCGCTGGCCTTGCGGACGAGGAAATCCTTGACCTGGTCCTTCTGTTTGGCCGGGTCGAACTCGCCGGAGGTGATGACAACTTCGTAGCCGCGCTTCTCGCCCTGGGCGCGCATGGCGTCGCCCATTTCCTTGAAGAATGGATTGGTGAGGGTGAGGAGGGAGACGCCGATGAGCGGCTTGGGCTTGTCGGTGCTCGCAGTTTTGTTTTTGTCGCGGTCGCAGCTTGCCAGAGCCAGTGAAAAGATCAGAGGCAAGAGCAGCCAATTACGAGATGGGCGCATTGGATTCCTTTATTGGTTTGGATGAATCTACTGGATGCAGCCAGCGGGGCAACTTCCATGGCCGCTTTTTGAGCGTGTCGAGCAGAACCGCGCCAAGAATAACCAGGCCCAGCACGACTTTCTGCCGGTAGCTTTCCACGCCGGTGAGGTTCATGCCGTTCTGGATCACCGCCATGATCAGAGCGCCGATGAGCGTGCCGAGAATTCGGCCCTGACCGCCGGAAAGACTGGCGCCGCCGACGACGACGGCAGCAATGACGTACAGCTCATACGCCTGGCCGTAGGTTGGAGAGCTGCTTTTGAGCTGCGAGGCGAGGATTACCCCGCCCAATCCCGCGACCATGCCGCTGACGATGTAGACGGTCATGAGAATCGCGCCGACGCGCACGCCGGAGAGCCGTGCCGCCTCGGAATTGCCGCCGACGGCGTAGATATATCTGCCCAGCTTGGTGCGCGACATGATCACGTGGACGACGAGATAAGCGATCACAAGGATGAGAATGCCGTTGCGGCTGAGCGCGGTGAACGATTGGGGAATGTCATAAATCGATTGGCCGGCGGAGAAGATGTAGGCGAGGCCACTGGCGACCTGCATCATTCCCAGCGTGGCGATGAACGGCGGGACACGGAAGAAGGTGATCATCGCGCCGGAAAATGCTCCGACCAGTCCGGCGGCGAGGATTCCCGCGATGCTGCACACAAGGAGAGCCATCGTTCCCGCGGCCGCGCCGCCGGCGTGGTCGCGGATCAGCAATCCGGTGACGACGGCCGAGAGCGCGACCAGACTGCCGACGGAGAGGTCGATGCCGCCGGTAATGATGACCATGGTCATGCCGACGGCGATGACGGCGATGACGACGATCTGGTTGGCGACGTTGAGAAGATTGTCTTTCTGGAGGAAGGTGGGCCAAAGATAGCTGCCCGGAGTGATGAGGGGAGTATTGGCCAGGGTGGGGATGCTGGCTAGAACACTGGGGAGCCATTTGGCGGATTCTTCAGAACAGACAATCACGGCCGGAGGATTTCCGGCGGCAATCATCTGCACAAGGGCGGCGCGCGTCGAAGGTGGGTCGTGCTCGATTCTGCCAACCCAGGTTTTCATCCTGAGAAATTCAACGAAGTTCGCCTCGTTTGTCGAAGTGCCTGCCACCACCAGCGGCAGAGGCTTTGCTTCGGTGCCGCTCACCTTGCGGGAAACTGCATCGGCTGCTTCTTCGGGCCAGAGCTCCTGCTTTTGCAGTGTAGCCCAGGAATAGTAAATGCACAGCAGGAGCAGAACGATGGCCATGCCGTAGTTGCTCAGGAGATGGGAGATGGTGCGATGGACCATAGACACTTCCTACCGCATGGCGAGGGCGAGGAGTTGCTCCTGGGTGGCTTTTTGCGGCTCGGTGATCTGGCCGGTGATTCGGCCTTCGTGCATGACCAGAATCCGGTCGCTCATTCCCAGCACTTCGGGCAGTTCGGAGGAGATCATGAGGATTGCCTTGCCGGATTTGGCCAGGCGATTGATCAGCAGATAGATTTCGTGCTTTGCGCCGACATCGATGCCGCGCGTGGGCTCATCGAAGAGGACGATCTCGCTGTTGGCCTGGAGCCATTTGGCAAGCACCAGTTTCTGCTGATTTCCGCCGGAGAGATTGCGGGCGGGTTCTTCCTGATGGGGGATTTTGATTCGGAGGCTTTGGATGTAGTGGGCGAATGCGTCGCGTTCCTGACGGTGGCGAATAAAACCGGCGGTCGAGAGACGATTCAGGTTGGGAAGGGCGAAATTGTCGCGAGCGGAGTGCGCCAGCACCAATCCCTGGGCTTTTCGGTCTTCGGTGATCAGGCAGATACCGCGATCGATCGCATCTTTTGGGGAGCGCGGAGAAAAATCGCGGCCGTCGAGCAGCATGGCGCCGCCGTCATGGCGATCAGCGCCGAAGATGAGGCGAGCCAGCTCGGTTCGGCCAGCGCCGACGAGGCCTGTGAGGCCAAGCACTTCGCCACGTTTTATTGTGAATGAGACTCCCTTCACGGCCGGGCTGCGTCGTAGATCGTTCACCACCAGGCGATCCTCGCCGATTGTGGCAGGTTCTTTGGGGAACTCGTTTTCGAGCTTACGGCCGACCATCATTTCGATGAGCATTTGACGGTTTAATTCTTGCGTTGGCCGCGTTGCGACGTATTGGCCATCGCGCATCACGGTTACGCGGTCGGCGAGGCGGAAAATTTCCTCCATGCGATGACTGACGTAGATGATGCCGATGCCGCGCCGCTTCAGTTCGCGGATCAGTTGAAAGAGCTTTTCTGTTTCCTGGCTGGTCAGGGAGGCCGTGGGCTCATCCATGACCAGGATTCGCGCGTCGAGACTGATTGCCTTGGCGATTTCGATAGCCTGCTGCTGCGCTACGGTCAGATCGGAACAACGCGCCTCGGGGTCGATATAAACGTTGAGGCGGCCAAAGAGCTCGAGCGACTGGCGATGTTCCGAACCGGGGGAAAGAAAGGGGCCTTTCTCGCGGCCGAGGAACAGGTTTTCGCGGGCGCTGAGGGTGGGGACGAGATTGAATTCCTGATAGATGACGGAAATGCCGAGTTTTTCGGCATCGCGCGGCGAATTGATGCGAACGGGTTGGCCGGCGATGGAAATTGTTCCCGCATCCGGGCGGTGCGCGCCCGCCAGGACGCGAATCAGCGTGGATTTGCCGGCCCCGTTTTCCCCCATCAGGGCGTGGACTTCGCCGGGATACAAATCAAACCGCACGTTTCGCAATGCCAGGACGCCGGGAAACGACTTATCAATCCCGTCCATCCGCAACAGAGGAGCTGTGGCCTCGGCCGCCATCCTTACTCCCTGGCCGCTGCGGGCGCGGGCCAGGCAGACTTGAGCTCGTGGATTTCCAGAGAGCGGATTCTGGCGGTTCCCCGGTTGGCGAATGTCTCCATAAAAGTATTGTCCGGGGGCGGCAGGAAACAACTGGAGATGGAAACGCGTCCATCATCGCCAAAAATCTCCAGCGATGTGCGATCCACGAGGATTCGCAGATTCACCCGGCCATCAACCAGGTCGAGCGGCGCGGAACCGACGACGCCGGTCATGATTTGTTTGTTCCCGGTCGAATACCAGACGGGTTCGCCACGCAAGCGGAATCCAAATTCTGCGGCATCGCCCGCCTCGATCTCGGCCTGGATTTCAAATAAATCGCCCCGCAGTCCCGACAACAGATTTTCGCCGGGCTTGAGGGGCACATCCTTCCAGCGATGAGTCTTGACCCGCAGCGATGCAATTTCTTTCACGGGCAGGTTGAAGAGGCGCAGACCATCGGCGGTGGGTTTGAGCTTCAGCTCCCGCGGGAAACTCATCTGCTGGTTGAAAGGCATGCGCGGATAGCGGCCGTTGTTCATCCATCCGATTTGAATCCGACGGCCATCGGCTTGGGGAATGTCGCTGTAGGACTGCACGGCATAGTAACCCTTGCCGAAATCCATTCGCACGGCCCCGGCACGATCGGGGTTAAATCGCCTCCCATCGAAGGAGCCGACGAGGTAGTGGCCATTGGCGGCGGTCCAGACCCATTTGATGGCCTTGCTGTCGCCATCCACGGGCATGGGGAAGAAATCGGGGCACTCGCCACAGCCGGGGACGGTGATGATCTGGATCTCCTCCCAGTTTTTCAGGTCAGGGGATGAATAAAACGCAAAGTCACTGCCGTCGAGGAAGAGCGCCATGATCCAGCGCTTGCTTCCTTGATGCCAGACGATTTTCGGATCGCGATTGTCGCCACGGACATGGCCGAGGACGGGATTTTTCGCGTACTTGGTCCAGGTTTTTCCGGCGTCGGTGCTGTAGGCGAGACACTGGGTGAATTTTTTGCCTTTGGAGTCATCGGAGGTATTGCCGGCGGCGGTGTAAATCGCCACCAGCGCCTTCTCATTGCCCTGCTGGAAGCCGGCGGCATTGTCCCAATCGACAACGGCCGAGCCGGAGAACATGGTTCCCAAGGCATCGGGTTCCAGCGCATTGCTCTGCTGACTCCAATGGACCAGGTCGGGGCTGGTGGCGTGGCCCCAGGTCATGTTGCCCCACTTGGTGCTGCGCGGATTGTGCTGGAAAAACAGGTGATACTGGCCGTTGTAATAAACCAGCCCGTTGGGGTCGTTGAGCCAGTTTTTGGTGGCCGAAAAATGAAACTGGGGACGGTAGGTTTCCTGGTAGAGAAGTTGCGAGGCGATGGGGAGTTGTTTGGGATTGTCGGTGAGGGTGATCTGGTCGAGATTGATGTGGCCCCAGCCATCGCTGGCATCGTCGATGATCACCAGCCGCGCGGATTTACCCTTCAGATCCTTCACATCCCACGTGAGCCAGGCGAGGTGCTCGGCTTCCTCGCCGGTGGCGGTGCGGACGGGCTTGTCGTCGATCAGAAGATTGACGCAGGTCTTTCCTTCAATTGCGCCGCCGCCGATGAGGAAGGTGAGGTAATCGCGGTTGATGGGGAAGGCAGGTGAGCTGAGCGTTCCCCGTGAGCGGTCGCCGAAGAGGAAGGAATTGACCAAACCACGGCCGAGGAAGCCATCCACCGGCTGCTGGTCAGGCAAAGTTCCGTGGGCGGGGCCAGGGCCGAAGGCCTCGCCGGTGGTTGTCCAGGCGCCGTAATCAGCGCCTTCGAAATCGGCGAGGACGATGTCATCAGCGCCGTGCGCGAGGGATGAGAGGGCGATGGGGACGAGCGCCACGAGCAGAAGCCATCGGTTCATCCCGCTGAGCGTACACCCGTTGAACGGGTGGTTCAATTGCCGGCTCAGCCTCGTTCGGCCAACTCCTTCAGTTGCGGCAGCAGCTTTTTCCAGCCGCCACCGAAGTTCTTCTTAATGTCGCTGGTGAGCAATCCAAAAGTGCGCTGGCAGAAGCGCAGGAGAGTTTTTTTGCCGCCGCTCTTGGGCTGGAGTTCGAAGATGAAGGCGTTGTTCACAGGCAAATGGCTCAAACCCATCGGGCCGGAGAGGCGCAGGAGTTTTTCGGGCTCGATGCGGGTGACGATCATGTGCAACTGGGTCGTGCCATCCCTGGCCTCGGTGAACCAGCGGCCGCCGGGCCAGGGCTCGAAGGTGCTTTTGGACCGCTCGGCTGGGGGCTCGAAGCCGAACCATTTGTCGAAATTGAGGAGCGACTGCCAGACTTTTTTCGGCGGAGCATCGATGGGGAGTTCCTGGATGAGCTGAAACCCGGTGGGCTTGAGCTTCAACAGCTTCAGCGGATTGGCCATGGCTTGATCCTTCTTCAGTTGAACTCAGCGTCCGCGGTCGATCAGTTATTTCTGCCGCTTGAACTCAAACGTGTGGTGGCCGGTGACCTTGCCATCCTGATACATCGCCCAGTCCTGGGTCAGGCGGTCGCCCTTGATGGTGATTTCGACGCTGTCCATGTGGGCCTCGTCGCGGGACTTGAGATTGCCGCCATCGACATATTCAAACTTGAGCACGCCATCCTTGGCCGAGGCAAGTCGCATACGCGGCTGGTTGCCCATCATGCAATAGTGGGTGAGCGTCACGCCCCGCTCATCATTGGTGTAAACATTGAGCATCTCGTGCTCGGAGCCGGGAGACATGGTTTCCATCATGGCGCTGCCGCCGGCGGTGGGACGGAAGACGAGTGTCATGGGCTTCTGCCCTTCGGCCGGTGCGGCGGCGATCCACGTTCCTTCCAATGCCTGGATGGCAGAAAATCCTTCGCTTTTTGCCGCAGGCTTTTTCGCTGATTCATCGGCCATGGCTCGAGTATAGATGGTGCTTGCGCCAAGTACGATCGCCACAAGTGCAACAACGATTCCAGCTCGCGTGTTCATCCGGTTTCTCATGATTTGGCTCCTTTATGGGGTTTTCGAATTTTGCCTGGCGACGCTTCCGCAGCGTCGCGAATATTCAGCATGACATCGGCCCACAGTTCCTCGTGTTTTCCAACCCAGCGCCGCAGCACATCACGCAGCGGGACGGGATTGAGGCTGTTCCATCGATTGCGTCCTTCGCGGCTGATGACCAACAGGCCGGCCCGTTCCAGCACACGCAAATGTTTCATTACCGCGAATCGCGACAGGCCGCCAAACGCGGCGGCCAGCTCACCTGTCGTCCGCGGCCGGCTGACCAGCAGATCCAACATGCGGCGGCGGGTCTTGTCGCCCAGGGCCCGAAATACGCGGTCGGTGCCTCTTTCACTCACATGTGACCGAATGGTAACGTATTTGCCTCTGCTGTCAAGTGGTGCAAAAATAAGTTCCAGGCCCATTTAATCAGGAAACCAATATGATCGAGCATATTCGCAAAATTCTCACCGGCCAGATGGAGGCTGCGTTGTCCATGACCAACCTGTGCATCGCCGCCTGCCCCCCGCAGCACTGGGAAGGAAAGGTCGCCAACGCCACGTTCCGCCAGGTCGCATATCACACGCTCTTCTACGCGGATCTCTACCTCTCCCCCACCGAAGCGCAGTTTGAATTGCTCGATCTTCACAAGCGCGGCGGCGACGAACGCGGCGATACCGTCAGCCCGGGCCTGTCAAAGGAGGGATCTCTGCAATACGCCGGAATTTGCCGGGAAAAGGCGGTGCGAATCCTGGCATCGGAAACTCCTGAATCACTCCAGGGACCGTCGGGCTTCTCGTGGCGAACATTTTCCCGCGGCGAGCTTCACGTCTACAACACCCGCCACATCCAGCATCACACCGGGCAACTGACGGCGTATCTGCGGCGCGTGGACCAAGCCTTCATGGAGAACAAGGCGCTGCCGTGGGTGGCGAGCGGATGGAGATGAATCCAACCGTTCAGGCGCTTTTGCGACGGGGCGCCTTTTTCTCGGCCGGTTCGTCGTCGTCGGCCGATTTGCGGGCGCGGCTGCGCTTGCTGGCGACGGGGACTTCTTCGGGCTCTTCCTCCCGGGCAGTCCACGCCGCCTGGGGGACGTCGGCCAGGGGTTTGATGCCGGTGCGCTCCAGCAGGTCCCAGAGCGGCTGCATGGCCGACTCGGGATTGCGGTAGAAAGTACCGCCGCGGATGCGCCAGAAACGCCAGCCGCAGCGTTCCAATTGGCGGCGGCGGGCCATGTCGGCGTCGTATCGCTCCTGGCCGTTCCAGTCTTCGCCGTCGCACTCGACGGCAAGCCGCGCGTGGGTGCCGCTGGCGACGAGATCGATCTTGTAGCCGGCGAAGGCGTGCTGCGCCAGCACGCGGAAGCCGCGGCGGCGAATCTGGAGGTAAACATCGACCTCCAGCCAGCTTTCAAACGGCGGCGGCGCGGGGACGCGGGCGCGGTCGGCGTTGCTGGCGGCCGCTTCCAGATCGGCGAACGGCAGATCGTCCCCCGGCTCCTGAGGCACCTGTGGGTTGAGGCAGTATTCCAGTAATCGGCGGCGAAGGCATTTTTGCGAAAGATCGTCGGGGTTGACGCTGTGGAAGAGCCACATCTGATCGCGGGCGCGGCTGGCGGCCACGTTGAAACGCCGCTCGTCGGCCGGTTGCGTGAGCGTGGCCAGACGGCGTCCATCGTCGGCGGCCACGACCAGGCTGATGAACATCACGTGCCGCTCATCGCCCTGGAAAGAGTAGGCATCGCCGCAAATCAGACGGCGGCGTTCCATTTCTTCGGGGCCAATCGCGGCTAGGAGTTTCGACTCGATGAGACGGGCCTGTTTGTCGCCGAGCAATGAGATCACGCCGAAGGTTTTGTCCTTGTAGGCCGGATCGGCGACGAGCTTGGCGATTTGCTTGCAGATGGCCTCGGCCTCGACCTTGTTGGCGACGGAGGGCGAAACGCCATCCATGTGGCCATCGCAATGACGGGCGACGACGACCGGCTCGAGGCGGCCATCGCCGTATTGGCGCAATGGCAGCAGTGGTTCGTTGCTGTAGCAGAGGCTGTTGGAGAACTGGATGATCTCCGGCATGCAGCGGAAGTGCTCGCAGAGGCGGATGCGATTGCCGAAGCGCAGATAGGCCTGGTCGAAGAAACTGTGCTCCAGGTCGAAATAATCGGCCAGGGGCAGATGCGAAATGTGCCGCGAGCGCAGCAGCTCGACATCATCACGATTGATGCCCACGTTGTAGGGGGCGATCTGCTTGTCATCGCCGACGATGATGATTTTCTTGGCGATGTAGTGCAGGAAGAGGGCTTCGGGGCCGGATTGGCTGGCTTCGTCCACGATCACCACGTCAAAGCGGTCCTCGCCGGGAATGATCGTCTCGGCAACGCGGTGAATCGGCATGATCCAGGCCGGAATCGCCGAGCGGCAGCGGTCGAGGGTCTGGCGGGCCACCTTGCGGAAGCGCTTGGCGCGCTTGCCGGTGCCAGCGCCGATGTTCTTGATGGCCTGCACCCAGGCCTTGAGATAAGTCTCCTCGGCCGGGGTCATGCGGGCCATGCAATGATGCCAGGCCTTCTCGGCCGCCAGCTTCACCATGGCCGCCTGGAGATGGTCCTGAAGCGTCTTGCGCTCGGTCTGTAGATATTCAAAATGCCGTGGATCGAGTTGCTGCTTGAGCCAGCGATCGCCCTTGAGCCACAGCCAGCTATCGCTCAGATTGGCCAGCCGCTCATCCCACGCACTATCGCTGGGATCATCAGAAAGGGCCGTGGCGAACTTGGGCATGTGCTCGGCGATTTTCTTGAGCAACTGCTCGCCATGGGCCCACTTTTCGCGGTCGGCGTGCAGCTCGGCGATCTGCGAATGCACGAACCGGTACGATTCGACATCGCGCGCCTTCACGGTATCGGCGATCTTGGCGACGATGGGGTGCGTATTTGAGCGCGCTGCCCGATGCGCTGCCTGCTCGGCCAGATGATTGATGGCCTGCCGCCGCTTGAGGTGCTCCTTCTGCACCACCAGGACTTTCACCTGCTTGTGGAGGAGCTGGAGCGACTCGAGATGGTTCCAATCCGGCAGCTTGATCATCGAGAACTTGCCAAGCAGCTCGCGGGCCCGCTGAATGAGCATGTGCAACTGATTGGCCGAGTCGATGATCGTGCACCACTGGTTCCACAGGGGCAGACGGCGGACGATCGCCCCCTGCGGAGCTTCGGCGATGTCCGACCAGCTCTGCCGCAGCGACAGGAGCTGGAACTGCACCTCGGTCCAGGCGCGAAGCTGCTTGAGCACCTCCATGTTGCGCACGCGCTTGCCGCCGATTCTCACCATGCTGAAGATGTAGCGCCGTTCCTTGGCCGGGGAGATATAGCGGAAGAAGCGCTTGAGCTTTCCGCCCGCTGCCAGGTGTTTGAAGATTGTCTCGATGTCCTCGTGGAGCGTGGCGATGTCGATTTCGCCAAGATTGATCACTTCCAGCTCGTAGATGTTTTCCGGCTGCTTCTTGATGGCCGCAACGCGGTTCTTGGTCTGCTCCAGGAGCTGCTTCCACGTCTCATACTGCCCAGCGCGAACATCGCGCGCCAGCTTGGGCACCCAGGCGAAGTGCGCTCCCGCCATCTCGGAATTGTGCCGCACGATCTGCTCGAGCAGGTCGCAGAGCTCCTTTAATATGCCCTCATCGGCATCGAAATCGGCCGGCAGCGGCGTCTCGACGGAGGCCCGCGCCTGCTGGGCGGCCTCTTTCCATCGCTCCTCCTCATCCACCATTCCCTGAAGCACCTCGGGAGTGGGGGCTTCTTCCGGCGGCGGCAGTAATTTCTGCAAATCAGCGCGGTGCCTGGCATCCATCTTGCGCACAGCCGCCAGCAACTGAAGAGCCTCATCGTTGGAGATGCCCGGCTGCTCGGGCAGATTTTCCAGATCCAATCCCTGCGCAAACTGCGCCAGCCAGGCGTGACGATGCTGCTGGGCACGCAGCGACTGGGCGACCTTCTGAAGCGTGCCGCCGTATCCACCGGGAAGGGGTGGATGCTCGTGCGTATCGCTCTCGCGGAAGGCACGCAGATCCTTATCCACCTCGGCCGCCCGCGCCCGCACCGTCGCAAGCTGCGCCTCTACTTCATTCACAGCCGCCGCGCGCACCGGCGGATTCCAGGTGTTGAGCTGTTGGGTGATCATCTGCACCGATGATTCCAGCTCGGTGAGGGCGGTGCGGTCATTGCCCAGCAGGACGACACACATGTTGGTGATCGCCTGGGGAATTTTGTCTTTGAGAATTCGCAGCGCGCGCGGGGCATGGCTGGTTACCAGCACGCGGTTGCCCGTCGCCAGCAGATGGCAGACCAGGTTGGCGATGGTGTGCGACTTGCCGGTGCCCGGAGGGCCCTGCACCACAACGCCGGATTGCGCTGTCAATTGCGTGACGATCTCGCGCTGCTCTTCGTTGGAATGCAGGGGAAACACCAGGTCTGGCGAGCCATCGGCCGCCAGCTTCACGGCCTCTTTGTGTTCGCGCGCCTGCCAGCCGATCTCCAACAGCGGCAGCAAACCCTGCGGAACATCCGGCCGCTTTTTGAGGTCTTCGAGTATTCGGCCATACACCTGGAGCAAGCCGGCTTCGGTGCGGCCGCGCACGATGATGGCCGGGGCATAATGAACCTGGGGCGCGGTCGTCGCGTGATCGATGGGCTTGAGTTCATCTGAATAGGAGCCATCGCCGCCTCCGAGCGAATGCACGAACGACTTGAGCGCATTGATCATCTTGTCGTTGCGCCAGATGTCGTCATCACAGCGGCTGACCTCTTCTTCGAGCGATGTCAGCACATCCGGCGAGGGCCGCTCATCCAGTTCGAGCATGTCTTCTTCCATGCGCGGCTTGGCGCCCTCGGCCGCCGGGCTGACGGTGATGACACCCTTCTGCGAGTCAAATTCGATGCTCGTCTGCACCGCCACCAGGTGGCGATTCACCTCGACGCCCGGCTTGGGAATCCATCGCAACTGGCCGATGGCCAGGATCACTTCATAGGCCTCGCCCAGTTCCTTCTGCTGCTGATAGAGCGAGAAAAGGTCGGTGTAGATGCGCAAGACCCGGCGCTTGCGCTTGTCCTCTTCGGCCCACAGTTTCCATTTTTCGGAGACGTAGCGCTGATATTCCTGTCGGAGCGCTGCCTGGTCGGGGTTTTCCACTGCCGCGGGGTCGGTCTTGCGGCGCGCTTCCTTGAATGGGGGCGCCTCCAGCGACGAATCACGAAGCTGCTCGGCGTCAACCTTGCCCAGCAATTGTTCGGGAAGCTGCGGCGGATCGGAGAACGTCGGCTTGCGAACCTGAAGCCACCAGTCCTCCTCGGAATCATCATTGCCCGGCCGGAACTCGACGCAGTCACATTCCGATTCCTTGGGCACTTCATCGATCCACAGCACGCGATCGTAGCTCTGGACATTGCGCACGACGGTGGTGCGCAGACTCACCAGCTCGCGCAGAAAGGTGAACAGCGCAACAGCGCTCTTGCGCAGGTCCTGTCCTGCAGGCATGCGCGAAGCCTGCGCAGACTGCTTGAGAGCCGCGGGCGGCGGGAGGGTTGTCGGTCGATCTCCCGCGGCATCCTGCGGCATGCCTGCGGAACGTTGGGAAGGGGACGCAGCGTTCGGAGTCACGGTATTATCTCCTCCGATACTTGATCGGCCGGGGCGGGGGCGGACATGGGCAGTCCAGTCGGTTAAATTCCCCGCTCTTGTGCAGACGGTGAAGGCGGACTGGCTTTTCCAGTTCAACAGGCACGGAATTTGAGCAGACGGTATAAACCGCACAACCGTCATTGCCGGAACAGGCGGAAATAGTTGCCGGAGCCAAGATGGATCACGACCAGAAAGATTACGCCATCCGCTGCGAATGGGGCGAAGCCGGAATCGCCAGGCTGGCGCCGATCAGTGAGGTCATTGTGATCGTCGATGTGATGTCGTTCTCGACCGCGATAGACATCGCGACTGCGCGGGGCGCGGCCGTCTATCCCTACGCGTATCGCGACACGTCGGCCGCGGCATTCGCCAAATCCCACGACGCCATCCTCGCCGGTGACAGAAGCAGCGGCGGCTATTCCCTGTCGCCGGCATCACTGCAAAACATTTCTGCCGGGACAAAACTCGTTTTGCCCTCTCCCAATGGCTCCGCCCTCAGCCTCGCCACGCGTGATAAACCCACACTGACCGGCTGCCTGCGCAATTGCCGCGCCGTCGCTCAATACGCCGGTGGAATGGGAAAATCGATTGCGGTCATCGCCGCCGGTGAAAGGTGGGCGGATGGAACTCTGCGGCCGGCAATCGAGGACCTCATCGGCGCTGGCGCGATCATCGAATCCTTATCGGGCACGCGCTCCCCGGAAGCGGAAGTCGCCGTCGCGGCCTGGAAGTGCGCCGCCGGCGGGTTACTCGATTGCCTGCGCGCCTGCTCATCGGGGAGAGAACTGGTCGAGCGCGGATTCGAAGAAGATGTGCTTCTGGCCGGCCAGAGCGATGTCAGTGCGTCCGCGCCGCTGCTGCGGGATCGCGGCTATATCAATGCCGCCGTCAACCCACCAAAACCGGCGTCCGCGTCGTAGGCGCAACGCGCTTTTGGGGGGTGAGGATTCCCTGGAAATTCAAAGGATCGGCCGAAGCCACCGAAATCGCCTCCCGTGGGCCTTCGCGGCGCAGACGCCGCAGCAATTCAACGGCTTCGGGGAGGGCAAATTGCTCGCCGGCGAATCCGCCGACGAATCGGCCGCCGCGAATTTCGCCGCGCAATTCCATTCGCCGATAAATTCTAGTCAAAGCACTCCACGTCACCGGCAGTTTCTCGCGCATGATGGTGCGGCGGAAAACCACGCCCGTCCGCCGAAGTAATTGCTTCGCGGCCAACAGGTTTTGCTCTTCAACATCCTTCTTTGGCGGTTCGGAGCGGAAAATGCTCCACCGCCCCACCGGCCGCAGAGCCGAGCGGCGCTTGGAGGGGGGCGTAATCATCTGGCGGAGCGCCCCAAACGAGTCGCAGGTGATGAATCCCCGCGCCAGCAAATCGGCCAGGCCCATCTCCACGTGCGATTGCACCAGCGTCGCCGCCTTGGGCAGATTCTGGGGGAACATTGGCCCGCGAGATTGCAGGGCATGAAGTAAATCAGCCCCCGGGCCGCTCAAATTCTCGCTCGATGGCGATTCTGTAAACGCCAGCCACTCCTCCAGATGCCCGCGCGGCACAAAGCTCATCGGTGTGATGCGGATCGCGCTGGCCGCCCCGCCCCACAGCCGGCCCCAGACAAACTCGCCCGACAATGTCACCTCTTCCAGCCACTCCCGGCGGTAATCACGCACCCGCCGCGGCAGAACATGGCTCTCCCACGCCCACGCCGGCACTTCGAAGCCGGCCAATTGATTCAACACCTCCGCCACGCCGCGCGGACCTTCCAGCTTGTAGTTTTCATCGACGTGCTGCCAGCAGGCCAGGAATTGAAGAAATTCACTGGCCGTCACCGGCTGAATTTCCTGACGCAATCGGTCCAGGGTGTAGCGATGAATTCGCGCCAGCAGCCGCCGCTCGCACCACGCCGGCCGGCCTTCGACGCGGCTCCGCATGATCGAGCCTTCATGCTCCAGTTCCAAAAGCAGCGCCTGCTCCTGCCCGGCCATGGCGATTCGCGGATCATCCTCAAAAACCGGCCCCAGCGCTTCCAGCCGCCCCAGCAGAATCTTCTTCGGCTCGGTCAATCCATCGACCGCGGACCATCGGCCATCCTTGTGCACAACCCGCCCCTGATCCTTCAATGCCTCCAGCCAATCGATCCATTCGCCGGCCTCCTCATCCAGGATGAATCCTGTCCAAAGGAGCGCATCGTGCACTTCCTCAACCGTCTCCGCCTCCGGCCAGGCCTCTTCGCGCACGCGCTGCACCGCCGCGGGATCGAGCGCGCCGATGCTGTCCATCGTTCGCTCATCCAGCGTCCGCCGCGTCATCACGGCTTGCGTTCGCCGCTCTTCCAGTGGGGCATCATCCAGGAATGTATAAACCTCAGACGAGAGAATTCCCCGTGCAAAGGCGGACGGCTCCGTCGTATCCACGGCCACACGCTCGATCGATCCATCGCGCAGCCCCTTGAGCACTTCAATCAGCCCCTTCACGTCGGTTGCCTCGGTCAGGCAATCTTCGATCGTCTGCCGCACCAGCGGATGCTCCATGGGAATCGGCAGATCACCTGGCGGCATCGTTTCCGGACAGGCAACGGCCGCCGGGAATGTCAGCGCCAGCAAATCGCCGGCCCGCATCCGCAGCACCTGCGGTGGGACGGGCTTGCCGTTCTGGAATCGCTCGAGCATCAGCGCCCGCGATGCGTTCCAGCGCCAGCGCGACTCAAACATCGGCTGATCGAGAATTGCCTGCGTCAGCAAGTGCTCGACGGTATTGGGATGGAGATAATTGAACACATCCGCCAGCGGAAAGCTGTGCTGCAAGCCCAGCGAGATCACAATGGCCTCTTCATTGGCGGCCGCCTGCAATTCGAAGCCAAATCCGCGACAAAATCGCTTGCGCAGTGCCAATCCCCAGGCGCGATTGATCCGCCCGCCAAAGGGCGCATGCAGCACCATCTGCATTCCCCCGCTTTCATCGAAAAATCGCTCCAGCACCACGCGCTTTTGCGTGGGCACCGTCCCCAGCATCCGCCGGCCATCGGCGACATAGTCCGCAATTTGCAATGCCCCCTCATGCGGCAAATTAATCTCGCGTTCAAGCGCAAGCGGGTCCCCAATCTCATCGCGCAGGTCCGCGATCTCGGCCGACAACTCGGCCGTCCGCGATGGGCCCTCGCCGAGCCAGAATGGGATCGTCGGCGGCTGGCCCTTGGCATCGGCCACGCGCACCACGCCGCGCTCCACCTTCAAGATCCGCCACGAAGTGTTACCCAACTGAAAAATGTCCCCGACATTCGCCTCAATCGCAAAATCTTCATTGATCGTCCCGATGAACGTGCTCTCCGGCTCCTGCCGGACCTGATAATCGGCCACATCGGGAATCGCCCCGCCGCCGGTGATTGCGGTGATCCGCGCCCGCTTGCGGGCCATGATCCGTTTGCCCACGCCATCGCGATGGAGCAGGCCACGGCGGCCCTGGATGTGCATCTGAATCACCGCATCGAAATCTTCCTTCTTCAGATTGCGATACGGCCACGCCCGCCGAAACGTTTCCAGCAGCGTGTCCTCCTCCCATCCGGCCTCCCCCGCTTCCACGCACGCGGCCACCAACTGCTGCGCCAGAATATCCAATGGCGCGGCCGGCTGCGGCGTGCGATCCAGATCCCCGCGCGACATGGCCCGCAGCAAGGCCGCCGCCTCAACCAATTCATCCACGGTCAGCGGGAACAATCTTCCCTTGGGAATCCGCCTTACCGCATGTCCCGACCGCCCCACCCGCTGCAAAAACGTCGCGATCGAGCGCGTGGCCCCCAGTTGAATCACCAGGTCCACATCCCCGATATCGATCCCCAGCTCCAACGACGCCGTCGCCACCAGCGCCCGCAATGTTCCCGACTTGAGCCGATGCTCCGCATCCAGCCGCCGCTGCTTCGAGAGGCTGCTGTGGTGACAGGTGACCTGGTCCTCCCCCATCACATCCGTCAGCCGCGCCGTGATCCGCTCGGCCAATTTTCGCGTGTTCACGAAGACCAGCGTCGTCCGGTGCTCGTTGATCAGCCCCGCCACCTGCTTGTAAATCTCATCCCACTGCTCGTGCGAGCAAATCGTGGTCAGCGGCGATGGCGGCACCGCGATCGCGACATCCATCTCACGACGGTGCCCCACATCCACGAGCTCGCAGTCGCGGCCAACACCGACCAGAAACTGCGCGACTTCACTTAATGGCTTTTGCGTGGCCGACAATCCAATCCGTTGAAACTTCCCCGCCAATACTTCCAGCCGTTCCAAGGACAGCGCCAGGTGCGATCCCCGCTTGTCCCGCGCGAGGGCATGAATCTCATCGACGATGACGGTCTTGACCGTCTTGAGCATCTCCCGGCCGCCCCGGCTGGTCAGCAGGATGTAAAGCGATTCCGGCGTGGTCACCAGGATATGCGGCGGCTTGCGGCGCATGGCCGCCCGGTCTTTCTGCGTCGTATCCCCGGTGCGCACCTGCACTCGAATTTCCGGAATTGATGGATCGAGCTGGCGAATCTCCGCTAGCGGGCCCTGCAAATTCTTCTGCACGTCATTGGAGAGCGCCCGCAGCGGCGAGACATAAAGAACCTGCGTCTCATCCTTCAGCCCATTTCCCTGCCGCGCTATGGCGTCAATCGCCGACAAATAAGCCGCGATGGTCTTGCCCGTTCCCGTGGGCGCGGAAATCAGCGTATGGCGGCCTTCGCGAATCTTCGGCCAACCCACCTTCTGCGGCTCGGTCGGCTCGCCAAAGCGCGTTGCAAACCAGCGCTGGATTGTCGGATGAAAACCCTCTAGCGGCATGACATCTAGTATAGGCACAGAAGGCAGATTTCGGAGCAAATTTACTTGGCTATAATCAGCTTTCACGCGCTGGTCAGTGCCCGTACCGCAGCCTCCAGCGAAGCTATATCCACCGGCTTCGTCAGGTGCGTCGAAAAACCGGCCTCTTCGCTGTTGCGAATGTCCTGCTCCATGCCGAATCCGGTCATGGCGATGGCCGGCAGGCCTGGATGCCGCGCATGCACCGAACGCATCACATCCAGCCCCGTCCCGTCGGGCAGGCCGATGTCGCTGATCAGCAGATCAAAGCCATCCGCTTCGGCCGCGCGGCTGGCTTCCTGCACACTGGTCGCCGGCGTCACGCAATGACCCGACGACTCCAGAATCCGCCGCAACACTTTCAATGTGTCCGCATGATCATCCACCAGCAGGATCCGCAGCGGCCGGTCTCCGTTCACGACAGGCACTGATGGATCCGCCACCTGCACCCGTTCATGCACCCATACCATCGTCGCCAACCCCACCGTAAAGCAGGCCCCGTGGCCTTTCCCCTCGCTGTGGGCGCAGATGGTTCCCTCGTGCAAATCCACCACCGTTTTGGAAATGGCCAGACCCAGGCCGAGTCCGCCAAATTTGCGCGCCATCCCCTGACCCCCCTGCTCGAATGCATTGAAAATCTTCGGCAGCGCCTGCGGGTCAATCCCAATTCCCGTGTCCCGCACCTCAATCTTCAACCAGCCTCGCTCGTCGTTTCCGGTGCGAATGATGATCCGCCCATTTTCCGGCGTGAATTTGATGGCATTCTTCAGCAGATTCCAGATCACCTGGTGCAATCTTGCCGAATCCGCGTGCACCCGGTCCCGCTCCGCCCTCAGCTCCAGCTCGACATGGATCAGCTTCGCCCGCGCATCCGCATCGACCATCTCGACCACGTTCCGGACAAGCGGATGAACATCCAGGTCGCGCTTGTGCAGGACCATCTTGCCATTGACCACACGACTCAGGTCCAGGAGGTCATCGATGAGCTGTGTCTCCAGCGCGATATTCCGCCGGATCATGGCCAGATCGTCGCGCATCCGCGGTGGCAATCCCGGCTCGCTCTCGAGCATCGCCGTGGTCATCAGCACCGGCGTCAGCGGCGTCCGCAGCTCGTGGCCCAGCACCGCCAAAAACTGGTCCTTGGCGCGATTGGCTTCCTCGGCCGCCGCCTTGGCCTGGCGCAATTCCTCTTCAACCCCCTTGCGATGCTCAATCTCCGCCGCCAGCGACTGCGCCTTGTGCTGGAGCAACGCAATCGCCCGCAGCCGGTCATCCGGACTCGAAAGCGAGGCATAACTCTCCGCCGGAATCACCCGCGTATGGCAGGTGCAAACCTCGCCCAGCGGATCCAATTCCCCGGCCCTCGCAAATGCCCTCATCGGATACGCACAAAACAGCGCAAAGGAGTGCGCCCTCGCCAGCTCATTCCAAAGCTCTTCCAGCCGAATCGCCGCCGCCTTGTTTCCCTGCTGCCACAAAATCGCCACCATTTCCCCAAACGCCCGCACCCGCCGGTATCCCGCCAACGCCTGCTTGACCACGCGCCCGATCACCCGCATGAATAGTTGCCCATCAGGCATCCCATTGACCATGAACCGCGCCAGCATCTGGTCCGCATCCAGGGCAACGAATTGCCCGCTCGCCCGCGCCTTCGCCAGGTCGATCCCCCGCGCCTTCAACTTCTTCCCAATCGCCACCCGATGCTCCCGCGTGCCAATCACAATCGCCGCTTCATCCTTCTCCAGCCCGCTCGCCACATATCCCGCCGCCGAATCTTCGAGGAACGAATCATTCTCATAAAACTGGACGAAGTGCTCGCGCTCACCCATCTGGCTCCAGTCGATGCGATTTTGCCCCCGCCCCGTCGGCGCAAACACCTCTCCCGGATCGAGCACCGCCTCCAAATCCTGCTGCCGGTAGATGCGATACCCGTTCTTCGGATGCCGCACCGCCCGCAACCGCCCCGCCTTGTCCCAGTTACGCAATGTCCATGGCGAGACCCCCAAAAATTCGGCCGCCTCACCGACCGTTAGATACTCGGCCAGCCGTTGCTGTGTGCTCTGTTCCGTCATTTTTTACACCTTAGTAAACGTTAGGAACGGAGCGTATGCATGATTGCGGGAAAGCGTCAAGATCAGAAAAAACGGAATCGTGGCCGCACGGCCGGCCGCATGGATAATGGCCCCCAATGAAAGATCACGAGTTGCCCCAGAATTTCCAAGACCTGACCCTCCCCTTCTCAGAATGGACCCACCGAACCCGACCTCGCCGCCCTGCCGCGAATTAATGCGCTGTAGGGTGTGCTTCAGCACACCGTCACCTTGAGAGATGTTTCCTGATCTGCTCCCCCACCCCCTCATGCCCCCGCTTCCGCGCAATCTCCTCCGGCGTGGTTCCATCATCCATCTTCGCCGCCGGGTCGGCCCCTTTGCCGATCAGCATCTCACACAATTCCCCATCCCCGCGTGAGGCCGCCAGATGCAGCGGCGTCACACCGCTCGCGCCCCGTGCACTTACATCCGCCCCGCGCCCCAGCAGCATCTCCACCAGCCCCTGATCCCTCTTGCCCGCCAGCGCTGCGTGCAGCGGCTGATTGGCCATCTCGTTCTTCGATACATCCGTCAAACTGGCCCCCAGCTCCAGCAGCGCTGCCGCCGCCTCGCCCTGCCCCATGAACCCCGCCAGGTGCAATGCGGTCCATCCATCCAGCGTATACCCGCGCAGCATGTTCCGGTCCTGCTGCGCCAACTGCTTCACACGCTGAACATCCCCCAGCGCCGCGGCCTCGAAGATGTCCGGCTGAATATGCGGCAACAGCAGCGCCACCAAATCCTGCCGCCCGCGATACATCGCCGCCAGCAATACGCTCTGACCAGTCGCCGGCCGGATCGCTATGCGCGGATTTGCCGCCAGCAGCGCTTTGGCCTTCTCCGCATCACCGCCATTCACCGCCGCCAGGAGATCGTCGTATGTCGCCATGGGGACCTCCTCATTTTTTGCTCGTCTTCTTTGCGCCCAGTGGATTCGTACTTTTATTCTGCTTCTCCAGCTCCCGGTATTTTTCCAGCCAATCGTTCAACGTCAGTGCATCCAGCCGACCCACCACCACCCGATTCAGCCAGTGATCAATCGGCACACCCCAAAAAGTGAAATAGCCATGGCCCCGGTCCAGGCGCACATCCTTGATTCCATGCTGGCGAAGATAATTGTTCACCTGCGGCAGCCGCGTCGGCCGCACACTCCCACTTGCCGTCGCCTCTTTCTTCTCTTTTGCCGGCATGGGGCTCATTTCTTCAAATTCGCCAGCCCCTCCATCACCGCAAAAATCGCCTGCGTCCCATCGCGCCCATGCCCCTGCGCCTGTGCCGACGTGAACAACTGGTGCACCAGCGCCGACGCCGCCAGCGGACAACCCGATTCCTGCCCGCTCTGCATCACCAGCCGCAAATCCTTCTGCATCAGATCGATCATGAACCCCGGCCGAAAATCATGCGCTACCATCTTCGGCCCCAGATTCTCCAGTTGCCACGACTTGGCCGCCCCACCGCTCACCACCGAAAGCGTCTTGGCCAGGTCCAGCCCGTTTTTGGCCGCAAATGCCATCGCCTCGGCCACACCGGTCAGCGTCACCGACACGAGGATCTGATTCACCAGTTTCGTCAACTGGCCATACCCCGATGGCCCGCAATGCACGATTGTCTTTCCCATGTGCGCCAGCAGCGGCTGGGCGCGCTTAAATGCTTCTTCATCTCCCCCCACCATGATCGACAGCGTCGCATTTTTGGCCCCCACATCCCCCCCACTCACCGGCGCATCCAGCAGAACCGCCCCGCGCGCCCTGAGCGCCTCGGCCATCTTTTTCGTCGCGCTGGGCGAAATCGTCGAATGATCCACGACCATCAACCCCGCCCGCGCTGCCTCAACAACTCCATCCTTTCCCAGAATCACCTTCTCCACATCCGGCGTATCGTTCACGCACACAAAAACAAAATCCGCGGAAGCCGCCGCTTCCTTCGGCGAATTCGCCCACTTGGCTCCGCGGGCAATCAGTTCCTCCACCCTGGCTTTGGTCCTTGAATTGACAACCAGGCTGTTCCCCGCATTCAGCAAATGACCGGCCATGGGCGCGCCCATGATCCCCGTCCCGATGAACGCCGTTCGCGCTGCCATGTGCTAATGTCTGGTCGCCAGAACCAGAATGAGAATGAAATTGAGGAGCAAAGAAATCCCCAGCCCCACCATCGCCCACTTTGCAAAATCCGGCCTGCCCCACAGCGGATGCTCTGACGGCGCCAAATCCACCGTCTTGCCCGCCGCCTGCTCAACCTTCGCCAGCACATCCAGCTTGATGTCCCGCCGCGCATGCACAGGCGGCTGGCCGTTCACCACCGCCTTGAGGTCCTCCAGCATGTCCTTCGTGGATCCATAGCGCTCCTCGCGCCGTTTGGCCATCGCCACTTCCACGATCTCCGAAATCCCCGCCGACAGCGACTCGTTGAGATGATCCGGCGGAACCAGCGGCTCCTTGAGGTGCTTGTGCATCACCGCGCTTGGCGTATCCGCCTCAAACGGCGGCCGCCCCGTCACCATGTGATAGAGCGTCGCCCCCAGCGAATAAATATCAGCCCGGAAATCGATGTCCACCTCGCCGCGAATCTGTTCCGGGCTGATGTAATAAGGCGTGCCATAGGCCTTGCCCGCCTCTGACTCGGCCGCCTCCTTGTCATCCAGCGCCCGCGCCAGCCCCAGGTCGGTCAGCTTCGCCACCCCGCGCGGCGTCAGCAGAATATTTTTCGGCTTCACATCCCTGTGGATCAACCCCCGGTCGTGGGCATGCGCCAGCGCATCGGTTATCTGGATGGCGATGTCCAGCGCCTCGCGCTCGGTAAACGCCCTTCCCTCCCCCACCGGCGGCGGCTGCATCACGTCATAGAGCGTCTTGCCTTCGATGTATTCCATCACGAAGAAATGGAACCCCTCCGGCGAATAGCCCACGTCATAGGCCTGGACGATGTTGTTGTGCGAAAGCCGCGCCGCCGCCCGTCCCTCTTTATAGAAGCGATCGACAAACTCGGCGTTGTCGTTCATCTTCTTGGGCAGCACCTTGATGGCCACGATCCGGTCCAGCGACTCCTGCTTGGCTTTATAGACCGTCGCCATCGCACCCTTGCCGCACTTCTCCATCAGCCGATACCCGGGAATCTGGCTGCGCCGCTCTTCGAGCTTGGTGCGGATGCGCTTGGCCTGGTTGACAGTGATGAAGTTGTGCTCGATGAGCACGTCGGCCAGACTGCGCTGATTGGGATCGGAGGACTGCTTCTGCTGCTCTTTGCAGAATTCGACTTCGGTCTTGGTCGCCAGACCAAGCTCGACGATGGCCTTGCCAATCTCCGTGTCGAGGTTGGCGCTCAGGCCGCTGGAATAACTATCCGGCTGTGGCATGGCCAATGGCCCACTTCTTCCGCGGCAAAAAAATACAAATTCTCCCCGTCACTTACGGGTGCGAGAGTTTAAGAACGCTATAACCCAGCCGTGCGGCTGTCAAGAAAATTAGCCCCAAACCCCGCTCCCTCCACAACATGAAAAAACAGCCCACCGTGCGATGGGCTGTCTTCCGCTTCTCGATTTTAACTGTGCCACTGGCGGCTTGCTTGTAGGGCACGCTTCAGCGTGCCGTTTCTCTCGTGCCACTGGCGGCTTGTCCGCCAGTGCTTCCTTTTACTTCGCAGCCTTCTCGACCTTCTTCTCCGCCTTCGCCTTTGGCTTGGGCACGGCGATCTTCGTCGCGGTCCCCTCGGCCGGTGTCACCACGACCTTCTGTCCCGCCTTCAGGTCCGCCACCTTGCCCGGACTGCCTTCGATCATCACTTCCGTCTTATCGTCGGTGGTAACGACCACTTCCTTGTCCTTCACCTTGATCGTCACCTTGTTCCCATCCACCTTCACCACCTCACCGCGGACATTTTTCGCCTTCTTCTCTTCCTTCTTTGCCGGCGGCGGCGCGGGATCGGCCGCGTTGGCAGGCCCCACAAACCCCATCAAGCCAATTGCAACCACCAATACAAGCAACACCTTCATTTCAAAGCTCCTGCCGCATCCGCGGCATCTATTTCCATTGATTCCGGCATCACCATGGCCGGCATGACTCATTCTCAATACCCGATTACTCCATTTTCGTTGCCCAATCTTGTTACGGGCCTTGCATTTATCGGCCGAAACACGCGGATATAATGATCGTATTGACAGATGACAAGCCCCCCCGCAGAATCGGGCCTGTTAATCACGGTGGCCGTAGCTCAGTTGGCAGAGCACAAGGTTGTGGTCCTTGGGGTCGCGGGTTCGAGCCCCGTCGGTCACCCTACTCTAAAATCCCCCCTCGCAGCCAAAATTCACTTCCACTGCCTCGTGAATCTCATCAACGCCTCCATCGCCGGCCGCTCGACGTGCCGATGATGGTGTCGCGCCTTCTTCCCCTTCTTCAATTTGCCCTTCCTGAATGGCTCGCTTCGAGTCCGGCTCACCACTTCTTCCGTCAAAGCGGAGGCTGCCGCCGCCGGCGCGGCCGGGGCCCCCAGCGGCGCCCCCTGGTCAGCAAACGCCCTGTCGATCAGGAAATAATCATCCGAATTCGGCGCACCGCCGCTGAAATTGAAATCGCCGTTGTAGTAGCCGGTTGCGTGACTCGCAAAACCGGCATCGATCTGCGCATAGTCATCGGCGTTCAACACTCCATCCTCATTCGCATCGCCGTTGTAAGTGTGTTTCAGCAGGATGCTGTTGACGTTGACCGCCTCTCCGCCCACCGTCCCGCGAACCACGGTCCCGTCACCCCTGTCGTTCACAATCGCCGCCAAACCGGTGATCCGCTTCGGATCCAGCGCTGCCGTGCTGCTGTTGATCCCCGGCCCATCCCAGGTCCCGCCGTTCCGCCCGCTGTGCAGTAGGCCGTTGATCATCGCCAGCATCGCGTCCCGGTTGGCCGCCGTCGCCTGCAAAACCAGGTCATTGTCGCCCAGATCCAGCGTCGCCTGCGCCCCCATGCTCAATCCATTGGTGACCAGCACCACCGCCGAACCTTCCGGAACGAACGCCGTGGAAGTGCCATTGAGCGTCAACGATCCCAGGTGCTGATTGGCCGCAAAGACGTAGGTTGCGCTATTATTCGCAACCAGATTCAAATTCGCCGTGGAATTGGCCGCGTCTTCAAGATAGTCATACTCGCCCGCATTGAGCACCAGCGTGTTGTTCCCTGTCCCTCCGTTGAAGATCGGCATGAACGACACGAAATTGTTGATGGTCAGCGTGTCATCACCGCCATTCCCATCAAAGCGAATCATCTCGGTGCCGCCGTAGGAGATGTTCAGCGACCCTACCTGCACCTGCGAAGCGCGGATGATGACCGCATCGTTGGCCGCTCCACCGGTGACCTGGAGCATATCGCCGTTTGCGCCCTGCCCGCCACCGTTAAAGTTCACTCCACCAACGGGAATTGGGTTCCCAAAGCTCGCATCGATGATGAACGTATCATCTCCGCCCACGCCGTTGAACGTGTAGTTGCTCATGGCGCTGTACGCCACCGTATAACTCGGCCCCTGGGCGATCGTCCGATTCTCGAAAAACTGCATCATGCCGGATGCGCTCGGATCCATCCGGATGATGTACGTGTCATTCCCCGGCCCACCCGCGCGCGGCGCGGGCGTCACCGACACCACGATATTGTCCACGCCGGATCCACCCACATTGTCATTCACCGTCACCGTCGCCGTATAGGTTCCTGGATTCGCGTAAACGTGGCCCAGATTGAATGTCTTGTCCGCATTCAGCGTCAGCGGCTCAACCGCGCTGCCATCGCCCCAGTTGATCGTCGCCGACCAGTTCTGCTGCACGTTCGGGTCGGTAAACGATCCCGTCCCGTTGAATGTCCCGCCCTGGGCAACGATCTGGTCCGTCCCTCCACTCACCGCCGGCACGGCATTGGCGGCCGTGCTCACCGCCAGCGTATCCGTCCCGACGATATTCGCCGTGTCCTTGACCGTCACCAGCACGGTGTAATTTCCCACGTTCGGATAAACGTGGTTCAGATCAAACGTCTTGTCCGCATTCAGCGTCAACGGCGCCTCCGGGCCGCCATCGCCCCAGTTCACCGTCGCCGTCCAGGCCTGCCCGGCATCAGGATCGACAAACGAGCCGCTCTGGATGAATGTATCCCCCTGCACCAGATTCGCATCCGCGCCCACGCTGACCACCGGCGGAGTGTCCGGCGTCACGTTCACCAAAATCGTGTCGATCCCGCTCTCCGGATAGTTGTCGGTGATGGTGACCGTGATCGTAAAGGTCCCGGTGTTCAGATAAGTGTGAGCGAACGAAAACGTCTTGTCCGCGTTCAAACTCAACGGCCCTGAACTGCCATCGCCCCAGTTCACGGTTCCCGTCCAGGCCTGGTCGCTGTTCACATCACTGAACGACCCCAGCCTGGAGAACGGCGAACCCTGCATGACGCTCGCGTCGGCCCCAATGTCCACCACCGGCGGGCGCTGCGGCGCAACCACAATGCCCGGATTCCCGTGGTTCGGGCCCGTTTTCCAGTTGGCCGGATCATTGCCGTAAGAACTCGGCTGCACCCGCTGCAAGGTCGGCCCATCTCCATCCGGTGGGATCGGCCAGGGCGTCGTATCCCCATACTTCAGCTTGTCCACCAGCGTATAAGGCACGATCGGCCCCGCCGGCGCCAGCGGCCGCCCCAGCTTCAAATCCTCGCCGTTGTTATCCAGGGCTCCGGCATACTGGAAAATCTGCACCTCGGGCGGCACCGCATATTGAGCCCTGAACGCCGCGGCGCTGATTGACTGCGGAATCAGGATGATCGATCCGAATCCCGCAATCGTCGTGTTCGTGGGGAAGGTCAAATCCACCCCGGAGAACATCTTCCACGTGTTGTTCGGATTGGCCGGGTCCCACAGTTGCACCGGGAAATCCGTGATGTTCTCCAGCTCGATATATTCCGAATCCCCCGCGTTCGGATTGTAGTTCACCTCGCTGATCACCACCGGCCCGACCGCCGCGGCGCTGTTGTTGGCGTTGGGCGTCGTGCTGATGAGCTGCGTGAAGTCGGTCGCGCTGGTGCTCTTGACATACCGCCCAAACGAAACGTCAGGCTCGGATGCTCCAAAGTCGGCAAACTCGCGATATCCCGCCGGATTCCCCAGGCCATCATTGTTCGTCAGATAAATCTGCGCCCCATTCACCCCATCCAGCGTGAACGGAACCGAGACGCCGGGATTGCCGGCAGTGCCGAAGTTGGACTGCGCATTGAAGAGGATAAAGCCGCTGGCCGGCAGAATCGTGCCTGTCGCAATTTGATACTTGGTCAGGTTCAGCGCATCGTTCGACAGGTACCACCCGCCGATGTTGATCGACGAATTGGTCAGGTTCTTCAGCTCGATCCAGTCGCCGCTCGGCGCTGTCGAGTTGCTCATCGCCTCATTGATGACCACCGCCTCCGGATCGATCCCCGGATCGGCCGCCCCCGGCGCTCCACCCGTCAGATTACTTGCCCGCCACTTTGAACTTTTGCTCAATGGATTGGTCGGATCCTGCACCGTAGGCGCCTGCCCCGCGGCCGGATCGCGCACCACCAGGCTGTATCCCCCACCGTTGGTGATCGGATACCAGTCGTTGTGATAGTTGAAATGAATCAACTGCTCATCCACCGGCCCGCGGATGTTCACATCCTCCCCGTTGTTGCTCAGCGTCCCTCCATCCACGCCGATGTACTCGCCGGCAATCGGCAGGCCCAACCCGTAACGGCTCTCAAACGCCGCCTGGTTCTTGACCACCAGTGTCCGTGCCCCCGCCGCCAGACTCATCGCCGGGAACGTGAAGGTGATCCCCTCGTCAAAATGAATCCCACCCAACTGGAGCGCCTGATTCCCGGTGTTCTGAAGCTCGATGTACTCAAAATCATCCGCCGCATACGGGCTGCCCTGCGGCGGCGGCGCGGGATTGTACATCACCTCGCTCACGTGCAGCGACGCGAGGTTGTACTTGAACTTCGCGCTGGTCAGCGGGCTCCAGCGCACAATCCCGCCATCCACGTAGCGAATCCGCGCTTTGGGCTCGACCGAGGTATTCAGCGGGATCGCCCCGGCGTACTGGATCGCCGTCGGCGAAGGATTCCCGCCTCCAACCGGCCGCGGATCGCTGCTATCCAGCGTGTAATAAATCGTCCCGCCAACGGCATTGGGATTGCCGATGGTCAGGCTGAAGTTGTTTCCAATGTCTCCGCCATACTGGTTGAACGTCGGCGCGTTGAACATCGTACCGTTGCTCAGCTTCGGCCAGTCCCCATCGGCCACGAGCTGGTTGTAAACGGTGGTGGAACGGGTCACCAAAAATGCCCGCGCGGCATTGACCGCATTCAGCCAGGTATTGCGCGTATATGGCGTGGCTACTTTTGCGTCTCCCCACCGTGCTGATTCACCAACCACCGCCCGTGTCAGCTCGGCCGTGCGTTTGTCAAATCGCGCCAGCACCTGCGCCTGCGTCAGCGCCCCGCCTGGCTGAATGAACTGCGCCTGAAGGTGGTCCGCAACCCGCAGACGGAATTCAGCGGTGCCTATCGGATCAGTCGGATTGGGCTGAATCAGCCTGGTGAGGCCGGCCCCGCCCAATTGCTGCCACAGCCATTGCGGGTTGCTCTGGTCGAACGTGTCCCCCGCCGGATAAGGCCCGGTGCGATCAAAGCTTGCCGAATTGAACGGCAGAATCGTGTGCTCCGAATCGTGCGCATAGAAGCGGAACCCGTGCGCGCCGTTCTTCGGACGCGATCCAAACCAGTTGTTGATGACGTTGTTGCTGCCGAAGTTGGTGATCGGCGCATCCAGGTTGCCGCCGTGCAGAATCACCAGCATGTAATCGATCAGGTTGTCGATATCGAGCAGGATCGGATAGTCCGGATTGCGGGTGCCATCGGGATTGTTCCCCTGGACCTTCTGATACGCCGCCACGGTCGTCAGCCCCGCCTTGGCCTGCGTCCATAGCTCCTGCCAGGCCTGCAAATCTCCGTCCGTCGCGAAGATCGCGCAGCCGCCGCAGTTCGGCTTCACGACGTCGTAGTCTTCCTTGTCGCCACCCTCATAACTGGCCGCGTACGAAGCCTCCGGCCGCTCATCCGTGTTGTAAATGCCCCAGTACTGCCCATCGATGTACAGGTGGTAATACTTCCCGCGCTCGCCGTTGTCCCCCTGCGCCAACTGCATGTCGCGCGACAACTGGTCGCGCATGAAAATGCCGTTGCTGTCACCGCCAAAGCTCCACGAATAGTTCTGGAAGGTCCGCAGGTCGATGCCGTCAAATTCATCCGTCGCCGTCGGATCATCCGCAAAGAGCGGGTATTTCAGCTTCGAATCCCCATACTCATCCCGGAAAAACAGCCGGAAACTGTGCTTTGGATTGCTTGTCGAAACGCTGAAGCCACCGCGAATGCGGATGCCCGCGTTCACCTGGAACCCCTCCTCCAGGCCCTTGGGGTCGATCAGCTCAATCGAAGCCGGCCGTTCCCACGCCCGGCCATCGCCGCCGGGGTTCACGTATATGCCGGTTTGCGGGTTAAAAAAGTCATCCGGCGCGATCGCGATATTGATGCTCGGGATCGCCTTCAAATCCTCCTTGATCGTCGCCGCCCAGGTCGCGTTGTTGACGATGTCCGGGTCCATCCCGTAATCGAGAATCTGTCCGTTCACCGATCCACTGGGCCACTGCGTCCCCCCCACAATCGGCGCCGCCCCATTGGGCGATTGCGTCAGCACATCACTCAGGAAAATATAAGTTTGCGTATCAACACCCGATGACTGGAAGCCGGTCTTGAACGCCGCCGCCCGCAGCGTGGTCGTCTTGTTGACCGTGATCGGCCCGCTATACAGCGTCCCGTTGGCCTCCGTCGGCGCTGAGCCATTCAATGTGTAGCGAATCGTCGCACCGATCGTGTCGGTGCTGATGACCACCTGGAACGGCGCATCATAAAATCCGCGATCGACGCTGAACTTGGTATCCTCCACCACTCCGTTGATGTTCGACGTGTTATTAAGCGCCCCCGGCGTCGGCGTCGTCATGTACCGCTGCCCGCTCTGCACCACCGTCGTCAGCACCGACAACGTCGGCAGGATCAGAAAATCCGGACTGTTGGCCAGATCATTGAGCCCTTCAATCGCCAGCACGTTCGTCCCGTTCACCAGCAAACCCGGCGGCAGCGTGATGTCGATGTCTTCAAACACCAGCGCCTGCGCATCCGGGTGCTCCCCCGTCGCGGCCGAATCCCAGGCCGGCGACGCCGGCGCATTGCGCTCCGCGATCTTCACGCCGTTCACATACGCCACGAAACCATCGTCATACTTCATCCGCAGCCGCAGCGTGTCATACCCCGCCGCTCCCGACACGCTGAACGGCAGCCGCATGTACGCGCTCGTCCGCACGTTCAGCATGTCCGCCTGAACGTTCTGCCCGATCAGCGAGGTATAATTCTGTTGCGGCGCGACGCTCGGCGATGAGATCGTCCATCCGTTCCACCCATTTTGCAGCAGGAAGAAATTGGTCGTGTCAAAAGAGGTCCGCACCCCCGAAGCCGCCGACAACTCCACCAAGTCGCCGCCGGACCCTTCAAACTCGTCAAGAGTGATGGTCGTTACCAGCGGGCTGCCGCTGACCGTGAAGCTGGCCGATGTGTGCGCTGGTGCGCGGCCGGCGCCAAAAACCAGCGTGTCCGCCGGAGAAGGATTGGGAGCGGTGGTGAAGTTTTCATTCACCCGGTTGGCAAACGTGACCCCGGGAATCCTCAGACGAAAGCCATCATCGCTCTGAACGTCGATCGTCCAGGTGCCTACCGGGATGGTGACGTTGGCCGTCGCCCGAAGCGCGTAATAGCTCCGCCCCGCCGCATCGACATTCGTTTCGCCGTCGGGCAGAACGAAATCGCCAGCGAACGATCCCCCTCCAGCCAGGTTGATCGTGGGATAGTTGTTGCTGGTGTTTGACGCAACCACGTAGCTCCCGGCCACGCCGTTCAGTACATTGGTGGCATCGAGGATGGTGCCCATCGGGCCCGATACCGTGTCCACCATCCGCACCGCAAATCCACTAAACGGCGGCGGCGGCGGATCGGCCTCATATCCCACGCCCGTGATCCCCTGCCTCCACAATGCGCCGTTGTCATTGAACCCATTCTGCGTCCAGGTCGTGCCCAGCACGCCACTCGTGGGAAAATGAGTCCTCACCAACGCGCCCGTGTTCAATAGCGGTGTCACCGTTGACTGCACCGCAATACCGTACGACGTATCCGACAACTGCTGCGGGTAATCGTATTGCGAGAGAATCGTCTGCCCATCCGGCGCAACCAGCGCCAGATAGCCCCCATTTCCATCGATTTCAAAATTGGTGTGCAACGGCTGGCCGGGCACCGTCACGTCATCACCCGATGCGAAGACGACCATGTACCCCCCGCCGCCCAGGATCGTCCCCGGCGGGAATGTCCACAAATCAAGGTCCTGCGCATCATCCGTCAGGTGATAGCCGCTCAGATCCAGGTTGGTGGACAGCGGGTTGCGAATCTCCAGCCAGTCCGATGTCCGGTTGAACTGATCCCGCAGCCCATTCACATTGCTCGCCAGGAACTCCGTGATCAGCGGCTCCCCGGCCAGCATCGTCCGACCCTCCAACATCTCCACCACCGCCGCGCAACTGGCGGCCACACAGCGGGTTGGTTTATTCCGATTGGCTAAACGAGGGCGACGGTGTCGGTTCATGCTGCTGTCTCCCAATGCCCGATCCCGAGCGCGCACAAAGGTTACGCGGCCGGATACTGTCGAGTTCAAGATAAGGTTCCGCCCGCGCGTTGGTGAGCGATGGGGCTGCATGCCTCCACGTGCCGTGCCCAGGGATACCGCAACAGGCTGCCACCAGAATACACCTTCTCTTGGCGCATTCAAAACAAATCCTGAGCGCAGCAAGAATTAGCCTAATTCTGCAGATCCATCTCCAGTTTCCAACCGGCCCCAACCGGCATAGGATTATCCCTTTGCCCCATGCTTACCAAACGGATTATTCCCTGCCTCGATGTTGACCGTGGACGGGTGGTCAAAGGGGTCAAATTCTTCGACCATGTCGATGCCGGCGATCCCGTCGAGCAGGCCCAGCGCTACCAGGAGGCCGGGGCCGACGAGTTGGTCTTCTATGACATCACCGCCAGCCACGAAGGCCGCGAAATCATGGCCGACCTCGTCCGCCGGGTGATGGAAAACATATTCATGCCTCTAACTGTCGGCGGCGGCATCCGCACCCTCGACGATGCCACCCGCCTCATCCAGGCCGGGGCTGAAAAGGTCAGCGTCAACTCCGCCGCCGTCCAAAACCCCAAACTGCTGGCCGAGATCGCCCGTAAGTTCGGCCGCTGCGCCACTGTCCTGGGCCTCGATGCCAACCGCGTCAAAGAAAACGGCCGCGAGGGCTGGAAGGTCTTCATCAACGGCGGGCGGGTCAACACGGGCATCGACGTGTTGAAATGGTCAAAAGAGGCCGAGGCCCTGGGCGCTGGTGAAATCGTCCTCAACGTCATGAACGCCGACGGCACCACGGAAGGTTACGACATCGAGATGACCGCCGCCGTCAGCGACGCCGTCAAAATCCCCGTCGTCGCCTCCGGCGGTGCCGGCTCTCCCCAGCACATGCTCGACGTCCTCACCACCGGCCACGCAGACGCCGCCCTCGCCGCCAGCATTTTCCACTTCGGCACGTACACCGTGGGACAGGTCAAGCAATTCCTCTCCGACCACGGCGTGCCCGTACGGCTCATCTGAAGAGAAGACTTCACCACAAAGACCCAAAGACACGAAGACCGGCGCCTCGTATCGCGCAACTCTGAAAGATCGCACTGATTCGAATCCTTTAAAATAGAATGAGAAACTGCCAACTCACCGAGTTGCACGCTACGAGTAGTTGGCCTTCGTGCCTTTGAGTCTTTGTGGTTAATCCCCCCGTATCCTCAGCAGAGCGCCTCCGGCGAATAACTCAACCCCAATTTCAAAATCCGCTCAATCAACTCCTCATACCCCATCCCCGCCGCCTTGGCCGAATCCGCGAAGTCTTCCGAGCAGGCAATCTGCGGATTCGGATTCGCCTCCAGCAGATACAATTCGCCGGTGGGGGTCAGTCTAAAATCCAGCCGCGCATACCCCGTCAGCCCCAAAATCCGGAATATCCTCTTGCACAAATGCGCCAACTCCTTTTCCATCCCCTCCGGCAGCCCCTGCGCTGCCCGCGAAGTAATCCCCCACTTCTTCTGATACGCCGCATTGAACTTTGAACGCCTCGTCGCAATCCGCGGCTGGTCCTCCGGCACTTTTTCGAAAATCAATTCCCAAACCGGCAGCGTCTGCAATCGCAAATTCCCCATCACCCCCACATACAATTCTCTTCCCTCGATGTACTGCTCCGCAATCGCATAAGTCTGAAGCGAGTCGTGAATGAACTTCACCCGCTCCTTCAATTTCTCGTCATCATGCACGATGGATGCCTGCGAAATCCCAATCGATCCCTCCACGCTCACCGACTTGACCAACAGCGGAAACTCCAGCTTCCTGGGCCGCGTGATCGCCCGCCCGCGCGGAAACACCGCGAACGCCGGCACGCGAATCCGGTGATAGGCCATGATCTTCTTGGTCAGCGCCTTGTCCCGCGCCAGCGTCATCCCCCGCGGATTGCAGCCCGTGTACGCCTGCTCGATCAACTCCAGATACGAAACCACGTGCTGGTCATAAATCGGATTCCCCCGAAACCCCTCCATCAGGTTGAACGCGACCTGCGGCTTGAACTGCCCGATCGCATCCCGAACCGCCCCCAGCTCGTTGTGCAGCTCCAGCTTCTGCACCTCGTGCCCCATCTTCTTCAGCGAGGTCCACACATCCCATTCCGTCTTGAAAGGCGCAATCTGCTCCTCGTTGAGTCCCTCGACGGACTCCGGCGGATTCAAACCCTCCTCAATGAGCATGAGGACGCGAAGTGGATTCATGGGGCGGCGCGGCTTCATAGGGCGACGCGATGGTGGCCGTCGTGCAGATAGTTCATCGTCTGCACCGTCACCATCACGATGGTGTCGAGCTTGGTGCGCTCTGGCGATCGGACGAGGCGGAGCTTCAACTCGCGGCATCTCCCGATAATATCGTCCAAAACCTGCTCGATTGTGTACCGATACTCCCCCGTCCATCGCGCTACCATCGCCCGCAAATCCGGCTTGATGGTCCGCAAAAACTTCGCCGCCGTCGGCCGGTCCTTGAACTTCGGATCGTCCGAAAACAATTTCCGCAGGTCATTGTCATAGAAATCCGGCCGCCCCCGCGCATAGTGGGCCCGCTTTTCCGCGTAATACTCCGCCAGCGTCTTCTTCAGCCGCGCCAGCCTGAAAAACTGCTTGCGCGTCATCGCCGGCGGCTTCTGCGGGGCAATTTCCTTCATCAATTCATCCACGTATTCCAATTTCCGCAGCGCCGGCCAATCCCGATACCGCGGCCTCCACCGCGAGCTGGGCCGCAGCCACACCGCAAACGACTCCGCAAAATCCTCGGCCGGATGCGACTGCGCATACCACATGTCCAGGTGCTGCACATAGCTCTTGCTGTAGGGCTTGGGATCGTAAAACTCCGGATACGGCACCGACCAGCTCCCAAAAAGCTCCTTGTAGCGCTTGCGAAAATGCAGCCGGTACACATTGTCCAGCGCGTGCCCCACCTCGTGCCGCAAAATGCGCATGCACCAGCTTTCGTTCCCCCCCTCCACCTCCAGCATCTGCTTCCGCTCCAGCGCTGCCAGCCGCGGATGCGCCAGATAAAACGGCATGGCAATCCCGCTGGTCCCATCCGGCGTAAACCACCCATGGCTCAGCCAGAAATGCGGCCTGAAGACAAAACCGCGCTCCCCCAGTTCCCGATCCAGCCGGCCAATCCGGTCCTCCAGCTCTGTCCCCTCGATCTTCACCCCCAGGTCACACAGGCGCACCTCCAGCAACTGCTCATCAGTGAATGAAGCCCACCGAAAGTCTCGCTTCCTGGATGTTGTCTTCGGAGTTGCCGGCACGTTGGCGAACTCTAGTGGTTCAATTGACGCGCCTCAACCCCTCCCTTTATCCTCACCATCCAACATGCGCAATCTACTCCTCTCCCTGGCGGTCCTGACTCTCCTCACCAGCTGTCAGTCCTCAAGCAAAGCGCCCAAGACCTCCGGCTCCGGGTCCGGCCTCGGCCAACTCGAAGCCGAGGACCCAAAGTTTTACGACCTCGTCCCCAAAGACGCCAAAATCGAAAAACTCGCCGAAGGCTTCGGCTGGGCCGAAGGCCCGGTGTGGATGGATCATTTCGTCATCTTCTCCGACGTCATCGGCAACACCGTTTACAAGTGGCAGGAAGGCAAAGGCCTCAGCCAATACATGAAGCCCAGCGGCTACACCGGTTCCACACCCCGCGGCGGCGAGCCCGGCTCCAACGGCCTGACTCGCGACTCCGAAGGCCGCCTCGTCCTCTGCGAGCACGGCGACCGCCGTGTCGCCCGCGTCGAGAAGGATGGCAAAAAAACCACCCTCGTCGACAACTACATGGGCAAAAAACTCAACAGCCCCAACGACGTCGTCTTCAAATCCAACGGCGACATGTATTTCACCGATCCCCCCTACGGCCTGGAAGGCAAAAACGACGACCCCAAGAAGGAACTCAATTTCAACGGCGTCTATCGTTACTCCAAAGATGGCAAGCTCACTCTGCTGACCAAAGAAATCACCTTCCCCAACGGCATCGCCTTCTCCCCCGATGAAAAAACCCTCTACGTCGCCGTCTCCGATCCCAAGAAAGCCGTCTGGATGGCCTACGACGTCACCACCGACGGCGCCATCACCAACGGCCGGATTTTCTACGACGTCACCAAATGGGTTGGCGACGAACACCCCGGCCTCCCCGACGGCATGAAAATCGACAAGAATGGCAACCTCTTCGCCACCGGTCCCGGCGGCGTCTGGATCTTCTCCCCCGACGCCAAACTCCTCGGCCGCATCAACCCCGGCCAAAAAACCGCCAACTGCGCCTGGGGCGACGATGGCTCCACCCTCTACATGACAAGCCACATGCTCCTCTGCCGAATCAAAACCTCCACCTCCGGCAAATTCCCAGGCCACTGACCATCCTCTCGTTCTTCGATGTCCGACGGCAGGGTGAGGGCTCTTTGGACGTTGGAAGTTGAGCGTTGGACGTTGGACGTTCATATGATTTGTGACGGATACTTCGACCTCCAAATCAACGGCTACGCCGGCACCGACTTCAACTCCGACGATCTATCTCCCGAAGCCTTTTCCAAATCTCTCACCGCGCTCCAACGCGACGGCGTCGCCCAATTCCTCCCCACCATCATCACCGACACCCTCTCCACGATGTGCGCCCGCCTCGCGCGCCTCGCCCATCTCCGCAACCACCACCCTCTCGCCCGACAAATGATCCCCGGCCTCCACATCGAAGGCCCCTTCCTCAACGAATCTCCCGGCTATCGCGGCGCACACCCCGCCGACACCATCCATCCCGCCAACCCCGACGAGATGCAACAACTCCTCGACGCCGCCAACGGCCTGGTCAAACTCGTCACCCTCGCTCCCGAGCGCGACCCCAATTTCAAAACCATCCAACTCCTCGCAAGAAATAACATCAAAATCTCCGCTGGCCACACCGACGCCTCCCTCGACCAGTTAAACGCCGCCATCGACCACGGTCTTTCTTTCTTCACCCACCTCGGCAACGCCTGCCCCATGCAACTCCACCGCCACGACAACATCATCAATCGCGCTCTTTCCCTTTCCGACAAACTCTTTCTCACCTTCATCGCCGACGGCGCCCACATCCCCCTCTTCACCCTCAAAAACTACCTCAAACAATCCAACCCCGACCGCTCCATCATCATCACCGACGCCATCGCCCCCGCCGGCCTGGGCCCCGGCCGCTACAAATTCTCCCGCTGGGACCTGCTCATCGAAGATGACCTCGTCGCCCGCTCTCCCGACAAATCCCATTTCGTCGGCTCCGCCATCACCATGCGCCAAAGCGAACAAAACCTCCTCAAAATCGGCCTATCCCCCGACACCATCACCAAATTCACCGACACCAACCCCCGCCTCGCCCTCGCCTTGACCTCGTGATAATCTCCACAGAACAATGGACACCAGCACTTTGATCGTTGGCCGCTGTGACATCCTCTCGACCACCGCGCGCACGCTCATCGAGCGCCTGAATGCCGAGCTTTCGGCTACCTACCCCGAACAAGGAGCCTGTCATTTCCGCCTCGACGCTGACGAAGTCGCCGAAGGCCGCGGCGCATTTCTGGTCGCCTCGCGATCGCAAAAGCCCATTGGCTGCGGCGCAGTTCGTCGCATCGATGCCCAAACCGGCGAGCTCAAACGCATGTTCGTCTCCCCCGAAGAGCGCGGCCGCGGCGTCGGCAATGCCATCCTCACCGCCCTCGAGGCCGAAGCCCGCAGGCTCGGCCTCTCCCGGCTCGTCCTGGAAACCGGCATCCGCCAGCACCAAGCCATCATCCTCTACAAGCGGGCCGGCTTCTTCCCCATCGATCCATTCGGCGAATACACCACATCTCCGCTGAGCATCTGCTTTGCCAGGGATCTCACGACACAAATCCGCTAACTCCCGCGGCCTTCGAACGCACGCTAAAACCCCGCTTGACATATTCCCATATAGGAATATAGTTCCACCGTGCCCCGAGCCCCCACCACACTCGACCCGTTCAATGCCATCGCCGAGCCCAGGCGCCGCCGCGTCCTCGATACCCTCGCCCACGGCGAAATGCCCGTCAACGGCATCGTTCATACGCTCGGCTGGCCGCAGCCCATGATCTCCAAACATCTGGGGGTCCTCAAAGAAGTCGGCCTGGTTATCATGCGCCGACAGGGCCGCCAGTGCCTTTACCGCGTCAACGGCGGGCAATTGAAACCCATTTACGACTGGGCCAAAACCTTCGAGCGATTCTGGACCCACCAGCTCGAACGCATCCGGCAGCGCGCTGAGCGCACCGCGCGCCAGCGCGCTGTCGATCAACCCGATCCGAAAATATCTCACAAGGAGAAATGACCATGCCGACTCAAACCGCAGAGCAGAAACTGGAAACCCAGACTTTTGATTTCACCAAGCAAATCGAAATCGCCGCCCCCATCGAAATCACCTGGGAAGCGGTCCTGGCCGAGCTCGGCCCCGAAAACCAGATGCCCGACGGCAAACCCTTCCCCTTCAAGTTCGAGCCCTGGCCCGGCGGCCGCTGGTTCCGCGACCTGGGCAACAATACCGGCCACTTCTGGGCCCACGTGCAGGTCATCAAGCCTCCAGGTCTCTTGGAGCTGACCGGCCCGATGTTCATCTCCTACCCCGCCATCAATCACGTGCAATACCGCCTGACCGCCGAGGCCGAAATCACCCGCCTCAAAATCGCCCACCGCGCCTGGGGCTTCATGCCCAAAGACTTCGTCAAAGGCGCTGAACAAGGCTGGGAATTCGGCCTGAAACGAATCCGCGAGCTGGCCGAACGCCGAAAAAAATAATCGCTAAAAAATCGCCCCAACCGTCCCCTGGAGACACCCCGCCCGCCATTTCACCATCGCCACATGACTTGTGGCCCCATGGTGGACTATAAAGGGTGCTCAGTCCCCGTTGACGGAATGCGAATGAATGGTGACACGACCCAATCGATGCGCGAGATGGTGGACTCTGTCTACCGCTCCGAGTCCCGCCGCGTCCTCGCCACCCTGATTCGCCTGCTCGGCGATTTCGACCTCGCCGAAGAGGCCATGCACGATGCCTTCACCTCGGCCGTCGAACAATGGCCGCGCGAGGGCGTGCCAGCGAACGCGCGCGCCTGGCTCATCTCGGCCGGACGATTCAAAGCCATCGACGCCATGCGCCGACGTGCCAGGTTCGACGCCTCCCTTGTGCAAATCGCCAACCAACTCGACTCCAGCGCCCACGACCCCGCCGCCAACGATGCCGAAGACCTCCAGGACGACCGCCTGCGGCTCATCGTCACCTGCTGCCACCCCGCCCTCTCTCCGGATGCTCAAGTAGCGCTCACCCTGCGCGAAGTTTGCGGCCTCACCACCGAGGAAATCGCCCGCGCCTTCCTCACCGCTCCCCCCACACTGGCCCAGCGCATCGTCCGCGCCAAGGCGAAAATCAAAAGCGCGCGCATTCCATATCAGGTGCCCTCCCCATCGGATTTGCCCGAACGCCTCGATACCGTCCTCCACGTGATCTACCTCGTCTTCAACGAAGGCTACTCCGCCTCATCCGGCCAATCCCTCACCCGCGCCGATCTCTCCGACGAAGCCATCCGCCTCGGCCGGCTGCTGGTCGAGTTATTGCCCGACCCCGAAGTCCTCGCCCTCCTGGCCCTGATGCTCCTCCACGAATCGCGCCGCCACGCCCGCACCTCGCCCGATGGCGACCTGATTCTCCTGGAAAACCAGGACCGCTCCCTCTGGAACCGCGACCACATTGCCGAAGGAACCGCCCTGGTCGAACGCGCCCTTTCCTCCCAGCGCATCGGCCCCTATTCGCTCCAGGCCGCCATCGCCGCCGTCCACGCCCAGGCCGCCACCGCCCCCCAAACCAATTGGGCCCGCATCGTCGCCCTCTACGACGTGCTTTCGCGAGCCGAGCCCTCCCCCGTCATCGAGCTCAACCGCGCCGTCGCCGTGGCCATGCGCGACGGTCCGCTCGCCGGCCTTGCCCTCATCGACGCCATCCTGTCCCGCGGCGATCTGGCCGATTACCACCTCGCCCACTCCGCGCGCGCTGAACTGTGCCGCCGACTTGGCAAATTGGCCGACGCCAAAGCCTCCTATGACCGCGCCATCAGCCTCGCCCGGCAGGAGCCCGAGCGGCGTTTCCTCGAACGACGCCTGGGCGAATTAAAAAAATAATCCCCGTTGTCGATTTGGCTGCCTGCCGACCGACTACATGGCAGCACAACCAACCTGGGAGCTTGTCATGAAATATCTGTGCCTGATCTGTGCCGAAAAAGTGATGGAACAGTTGACGCCGGAAGATGCGGAGTACCATTTCCAGGAATACTCCGAGTTCACCGAAAGCATCAAAAAGAACGGCCACTTCATCAGCGCCAACCGGCTCAAGCCCGCCGATTCCGCCACCACCATTCGCATCCGCAATGGCAACGTCCTGGTCACCGACGGCCCCTTCGCCGAAACCAAGGAACAACTCGGCGGTTATTACCTGATTGAGGCCCGGGATCTCAACCAGGCCATTCAAATAGCCTCCAGAATTCCCGGCGCACGCCGCGGATGCGTCGAATTGCGGCCCATCGCCGACGATGCGCAAACGCAAGCGCTCGGATTTGACGTGCCCCAAACCGCCCCCCAAACCACTCACCCCGAAATCGCCAAAAATTAATCACCAACCTGTCGATTCCGGGCCCTCCCAATCGACTATTCAGTGTTCAAGACAGCAAAACCCCATAAGGAGTTACAACCATGCGATTCATGATCCTCGTCAAGGCCAACAAAGACAGCGAAGCCGGCAAGATGCCCAGCGAGAAGCTCCTGGCCGAAATGGGCAAATTCAACGAAGAACTCGTGAAAGCCGGCATCATGCTCGCCGGCGAAGGCCTCCACCCCAGCTCCAAAGGCGCCCGCGTCAAGTTCTCCGGAAGCAAGCGCACCGTCACCGACGGTCCCTTCGCCGAAACCAAGGAATTGATCGCCGGCTTCTGGATGTGGAAGTGCAAATCCAAGCAGGAGGCCATCGACTGGGTCAAACGCTGCCCCAATCCCACCGGTGACCAGGCCGAGATCGAAATTCGCCAGGTCTTCGAGGCCGAAGATTTCGGCGCGGAGTTCACTCCCGAGCTGCGCAAGCAGGAGGAACGCCTGCGCGACAAAATCACCAAGCAGGCCAAGGCCTAGCAGCAGGAATTTCAATCACGGAGTCTTCTTTATCGAAATTTTCTCCCCGGGCAACTTCAACAGGAGCCGCCATGTCCACCAAAATTTTCGTCAACGTCCCGGTTAAAGACCTCAAGCGGTCGATGAATTTCTTCACCGCCCTCGGCCACAAAAACAACCCCCAATTCACAGACAACACGGCCGCGTGCATGGTCATCAGCGACGATATCTACGTCATGCTCCTGACCCACGCCAAGTTCAAGGAGTTCACTCCCAAGCAGATCTGCGACGCCACCAAGAGCACCGAAACCCTCATCTGCCTCTCCTGCGAAAGCCGCACCCAGGTCGATGACCTGGTCCGCAAGGCTGTCGCCGCCGGCGGAAGCACCTACGCCGAGCGCAAGGACTTCGGTTTCATGTACCAGCACGGTTTTCAGGACCCCGACGGCCACATCTGGGAGCTGATTTACATGGAGCCCGGCGCTGTGAAATGATCGTGCGAAAGACGAAGATCGGAATTTAACGGAGCGATCCAATGAAATACATGTTGCTGATCTACATGGGCGAGAACGCCATGACCGAACCCGAGCGCGAAAAATGCTACAAGGACTCGGCCCAGCTCGCCCAACAGATGCACCGAAACGGGAACTACCTCTCCGCCAACCCCCTCCACCCCGTTTCCACGGCCACCAGCCTTCGCATCCGCGATGGCAAGCGCCTGGTGACCGATGGCCCTTTCGCCGAAACCCGTGAACAGCTCGGCGGATATTTCCTCATCGAGGCCAAAGATCTCGACGAAGCCATCGGTCTGGCCGCAAAAATTCCCGCGGCCGCCAAGGGCACCGTCGAGATCCGCCCGATCCTTGAAGTGCCCGGCCTGCCAACGAATGAGCCGGCATACGAATCGAGTCAGCGCCGCTGACTACGATGTGACGATCAAATTGCAATTAACCACCAGCCGGTCCAACCCCGCCCGCGTGCGGCGGGAGACCGCTGACCTTTCGGAGATTTGTCATGAACTTCAGAAAACTGTCCGCTCCCGCGTTGCTCTGTGGAATCGGCCTGGCCATTTTTGCGGGGACACTCGCAGTCGCCGAGCCCTCCAAGGAAAAGGCCGCCGCCAAGCCCCAGATCAAACTTCCCCCCGGTTGGACCGAAGCCGACATGCAGGCCTGCATGATGGCCGGCGTGCCAGGCAAAAATCACGAATACCTGGCCAGGGGAACCGGCGTCTGGCAGGGCAAGCAAACCCTGTGGATGTTCGGCAGCGATGAGCCCATGACCGCCGAGTGTACGTCCAAAATCACCTCGATCATGGATGGCCGCTACACCCGCGTCGAAGTCAGCGGCGAAATGCCCGGCATGGGCCCCTACAGCGGCTTTGGCATCTACGGATTCGACAACGTCACCGGCAAGTTCGTCTCCACGTGGATCGACAATCACAACACGGGAATCATGAACGGCATCGGCGAGCTGTCTGATGATGGGAAGGTTCTCACCTGGAAATTCGCCTACCAGTGCCCGGTCACCAAAAAGCCGGCCATCATGCGCGAGGTCGAAACCATCACCGGCGACAACACCAAGACCCTCGAAATCTTCGCCAGCGATCCCAAGAGCGGCAAGGAATCCAGAACGATGAAGATTGAATTCACGAAGAAATAGGCGCTTCCTGAGCAACTCGTAGGGTCCGCTTCAGCGGACGTCTCTTCCCTCTCCATGTATCCCGGGAGAGGGAAGAGGCGACCCGCTTTCCTGAACCATCAAAGGAGTTCATCATGCCAAACCCCGTCGTTCATTGGGAATTGTGGACAACGACCCCCGATAAGACCTCCGCCTTCTATCGCAAAGCCTTCGACTGGAAAATCCAGCCCTCACCGCAGCCGGATTATCACATGGTGGAAACCGGCGGCCACGGCGGCATCAACGGCGGCATCATGACACCCAAGCGCCCCGGCACCTGGCCGGGAAACATGTCGTTTTACATCGCCGTCGAGGATCTGGCCGCCGCTCGCAAGCGTGTCGTCCAGGCCGGCGGCAAAATCCTCGTCGAAGCAGAGGAAGTTCCCAACATGGGGACCTATTCCCTCTTCTCCGACCCCGACGGCCGCGTCGTCGGCCTCTGGAAATTTGCCGCCCGCTGAACGTATTTGACCGATATCAATCTTCGACCGTCTCGCTGGTCTTTCAGTTTAGAGAAGGAGACTCCCCATGGCCGAAAACACTCCCGCAACAACCCCCGCGCCCCGGAAAAAGCGCTGGCTGCTCAAAATCTTCCTCACACTGGTTGTCCTGGTCATCGTGTTCGTCATCGTCGTCGCCTTTCAGCCCGCCGAATACCGCGTCGAGCGCAGCGCCACCATCTCCGCCCCCCAACAGGTGGTCTTCAATCAGGTAAACGATTTCCATAACTGGGACGCCTGGTCCCCCTGGATCAAACTCGATCCCGCGTGCAAACACTCCTTCGAAGGCGCCCCCGCCGGCGCCGGCGCAGTCTTCACCTGGTCCGGCAACAACGATATCGGCGAAGGCCGCATGACCATCACCGAAAGCCGCCCCACCGATCTCGTCCGCATCAAGCTCGACTTCGTCCGACCCTTCGCCTCCACCGCTGATACCGAGTTCACCTTCAAGCCCCAGGGCAATCAAACCGCAATCACCTGGTCCATGTCCGGCCAGAAAAACTTCATCTCCAAGGCCATGTGCATGTTCATGAGCATGGACAAGATGGTCGGCGGCGATTTCGAACGAGGACTCGCCAGCCTCAAATCCACCGCCGAATCACCGGCCAAAAAATAGCGATAGCTTCCATCATGCAGTCCAAACCCTCTCCACCGCCCGCCCATTCCCCGCGCGCTTGGCATACTCTTCCACCACCCTCACCCTCCCCGCCGTAAACTGCGACCAATACACCCGGCACAACTCCATTTTCCACTTCATCTCCACCGGCATTTTACTGCACGACAACTTCACCCCCTCCACCATCCCCGAAAAATCCCCATC
>DASYUA010000208.1:0-1857 GCA_036001665.1 Tepidisphaeraceae bacterium
TCAGCGGCCGCTCCAGTTCCCGGCTCGCAAATCGCGCCAAATTCGCCACATCCCTCGGCCGATTCGCCCACGCCCCCGCAAACCGCAATTTGTTCATGATGATCGGATGCCGCCCCCGCGCCAAAAACAGCAGCGAATACGACGTCTCAATCATCTCCTCGCGCCCCGCCCCCTGCCACCGCAACCGCATCGCCCCCCGATTCGACCACGAGCCATCCTCCCCCTGCGCCGCCACCACCCTGCTCGCCAGTTCACGATACCAATCATGCGCGCCAAGATATTTGAACCCCGACGCCAGCCCCACCCGCTCAATCCCATAAAGGTTATATCCTGGCCATCCACTCGTAAGCTGAAGACAATTGTCCCCCTGCTCCAGCCACGCCAACCCCCGCGCCAGCGGCCGCGAAAACGGCTCCCGCCCCACCACCGTCCCAAACTGCGGCGCATCCAGATAATCGTGCGTCACAAACAACGACGCAATCCCCGCCACGCTCATCGACAACGTCCCCCCGCCATACCCCGAACGGCTATACGCCCACTCCCCGCTGTTCAGTTGGCACTCATACCAGTGATTCTGCACTTGCGACCAATATCCCCTTGGCACTTCCATCCCCACCTCCGCCCCCGACCACACCCCCAGCAATCCGTATTGCGAATTCGAATTGTCCCACTGCCCCGGATTCGTCCGATTCCCTTCCCCATACGTGTAAGCCCCGCTCCGCGTCGCATTCAGCAGCCACTGCACATCCGCCTTCAGCGCCTCCCGATCCTCCGCCCGGTTATAAACCCCCAGCGCCGTCGCCCGAATCGCCCGCCCATACGTCTCATACCCCTCCATCCTCGAATTCCGCAGATTATCCAGCATCGCCTTCATCCCCTTCGCCCTTCCATTCAGCCGCTCATCCGCCACCGCCTGCCCGCACTGAAGCAGCGCATAAACGCACAACGCATTCAGCCCCGGATCACGCCCCATGTTGTCCCCCACCAGCCGCCCGTTGGCGAACTGATTCAGCAGATAATTCGCCCCCCGCTGAATCGACTCCCCAATCTCCTGATCCGTGATCCCTTCCCCCTCCGGTTTGAGATGCTGAGTCGGCGGCCGCGGCAACGGCGCCGCCCTGGGAATCATCACCACCACCGGCATCGTCGCCGGCATCACCGCCTTCGGCTCGCTCCGAACAATCGGTTGAGTCGCCGCCTCACTCCGAACCACCGCTTGCGTCGCCGCCACCGCGCTCGGCGCACTCTCCACCACTTTCGCCACCACAATCGCCGGCGCAGTCGCCGGTCCCTTCACCGCAGCCGTGGCCGGCAACACCTTCGGCCGGATCACCACCTCCACCCTCCGCTCCCTCCGCCGCGCCTCCTCCGACAAAATCCCCGCAATCCGCTTCTCATCCGTCTTCGCCTTCGCCAGCCTCTCCAGCACCATCGGATCATCCACCGCCCGCGCATTGGCGCTATTGAACAAATCCCCATACGCCTCATGCGCCCCCGCCAAATCCCCCGCCGCCACCAGCGACTCCGCCTTCCGCTGCTTCGCCAGCAAATCCCCATAATCCCCCTTCGCCGGCCGACTAAGCTGCGCAATCGCAAACGGCAAAACAATCACCAGCGTCACCAACACAATCCCCACCCCCCACGCCCCCGCCGACCCCAATTGAAGCCGCCGAGTGGCATTCTTCGTAGGTGTACTCGTAGGGGCATTCGTAGGGGCGGCTTCAGCCGCCGTCCCCCGATGCGACATCTCTTTGATTTCCACCGCCAACGCCTTCCCTACATGCGCTGCCACAATATCCGTTGAAATCTGAGGCGGATCGGCAACCCCCTTCGTCCCCTCCCCTCCCATCCCCTCCC
>DASYUA010000209.1:0-22027 GCA_036001665.1 Tepidisphaeraceae bacterium
TGCGTGCACCACGAAGATGTCTGAGTTGGACAGGTTTTTTAAGCCCTGCCCCTTCTCGTCTGCGCAACCCCGGGCCAATAAACCCAGAACCCGCAAACCCACATCCTCGCGGCGATTCGATTATTTAATTGTCAAAGAACACGCTTTGCAGCGTCCGCACCGCTTTTCGGCTCAACAAACGATTGAGTCCCTAGCGAAGGGAGCGGAATGATAACGCCAAATCCGATCTCGTCAAGCGCATCTTCACAGCTTCCGAAGAAGCCGCAAATACCCGCATAACTGAAGGCGCAGTCGCCGGCAAACTATCGGTTGAGCCCAATAGTTTGCATGAGCGGCAGCCTGCCGGCCGCGTTAGCTGCATGTTGTCAAGAAAATCCGATCAGCGGCAGAATTGCCATTTCGCGGTTAAAGGCACCGCGGAGTCCGAGGGATTTGAAATCATCCTGACTGACTTTCCTACTTGCTTCCGATTATACGCATCCGACCCCCGAGTGTTCAGAGACAAATCGAGATTTTTTTAATGGGCCGTATCCGGCTCGAACGGATGACCTCCTCCTTGTAAGGGAGGCGCTCTGGCCAACTGAGCTAACGGCCCGATTTACCGTAGTTATACGGACTCTATCGGCGCAAAAACAGGGGTTCAAGAAATGGCCGCTAAAGCAGCCCTACGGGGCGCTGGAATGGAGTATCAAGACATGGTTTCGTCGGAACGAACCCTACATCACGAGCCGCTGGCGGGCGGGCGGGCTATCCAGTGCCAGTCGATGTCCGGATCGCGGTCGAAAACGTCGGCCGTCTGATGGATGCAGCCTTCGCAGGCGTGAGTGGCGGGGTTTTGAGGATGGTGCCAGCGAGGGAGTGTGGCCGGGAGCGGCTCGCGGAGACAGAGGATACATTTAAACGTTTCGCCAGCAGGAGTGAGGGAATCCAATGCCAGCTTGAGGCATTCGAGGCAGATAATCGCGCCGCGATGGCCTTCGATCACCGGCGAGACGCCATCCCAATCCGTGCGGCAGAAGTCGCAGCTCACGATCAGGGCGCCATCTTCGATGCGTTGCATAGGTGAGGCTCTACAAGGGGCCGCGCAGGTTTTAGTCTTTTGCTCACGGGGGTCAATCACAGCGCAGAAAAAAGCGGCTGCCGGCACGCTCTTGAAGCCGACAGCCGCGAATAAATGGCCCTATTCATGCCGAGAGATTCCGGGGCGGGCCTTCCCCGGACGATGGTGCCGAACAGCGCGGCGGCTGTGGGTCTTCTTCACACCCCTGGCGGGTGTAGAGCTCTTTTTCGTTGGAGCGGTTTGCGTTGATGAGGCGATGGCGGCGGCTTCGCCCTGCGGCGCGGTCACGATCGCTTCCGACGCAGCGGCGAAGGCCGGGGCGGCCGGTGTGAAGACCTGGTTGAAGTTGCTGGCCAGATCGATGAAGTCGCTGATGCTGATCACATCGTCGTAGTTGAGATCACCGTTGACCCACGTGCCACTGGAATTGAAATTGGAGGCCAGGTCGATGAAGTCGCTGATGGTGACCTGATTGTCGAGGTTGAGATCGCCGACCAGCGCGGGGCGGACGAGAATTTCGCCGCCATTGAGAACCGAGGCAAGGGCCAATCGGCCGGAATCGGCGGCGACGAAGCTCGAACCCAGGCCGTTGCCGCTCCAGAGTCCGCCTGGGCCGGTGTTGCGGGCGCTGCGGATGTAGGAGCGAATGGTGGTGAAGATGGAGGCGTCGGCCGGCGCGAGTTCGAGCCGGCCATCGGTGAGATCAACCATGGCGTTGGCACCAATCGAGAGCGAGCCGACATGAAGAATGGCTCCGCCGGAGAGGAGATTGACGCGGGCTGTGTCGGTCACATTCAGAGACTGGAGTGTGGGGTTGGCCACGAGATCAACAGTGGCCGCGTTATCGGCAGTCACCTCCAGTTCGGCGCCGTTAATGGCCGCCAGCGTGGTCATGCCGCCATGAATGTTGAGCGTGTTTGGCCCACTGCCGGCATCGACGGCAAAAGTCGTGAGGCCGGTCGCCACCATGCCATCGACGGAGATGGTGATCGCGTCAGCGTCGCCGCCGGAATCATTGGCGCTGGTATTGACCACGACCACGCCGACGTCGAAGAAGGTCAGCGGTGAAATCGCCGTGCCGCCGGAGAAGCCACTGATGCGGTTCTGGGCGGGGGCGGGCTTGTCGATCAAAAGGACATCGCCGGCGCTGGGAGTCACCATCCGCAGCGTTGCCAATTGGCTGGCGGTGATTGGTTCCACTCCGCTAAAGGCAATCGCGCTGGAAGAGATGGCGAGGCTGCCCGAGCCGGCGGTGGTGGAAGGTTCATACACACCAGTTCCCGAGCCATTTCCGATTAGTTGCAGTGAATCGGTGTCAGCGCCGGCGTCATAAACGATGCCACCGTAAGGAAGCGGCGTGCCATTGACCGAATCAACGATGAGCTGGTCATTGCCAGCGCCGGTGTCGAAGGTGAGGCTGGTGAGCGAAGCTTCGGGAGCTGAATAGATCAGGGTGCCGGCGGCGGAGGTGCCGCTGTAAACCTCAATCATGTCGCTTGCGGCATTGCGGCGAACGTAATACGAATCATCGCCGTCGGTGCCGGTGATCAGCGATGTGGCGGCGTTGATGTCGATGGAGCCATCGACGTAGTTATAGATCAAACCCAATTCGGAGCCGGCGGCGCCGTTGAGATCGAGCGGAGTAGTCCCCACCGGAGTTGAGAGCGGAACATGGAAGCGGATCTCGGCGATCGAGCCAGTGCCGCCGGTCATCGGAGTCGTGTTGAAGAATGCCAGGCGTATGCTGCCGCTTGCATCATCGACGTAGGAAACCAGGGACCAGCCGTCGGCCGAACTAAACAGCGAACCCATGCTCACATCCTCGCTGGCAACCCCGCTGGCGATGTCGAGCAGAGTGGTGGTGTAATCAACGTTGATGTTGAATCCGATCAAACCCTCAGCGCTGTCGGTGACGCTCAAGGGAACAAGCACGGAACCGCCCGCGGACACGGCAGCGTGCTCGGGCAAGGCGAAGGTGGGATCGACACCGGAGAAAAGGCTGACCGGCGCCGCCGGCAGATTGGGGATTTCAGGACGCAATGGGGCGAAGAGCGATTTCTGAGCGACCCACGATGCATCCAGGCCATCGATCACACCGTTGGAATTCACGTCGGCGACGATGGTCGGATCGGTCATGCCGGCCTTGTCAAAGCCGTTGTCGAGATGGACGACCACGCGCGAGATGAGCGATGAATCGAATCCGTCGAGGCCGCCGTTGCTGCTGGCATCGCCGAAGAAAGTGGCCTTGTGAACGGCCGTATCAGCGCGGGAGCCGATAAAGCCGCCGTTGATGGAGAGGTTTTGGATGCGGATCACCTCGGAGTTGCCGTAGGCCGCATTTGTTGGAACGCTTGCACTGAGAATGATCAGGTCGCGAGCGCCGGCCGGCAGAGTGCTCACGCCGCTGATGGTCATCTTGAAGATGCCGTTGGTGACGAGGTTGGTGGTTATGCTCCAGTCGGCCGGCATGCCGGGGGCCAGGGTTGCGCCGGTGATATTCAACAGAAAGCCGTCGTAGACGACGTCGAGGTCGACCGCGTTGACGCCTGATGCATTGTCTATGCGAACTGGAATGCCCGTGCCTGTGGCCGGGATGTTCACAGTCTGCCCCTGCCCGCGGGCGAAGTCGGGAAGGCTCACGAGTCGGTCGCTGGTGGGGGCGACGGTGAAGCCAGTTGAGTAATCTCCGCCGGCAACATCGTCGAAATTGCCGTCGAGCATTTCCCCCGTGGTGTCGGCAAATCCATCAACGCGGCTCTGGAGGCCGACCGTGTAATTGTCGGCCGCCAGCGCGCCGCCGGTCTTCACGAAATGGAGCACGTTGCTCTGGAAATCCCACATCAGTGAGCCGCGGACCTGGCCGGTGGCAGTGCCGAAAAAGCTGACATCGGATGGATCGACGGCCGCATCCAGGCCATCGTAGAGATTGAGCTGCGCTGCATTGGCAGCGCGGTTGAAGCGCACATCAAATCCACTGACGGTGGGCGTGAAGGAGAGGACCTGGAAGCGCGTGTTGGCGACAGTGACGGTGATATCGTCGAAACTGCTGGCGCCATCCTTGTCGATGACGGTCACGCGAGCCGTGTAAGTGCCGGGAACGCTGTAGAAATGGCTGAGGACGAATGTCTTCGATGAGCCGGTCTGCGAGAGCAGGCCCTGGCCCGGGTTGCTCACCGGATCGTAAGTGTAATTGACGAAGACCTGCCAGGGTGAATCGGCTCCCGGATCGGTGAACGAGCCGCTCTGGGTAAAGAACGCATTCACGCCGACGCTGGAATCCGGGCCGGCATTGACGATGGGGGTGACGTTGTTGATGGTGATGGTGGTCAGGTAATCGGTGAAGCCGCCATCGCGATCGGAAATTCGGCCGCGAATCGTCCGCGTGCCCGGCCCGTCGGCCAGGAAGGCCGCGGGGACGGTGGCGCTGGTGGAAACAACGCTGCCGGCATAGGTGCCGTTGCCGGTCTCAAAAACGCCATCGTTATTGAAGTCATAGCTGTATTTGAAACCGGCCGATTGATCGCCGGCCGAGACATCGGACCCGCTGGTGAACATCACAAATCCGCTCGAGCCTTCGTTGACCGCGCCGAAGTTCGAGAAGACGGCCGTCGGCGGGACGTTGTCAACGGTGAAGGTGACGCTGCCAGCGTTGGGATGAATTCCGTTTTCATCCTCGAGGCTGACGACGATCGTCCGCGTGGCCGGGCCCTCGGCGTAAACGTGCGTCTTGGGGCCGGGGGTGCTGAAGACTTCCAGCGGCGAGCTGTCGCCCCAGTTGACGTAATAGTTGATGACGGTGTCATTGCCTGGATCGGTGACAGCGCCGAGATTAATTGTGCAGAGCGCGGACTCGTTGACATGCGGGTCGCCCCAGACGGAGATGGTCGGTTCGATGTCGGTGACGGTGATCGTCTTCGTATCGGTGCCAACGCCCCCATCATCATCCGTGACGGTAAGTGTCACGACATACGTGGCATCATCATTGGGCGTGAAGCTGAAGCTGCCGGCCGATCCGGAGGCATAAAGCGCGCCGTTTTTGGTGACCGACCAGGCATAGATGAAGGTGTCGAGCGTGCCGGGATCAATCAACGTGCTGGTGAGGCTGATGAACGTGCCTTCGGAATTGGTTGAGGGCGCGCCGTTGATGCTGATGTCGGGCGGCTTGTTGTCAACCGTGGCGGTGCGGGTAACGGCAGCGCTGACGCCATGATCATCGTCTTCGACGGTGACACTGATGGTGTAAACATCGGAGGGTGTGCCGCTGGGGTTATCGTCGAGATAGCGATGCGTCGCGGTAAATGTGCGATCGACCGGATTCACGACAGCCAGGCCGGTATTGCCATCGCCCCAGTTGATGGTCACGGTGTGGGTGTCGAGAGAGCCGGCGTCGGTGAACGAGCCGGCGACGACCACGTCACCGTTTTCGTCGATCGTGGTGTGGTCGAGATCGACCGCGGTGACAACCGGATTGACGTTCTGGGCGGTGACACTCACGGAGTCGGAGCCGCGATTGCCGGCGGCGTCGGTGACGGTGAGTTGGAAGACGTAAATGCCATCGTCGGGCGGAGTGAATCTCAGGAGGTTGCCCGTCTGGGTGGTGAAGACAAACGGCCCGCTGGTCTGTGTCCACTCAAAACTGTAGGGGCCGAAGCCACCGGTATCGGTGAAGCCGCCGGTCAGGGTTACCAGGTCAGCCTCGCGGACGACCTGATCGACGCCGGCGTCGGCGATCGGAATTGCGGTGTCAATGTAAACCGTCAGGTCATCGGCCGCGGAACCGCGGTTTCCAAAAGTATCGACGGCGTAGACCTCGATGATGTGCGTGCCGGGGCTGAGCTCATGGCTGGTGATGGTCCACTGGCCGCCTGCATCGGCGAAAGTGCTGCCCAGGTCGGTGCTGCCTTCCACCAGCTGCACGGTTGCGCCGGGTTCGGCGGTGCCGACGAAGGTGGGAGTGCTATCGTTGGTGATGTCATCGTGGTCGGAGGCGCCGCTGTCGCTGGCGGCGGTCAAATCGGGCGCGGAGACGGTGGGCGCGGTGGTGTCTGCCGGCGGGGCATGCTGGAAGCCGCGGTCTGCCGAAGCATCAATGCCATCGCCGAGCCATGGGGCGATGTTGACGTTGGAGCCGATCACTCGATCGCCCTTGGGCGTGCCGCCCCAACCGTTGAGCGGTGAATCCGGGCCATTGACGCTGCCCCACCAGTTCCCGCTGGCATCGATCACGCCGCCCGAATCATTCTGAATCCCGGCCACGGCGTTATCGACGATGCTGTTGGTGCGGACTTCCATGCTGCTGACGACTGCGCCCACTCCGCCGCTGATGCCGCGGACATTGCGGTGCAGCGTGTTGTTGAGAATGCTTACGTGAGCATCGCCGCCGCCATTGCCGGCCAGTGCGATGGCATCGCCGAGTCCGTCGGTAATCTCATTTGCGCTGATGACGACGCCGTCGTTGCCGCCAAAGAGGTAGATGGCATTGCCGCTTGCGCCATGGAGCACGTTGGAGACGGCGCTGATGTTGTTGCTGCCGGCCACCACGAGAAGATCATGTCCGAAGCCCATCTCGTTCTCTTGGATCACGGCATCAGAGACTGAGTGCAGCTCGATGCCCGTCGAGCCGCCGGTTAAATCCAGGACGTTGTTGCTGATCCTCAAGTGATGCGTGCCCGGAGGCGCCTGGGGCACGAAAATGGCGGTGTCAAAGCCGTTGGTGTGGTTGTTCTGGATGAAGTAGTTCGACCCGCCATCCGACAGGAACATCCCGTATTTCCTGAGCCCAGCGCTGCCGCCGCCGACCAGGCGGAAATTGTCGATCGTGACATCACCGCCGGTGATCTGGAACCCGCCGGCAGCGGTGCCATCGGCAAAATCATCGCCGGTGACGACAACCATGCCGTAGCCGAGCACCGCGTGCTTACTGACGCTCACGCCGCCGGCGAAGCTGCCCTGATTGACGTTGACCGTATCACCATCCGATCCGGCATCGACGCCGCGCTGAATGCTGCCGCTGTTTTGCGTGACAAAGACGTTGCCAGCCTGGACGCGCACAAATCCCAGCGAGCTGTCATCCGTGGCGTGGGTGATCTTGTCCTCGTCAGCGAAGTTCTCAGCAACAGATTTCGCGGAGCCGATCTTGTCATTGAGAGTTGCCTGGGTGGCATCGAGCTTCTCGCCGCGCAGCGCGCCATCCTCGAGGATGATGAACTTTCCACTAATGCCGTCCATGTCCATGTCGGCGATTGTATTGCCGACGATGGAGAGGAATTCGCCACCCATAACCACGCCATCGACCGCGTCATGGACAGAGTTGCCATGGACAAAATCGAGGAGCATGGTGTCTGAACGCGCGTTCACCGTGTAACCCTTTACAACGAAGCCGGCGGAGTTGTCGGTGAAGGAGACGTCGAAGGGCCCCGTATGGCTGTTGACAACAAACCCGGTCTCGACGTGGGTGACGCTGTTGCCAGTGATGACGGCGGAGTCCAGGCCGGAGACGTTGATGCCCTCTCCGATGTCCGCACCCGCGCCGATGATGGTGTTGTTCGAGATGACGGCGGAGGATGTGCCGTCGATCTTGCCTACGGCGATGGCCAGCACAACTTCGATCATCGTATTGCTGCTGACGGTCACGTCGGGAACGTTGTCGATGTGGATGGCGCTGGTTACCCCGGTGAAGCTATTTCCTTCGCCGGGTGCAGAGCCGCCGATGAGCGTTGGACCGGTGGAATCAACGATCCAAATCGCGGCGAGGCCCCCGGCGCCACCCCCACCGCCGCCGCCATGACCAAATGTACTGCTCTTTACAGTCACGCCGCCGTCGATGTGCCGCGCGTCAAAGGCAACTCCAACGGCCTCGAAATCATGGCCGATCAGCACGACATGCCCCTCAACAGAGTCGAAGCTGACGCCATCGCCGGCTGCGGTGATGGTGTTCCCATCCATGCCGATGTTTCCAAAGTGGTCAACCGCGCGCACGGTGTAGGCCGAGGCATCGGTGGTAGTCACATGGTTATCGTTGATCGTGATGTCGCCGCCGGTGGAGTTATTGACCAGAATTCCGGCCTCGAAACCGCCGGTGATGGTGTTGCTGGTGATATCCAGCGCGCCGTCGCGATCAAAGTCGGCAATCGCGGTGCGGGCGGCGTGGATGATGTTGTTGAAGATGACCGTGTCGCCGATGGCGCTGTAGTTGAGAAGAAGGATGCCCGTGCCCGCGTCGGAGCGAATGTCGTTGCCACTGACATCAAGGTCGTCCTGCGCCTCCTCCAACCACACACCGGTCCCCTGAGTCTGCACGCGGTTGTTCTGGATGTTGCTGCGCGACTTCTCGACTTTGGCACGAGCGAGATTGGAAACGTATATGCCGCCGGAGTCCGCGACCGTCGAGGTGACCAGATTCTCACTGATCTGGACATTGCCATCGTAGTTGGTGACCTGCAACCCCCAAGCGGACGAATCGGCCAGACGCTCGTGCCTCGCCGAAACCGAGCCGGTGACATCGGAGACAAAAATGCCGATGTTGCGGGCGGTGATTTGGTCGCCATCACCGGCCAGCGGCCCGCCAAGATCGATGTCTCCATCCACGCGCTCGACACGAATCCCCGTGTCGCTGGCATCGATTAAATTGCCGCTGACAACAACATCTGCATCGAGATCACTCAGCACGACCCCGTTCCCCGCAACCTGCACGCGGTTGTTCTGGATGTTGCTGCGGCTCTTGCGAATGGCGCCGCTCCTCTGGACCGAAACGTCAATGCCGTTCGACCCGGCCGCCGTGGAAGTGATGATGTTGCCGGTGATGCTGATGTCATCGTCGTCATCCACCACCCGAATTCCCACAATCGCCGGGCCGCTCACCGTGTTGTCGGAAATGTCTACGGCGCCGTGAACCGTGTCGAGCAAGAATCCGGCCTCCAGGGTCCCGCCGGGAGAGCGAATTTCATTGCGGTATCCACCGAAATTCCCGTCCAGGCCGCCCAGCCTCGCGCCAACGCCGGCAGTGTCGATCACGTTGTCCGACATGAGCACATCGCCCTTGATCCCCGTGCCTACGACAGCATCACCGCCGGAAAGGATCCAGTCGGCGCCAAGCGTCACGTTGGTGGCGCGGGAGATGTCAACCGCATCGCCGGTCGAGTCCATCACGTTGAATTTGAGGATGATCCCGTCGCCGTTGAGGTCCAGCACCAGCGGATCGAACCTGACCACCTGGTTCCCATCCATCTTGAAACCATCGATCTCGGCCACCACACCCTGCCCGGTAATCGTGACCGCGGTGTCGAGGGAATCGATGAAGGACTCAGCGCCGCGGACGCTGCTGGCGCCGGCGATGCCATCGTTGGCTCCCACCAGCTTCAGCGATTTGTCGATGATCAGGCTTTCCAAATAGGTGCCCGCCTCGACATTGATCACGTTCCCCGAAGAAGCGATGTCGATGGCGTGCTGGATCGAATGATCGGTCCCGGCATCGGTCACATAAAGGTTGTTGGCCACCCAGGTGACCAGACCAAGGCCCAGACTCGGCGCGGCCGCATCATCCATCTTGTGGAACACCAGGTCTTCAACCCGGAAATTGCTGGCCACGTCGAACGTGTTGCCGGTGGCGTCGATGTTCAGGGAAGACTGGTTGTTGATGAAGAAATCGTCGCCGGCGAAGTGATTCCCGTGGATCGAAACCACCGCCCCCGCGTCGTGGCCGATGAAAATATCCGTGCCATTGTCATGGGCATCCGCCAGCGGCCCGCCGTCGAAATTGTTGTCATCAATCCGCGGATGAACATCGCCGACAGCGCGGATGCCGGTGCCGTTGTCATAGATGTGGTTGTTGACGATTTCCGCCGTGCCGCCGCTGAGGGCGACGCCGGTGATGTTGCCGTGGATTCCGACAGCGTTGATCGATAAGTCCGTGACGTCGGCATCGACGCCCGTGACAAAGCCGCGGATCAGGCCAGCCTCTAAGGAACCAGTGGTGTGAGAACCTCGCAGGAGAATTCCCGCTCCCGCGCTTCCCAGCACGTCGCCGACGACGACGTTGCCGTTCATGACCCCGGCGATATTGCGGGTGGATGAATCGAGGACGATGCCGTTGTTGAATCCCTCGACCGTGTTGCCGGTGATGGTCGCGTAGGAGGCGAGATTGGGGACCGGATCGCCATCGCCATTGGTGAAAATCGTTCCATCATCGGACATGAAGATGCCGGCGTTCGCGCCAGTTGCCGTGTTGAGAATCTTGATGCCAGTGATGCGGTTGTTGCTCACGATGGCCGGCTGCGCGGCGTTGCCGTTGCCGAACATCCAGATGCCCGCGCCTTGGCCCGCGTTAATGTCGTTGTCGTTGATGGTGACGGTGCCCAATGCGTTGCGGACGATTGTGCCAACGGTGTCGGTGCCATCCGTGACGATATTGTTGCCGCCGATGCTGCTACCGGCCGCGGGGACCACAAGCGTGATGCCAGTTGCAGCACCCTCGATGCGGTTGCCGTCAATGTGAACCAGCAGGCCATCGCTGATGCTCACCTGCACCGCCTCGATGGCCGAGAATCCATTGGCGCCGTTGGTGAACACGTCGTTGTCGAGGATGATCGCATCCGTATCGAACACCGCGATGCCCGGCCCGAGCACCACATCCTCGACCGTATTGCCGCTGATCAGGTGCCCGGTGCTCTTGGTCCCGCCAGTCGAGGAATAAAGCTGAATCCCGCGGCGATAGGTGTGCGAAACGGTGATGTCCTGGACCGTGATGTTGTTGTAAACCACGCCCGTGCGATGATCGGTGATAACGCCCGCCCGGAAATTGTGATCGCCGGCAATCGCGCCATCCGCATCCCCATCGATCAACAGGTGCTCGATCGTCACATCCGAGCTCTGAATCACAAACCCATTGGAAACCGGCCCCGCAAACGCGCTATCAATGTGCCCATCCGCCAGCGACGGCCCAATGATCACTCCATCTCGACTCTCCCCCTCAATTGTCAGTGGCTTGTTGACCAGAATGTTGGATTCGTTGTAGCTCCCGTTTGCCAGCGTGATCGTCCCCCCGGCATCGGTGCCATCAATGGCCGACTGAATTGTTGAGTAATACTCCCCCTCATCATTGCTGATCGGCGCAAAAGTCGCGCTGCTCGGCTGGAATCCCGCCACCGCCGGCTCTGTATCCTCTCCACTGGCCAGCCACCGCGCAAAATCGTTCAGCGTGCCGTTTTCGCTGCCCTGGGAACCGATGTTGTAACTGTTCTCCGCACTCCTGGGCCCGCTGGCCGATCCCCACCAGTTTTCGCGGGCATCGATGCGATCCGCTGTTTCATTATCCAGCCCGCCATCGCTGTTGCCGCGAAGATCGTTGTGCCGGACCACCAGCGACGCCGCGCCGCTCGCCAGGTGATCCACATAAATCCCCCGCGCGTGATTGTCCGTGATGAAATTGTTGGAAATCGAGCTGCCGTCCACATCCTCGAACAATTCGATGCCGTTGAGGTCGTTGTGATGGATCTTATTGTCGCTCACCGTCCGCCGGCCCTGCGTCCCCGCCCCGATACCGCTCCCCGGGTTGTCATGGACGTTGTTCTGCGTGATCGTCGCGTCTCCCCCCTCGACCCAGATGCCGTCATAGTCGCTCCCCGTCGCCTCGTTATTGCTGATGTCCGTGTTGCCGGCCGTATCGATCACATAGATGCCGATGTCATTTCCCGAAACTGTATTTCCAGTAACAATCGATCCCGCGGCCGCCTCAAACAGCAGAATCCCCGCCGCCCCCGCCGACGTGCCGGTGAAATTATTGCCGCTGACGATGTTGTTGCTGATGATCCCCTTTGCCCCAAAGCCCACCTGGATTCCGTTTTGCCCCAGCAGCCCCGTCGGCCCCGCCCCGCTCACCGTATTCCCCGTGACCGTCGCCGTCAGCCCTTCTCCATTGAAGGCCATTCCATTTTTCTGGTAGTCGTAAATCAGCCCATCGCTCTTGACGATGGAGCGCGCCACGCCATCGGTGTTGTTGGCGTAGAGCGCCACGCCATGCTGCTCGCTGCTCATCGGATTGTCGCGAATTCCCGCGATGGTCACATGATCGATCACCCCCCCGCCATTGAGAAACGCGATCCCCTCGAACCGGAAGTTGCCGTCCCCATGCCCAAGCCCATCAATTCTCAACGACTTCACCCGCGCATCATCCGCGCCGGTGATGTAAACAATCGGCCGGTTATCAACCGTCCCGCCCCCGGTTGTGAACAACGTCCCCAACACCACTGGCGCTGCCACAATTGTCGAATCCCCCGCCCCCATGACCGTCACGCTCTTGTCGATGCTGATTTGCTCCGTGAACGTCCCCGCCTTGACATTGACCGTGTCCCCCGCCGATGCCACATCGACTCCCCGCTGAATGCTCCCGCTGCCGTTGGTGACATAAACATTGCCGGCCTTTATGCGAATCAATCCCGCAAAACCCGCATCCAGCCCATGATTGATCCTGTCCTCGGCCGCATTTAGCTCCGTCGAGCTCATCGCCGAACCAAGCTTGCCTTTAAATTTGCTGGTCGTGCCATTTATCTCCTGCGAGCGCAGCGACACGATGTATTTGCCGCTCGGCTTCCCCCGAAACTCATTTCCGCTCAGCGAGCTGATCGAGCCGGCCGCGGCCGTGATCATCAGGTCCGTCTGGTTGGCCGCCGCGTCGCTGCCGTTATCAAAATCGTCGTTGTTGATCGCGACATTGGCGCCGCCGTCGATCAGTATTCCGCTGGTGCTTCTGAGAATCGAAGTCGTCGTGATTGATACATTCGACGCGCTGCTCCGCAGCCCAACCGTGTGGCCGGCAATCGCATGGCCGGCCACGAAAGTTCCATCCCCGCGCAGCGATGAGCCAAGATAAACACCCACCGACCCATCCGGATTCCCGCCCGCGCTGTTGTCCGTGACGGCGTTGTTCTCCATCCGCAGCGTGAACGATCCCCCCACCGCGCTGTCCCCGCTGGCGTAGATCGCCGCCGGCCACTGGTTGGTGCTGCCGTCGCCGCTGAAGCTGCGCAGGTTGTTGTTCAAAACCTGGCTGCTGCCGACCGTCACCTGGCTCGGATTGAGAATCACCATGCCGGCATTGGCGTTGCCCGCGATACGATTGCTGGTGGCCGAGACGTTGACGCCGCCGGAAATGACCAGCCCCTCACCCTGATTGAATTCGATGTCGTTGCTATCGACGAAGTTGTTGCTGCCGTCGAACAGCGCAATCCCCCCGCGGGCGTTGCTGGTGATCGTGTTGTCGTGAATGTGGGTCTGCCCCGGCCGCGTGACCACGATGCCCCGGTCGCCGGAATTGATGGTGTTGAACGAGATGTCGTTGCCCGTCGAATCGACAATCCAGATCGCCCCGCCATCGGTCGCGTGAGCGGCGAAAAGTGCCGCCGCATCACTCGCCGTGATCGAGCTCGAATACGCCGTTCCATCAAAGCCATTCTGGGAAAAACTGCCGTGGCTGACGCTGACGTTGCCCGCGGTCGAGCGAATCCCCCAATCCGAATTGCGAATCGTCACCTGCTCAATGCTCACCGCCGCGCCCGCCGCATCGATATCAAACGCATCATGCCCATCCACCGGCCCCCCGCCGTCGGCCTGAACGATCACCCCCGCCTCGCTCTGGCCTTGGATGGCCACTCCGCGATTGACCGAAACCCGCTCGGTATACAGACCATCAAGCACCACGACGATTCCCCCATCGCTCACAAAATTCACCCCATCCTGAATCGTCGAATACGCATCAACGCCAAAGGTATGAGTCGCCCCCGATGACTCCTCCACCGTGTCCCCCAAACTCAGCCCCGCCTCGCCGACATCTCCACCCGGCGCAAACGCCCACACATCATCCACCCAAACCTGCGCCGGCACATCTACCGTCGCCACCCCACCGCTCAGCAGCCGCCGCTCTTCCAGCCCCTCCACCACCGCCCCAATCGCCCGCCCCATCGCCCCCGTTCTGCCCTTCCCTTGTCCCTTGTCCCTTGTCCCTTGCCCCCTTGTCCCTTGTCCCTTGTCCCTTGTCCCATGTCCCTTGTCCCTGGAGTGTTTCATGAATTGTCTCGAGAGTTGCCCTGACCGCGCGTGCGCGAATCCGCCATCCGCACACCCGCGGTGTCACTGTTTTTCCTAAACGCCCTGAACGAAAAGGAGATGGAATGCTGTGGCATCCGCCGGAGGCGGACCTGCACACCGATGGGATAGGCCAACTCACTCTTCCCAATACCCACAGTCCAACGCCCTGCCGATATAACCGTCACCAACGGCAATGACGGAATTGCCCTTCTCCCCGATAATAACACACCCCCCATATCTTGCACCCGCCCGCCCGCTTTTTTCCAAAAACACCCCACACGCAACAACACAACTCCATGTCATGCCATTCCTTGCGCCCTCGCCCATCCCCCAAGGGTATTCTCTTCCACCCCCCAGGCCTCCCGCCTAACTCCGAATCGCCGTCAATTTATGCACGCACGTCACCGCCAGTGATCCATCCCCCACCGCAAACCCCACCCGCTTCGTCGAACCCGCGCGAATGTCCCCCGCCGCCAGAATCCCCGGCACTGTCGTCTCCAGCGGACATGGCTCCCGATCCTTCAGCGGCCACCGCCCCGAACGAAGCGCATCCGTCCCCGTCAAAATATATCCCAGCTTGTCCCGCGCCACCGTCTCCGGCAGCCACGAGCATCCCGGCTCAGCTCCGATGAACACAAACACCGCCCCCACCGCCAGCATCTCCGACCCCTCATCCCTCTTCGCCGAATCCCGATCCGGATCGAACGCCCGCAGCGCAATCCTCTCCAGCCGCCTCTCCCCATGCACCGCCGCAACCTCCGCCCCTTCATGCACCCGAATATTCGCGGCCGCGCGAATCCGCCCGACAAGATACTCCGACATCCCCGGCCCCAGCCGCCTCCGCACCAGCAAATGAACCGTCCGATCCTTGCAGCACTCGGCCAAAAACATCGCCGCCTGCCCCGCCGAATTTCCCGCCCCCACCACCGCCACATCCTGCCTGTCGTACAAAATGGCCTCGACCGAGGTGCATGCGTAGTGAATCCCCGCCGCTTCAAATCGCTCCATCCCGGCCGCATCCAGCCTGCGCCAGCGCACCCCCGCCGCCACCAGCACCGTCCGCGCCCGAAGCGCTGTCCCACAGTCCAGGTGCAGCACGTGTGAATAGTCGCCCATCCCGCTCGACTCAATCCGCTCCACCGTCACCGGCGCCACCATCTTCGCCCCGAATTTGAGCATCTGGAGAACACTTCGCATCGCCAGATCCGCCCCCGACAACCCACTTGGAAATCCGATGAAGTTTTCGATCATCGATGATCCCGCCGCCTGACCACCCGGCCCCAGCGCATCCAGCACCACCGTCGAAACACCCTCCGACGCCGCATAAACCGCGGCCGTCATCCCCGCCGGCCCCGCCCCCACAATCGCCAGATCAACCGCCTGCTCCGGACAATGCCGCCACACCCCCGCCGCGTGTGCCAGCTCGCGAAGCCCCGGATTGATCAGCAACTCCCCGCCGCCGCATTCGATCACCGGCGACTTCTTCGGTGATCCCCATTGGCCCATCAGCCTTCGCCCCTGCTCGGATGTCGAGTCATACCAGGTAAACGGCACAAAATTTTTAAACAAAAACTCACGCACCCGCGTCGTGTCCCGGCACTTGCCCGGCCCCACCACCTTCAGCCCCAGTACTCCCGCCTCGGTAAGCAGCCGCCGCCGCTCCTGGCACGCAATCAGCAGCTTCTCGCTCAATCGCGGCACCTTCGTCAGGATCTCCCGCAATCGCCCCCCCGCCACCCGCATCAACTCCGTCCGCCCCCGCGCCACGCCCGTCACGATCACCGGCCGGCGCGTCAGCAGGTCAATGTCCCCCGCAAACTGCCCCGGCCCGTGCGTCACCACGTGCCGATTCTCATCCGACGGATTCAAAATCTCGATCGCACCCGATTCCACCACGAACAAATCCAAATCCGCATCCCCCGCGCGAAACACAATCTCTCCATCTTCAAACCTGCACGGCTCCGCCAACGCTCTCAGCGCTGCAAGATCGGCCACATCCAGCCGGGGAAACGCGATCGGATTGCACGGTTCTGTTTCCATCTCTGTCATGCCGATATTGTACGTCCCCCTCCCGCCGCCAGCATTTTTCCTCTTCTTCCCCTCTCCCCCGTACTCGGGGAGACCTCTCGTAGGGTGGGGCTTGCCCCACCATCTCCCTCTCCCGGTACTCTCACGAGAGGGTCGGGGTGAGGGTCTTTCTGTAGTACGCCGTCCACGCTTCTTTGGTGGGTGGCATGGGCAGCCGTACTCGGATGCCGGTGTTGTTCCGTTTGCAGCGACCACCCACATTTTTAGAGTAGCCGGCGTAGTACGGTGGGCACTGCCCACCTCTTCGGTGGGACGGACATTCCTGTCCGCCTTCTGCCGGTAGGTCGGGCACTCTTGCGCGACACTCCCCCGGCCAACGGTGGAGCGGACATTCCTCTCCGCCATCTTTCGTAGGGGCGGCTTCAGCCGCCGTCCCCGTGGCCTCGCCACCCTCGCAGCACCCGCCATTCCCACCCCGCCGAGATGGCAGAATAACATTTCGCGCAATTCCCCTGGTTCTGGATGATCCCGCCTGTTAGCGCTAAGATCGCCCGGAGATTGCGAGGTTGACATGGAAGACATATCAAAAAACGACCAGGCCCTCTTGGCCGACCCCGTCACCGAACGCGATCATGCCCTCGGACTACCCACCGCGCCCATCACCATCGTCGAATACGGCGACTATGAATGCCCCTCCTGCCTCAACGCCGTTCCCATCATCAAGGAAGTGCGCCAGACCCTCGGCGACCGCCTGCGCTTTGTCTTTCGCCACTTCCCTCAAAGCTCCATCCATCCCCACGCCAGCGCCGCCGCCGAGGTCGCCGAAGCCGCCGCCGATCAGGGCAAATTCTGGCCGATGCACGAAGCCCTCTTCCGCCACCAGAGCCAGCTCGGCGAGCTTGATTTCAGCCACCTCGCCCTCACCCTGGGCCTGGAAATCTACAAATTCGAATCCAGCCGCGCCGCCGACAAACATCGCCAGCGCGTCCGCGCTGACTACGAAAGCGGCCTCCGCAGCGGCGTCAAAAAAACCCCCACCCTCTTCATCAACGGCCGCCGCTTCGATGACCCAATCACCGCCCAAGCCATCCTCACCGCCTCATCTCCCTCCCACCGATAATTCCGCCTCCCAATCGCGCGCAAAAGAAATGCGGGCCGCGAATCCCGGCCCTTTGAGCGCCCGCCGAACGTGGGCAAGTCCATCCTCCTCCTTCTCTTAACTCCTCATTCTGCTCTTAGTCCTCTTCCTCTTCTTGCTCCTCCTCCTCTCCCCTCTCCCCGGTACTCCGGGGAGAGGGCCAGGGTGAGGGGTCTTCGGAATTCTCAATTCTGAATTCTGCACCCGGATGCCCCTAACATTTTTTATATTTTCTGCGAACGTTTCCCTCCCGCCAGCGTATTAGCACTGAGGAACGACATTAAAAAAAGGGGTCCACAAATGGCATTCGTCTCTGCTCTCGCAACTCCAATCCGTACCCCCGCCCCCTCCGCGCGCCCGCCATCTTCCATTTGCTATCCGCTCACCCCGGAACCGCTTTTCGTTCACCCAGACCCGCTTTCCATCCCAAAGAACCGTTCAGGAACCGAAAAGTACCGCTTTGGTACCGGAAAGTACCGCTTTTCCCCGCTTTTTTCTCATCTTCTTGCTCCAGCAATTCCATAACCTTCGCTCCCAGCCAGCTTTGCAAAAACCGCGTACCGTCAGCCCCTCAACACACATTTTTTTCCTCCCTCGCCCACCCCCGCGACAAAACAAAGCCAATCAAACCCACCAATCAAACCCAAAAACCCCTCCACCTCTTCAAAATCGCCACTTCTGCCTCCCCTCAGGCCAACTTTTTTGACGAAACAAACCCACCGCCTCTGAGACTTCGTCATTCGTCATTCCTTCGTCATTCGTCCTTCGTCATTCGTCATTGCTCCCCCTCTATAATCCCCCTCCAAAACCGACTATAAGGCCTCATCTCATGAATTCCGTCATCGACGAGCTCGACACCCTCTTCCGCGCGGCCATCCGCTCCGCCTGGGATCTCGATGCCGATCCCCTCATCGCCATCTCCGGCAACGAAAAGTTCGGCGACTACCAATCCAACGCCGCCATGGGCCTGGCCAAACTCCTGGCCGAAAAGACCGGGCAAAAAACCAACCCCCGCGCCATCGCCGAAAAAATCACAGCCAATCTCCACCTCGGCGACCTCGCCTCCGCCCCCCCTACCATCGCCGGCCCCGGCTTCATCAACATCCGCCTCAACCCCCAGTGGCTCCAAAAACGCCTCGGCCAACTCGCCGCCGACGCCAACCTCGGCCTCCACCGCGCCCAACACCCCCAGCGCGTCGTCGTCGATTACTCCGGCCCAAACATCGCCAAGGAAATGCACGTCGGCCACCTCCGCTCCACCATCATCGGCGACGCCATCAGCCGCGCCATCGAATCCCAGGGCCACCAAGTCATCCGCCAAAACCACATCGGCGACTGGGGAACACAGTTCGGAATGTTGATCGCCTACCTCAACATGCCGAACCGTGAATCACCCGTCGATTATTCGGTTACAGTCGGAGGTGGTGCCCAAAGCGATCAAATAGTCATACGCGATCTCGAGGATTTCTATAGAAAAGCAAAGCAGAAATTTGACGAGGATCCGGTCTTTGCAGATACAGCGCGAGCTTGTGTTGTACGGCTTCAAAGTGGAGATGAGTCGGCTCGGAACTATTGGCGCGGGATCGTAGCGGGAACACGCAGTCACTATGAGCCGCTCTACGATCGCCTCGGGGTAAAACTCCGCCAGGAACACGAACGCGGCGAATCCTTCTACAATCCCTTCCTCGCCGACGTCGTCAAAGAGCTGAAGGACAAGCGTATCGCAGAAGAGTCGCAAGGCGCAATCGTCGTCCCCGTCGAGGGCTTCGAAGCTCCCCTCATCATCGAGAAAACCGGCGGCGGATATCTCTACGCCACCACCGACCTGGCCGCCATCCGCTTTCGCATCCAGGAACTCAAGGCCAACCGCATCATCTACACCCACGACTCCCGCCAGGCCCAGCACTTCGCCCAGGTCTTTGCCACCGCCAAAAAAGCCGGCTGGGCCGAAGGTGTTTCACTGGAGTACGCCCCCTTCGGCACCATGCTCGGCGAAGATGGCAAACCCTTCAAAACCCGCTCCGGCGGAACCGTGAAGCTCAAGGAATTACTCGACGAAGCCCAGCAACGGGCCCTCGAAGTCCTCGAGCGCGAGCGCCCCGAGCTTCCCGAAGACCAGAAAAAATCCATCGCCCCCATGGTTGGCATCGGCGCCGTCAAATACGCCGATCTCTCCAAGGATCGCACCAGCGACTATGTCTTCTCCTGGGACCAGATGCTCAACTTCAAGGGCAACAGCGCCCCCTACCTCCAATACGTCTACGCCCGCATCCGCTCCATCTTCCGCAAAGCCAGCCTGGAATTCGGCCGCGGCTCCACCTCCCCCACCCCCCCTATCATTCTCGAAGCCCCCGCCGAAATCGCCCTGGCCAAACAGATCCTCCGCCTCAACGAGGTGATCGACCTGGTCGCCCGCGAGCTCAAGCCCCACCACCTGGCCGGTTATCTATACGAGCTGGCCATCCGCTTCAGCGGCTTCTACGAAAACTGCCCCGTTCTCCAAAGCCAGGAACCCACCCGCTCCAGCCGCCTCGCCCTCGCCGAGCTCACCGCCCGCACCATGGCCACCGGCCTCGACCTCCTGGGAATCGCCCAACCGGAGCAGATGTAGCCGATCTAAATGCTATACTATGGAAGGAGCGCTTATGGTCGCATTCAAAGCACATTTCGACGGCAAGGTCATCATCCCCGATGAACCGCTGAATCTCCCGGTGAACCAGCGATTGATCGTGCGCGTGGAATCCGCTGACGCTGCGAATGAAGACGGCGACGAATCGGTGTTTGACTGGATCCTCAAAAATCCAATCGACGATCCATCTCTTCCCACCGACCTTTCAGAGAATCTCGATCATTACCTCTACGGAACCCCCAAGAAAAAGCCGTGACTAACAACTTGTGTTTCGTCGATGCCTCCTTTTGGGTTGCCCTCGCCAGTCGCAGGGACCAGCATCATGCTCGAGCTGTGTCGTGGGATGCACATGCCCGCCGCAAGGCATGGCAGCGAACGACCAGCGAACCGGTCCTTTGGGATTGTTCATCATTTGTGATCATGCGGCAGCACGGGATAACGCGAGCCCTGACGTACGATTCTGACTTTGAGCAGGCGGGGTTTGCCGCGCTGCTTCGCCGAGATCCCGGGGAGGAACAAACGTGAGCAGAGTTCTGCTGACAACACTCCCGCTCCTCTTCCTCCTCGGCTGCGACCGCGGCTCCAGCGGCGATGGCACCTCCACCCCGGCCGCCTCCCAGGATGGCGTGGCGGTCTACTTCTCCCCCGGCACCGACTGCGGCCAGCTCATCATCGACAAGGTGCGCATGGCCCGGAAACGCGTCTATGTCCAGGCCTATTCCTTCACCTCCGAGCGCATCGCCAAGGCCCTCAATGAAGTACACAAGCGCGGCGTCGAGGTCAAGGTCATCCTCGACGATGACAAGGCCGACAAGAAGTCGGAGCTGGACTTCCTCTCCCGCAAGGGGATCGACACCTACCTCGACTCGAAACACGAGAAGGCCCACAGCAAGGTGATCCTGATCGACGGCCAGACCATCATCACCGGCAGCTTCAACTTCAGCGATCGTCACGATGAATCAACGGCCGACAACGTCGTGGTGATCGACGGCAAGCCCAAGCTGATCGAGGCCTACGAAGCCAACTTCCGCAATCACCTGGCCCATTCCAAAAAATCAGAATGAATAGCCACAGATGGGGCACGGATGCACACGGATGGGGAAAAGACCGAGGACCTGCGGACGGTTTAATTGTTCTCCCCTCCGGAGGACACCGGTGTAGGGGGGGTCATCCAGTTTCCTCTGGTGGGGTTTACCGGCTCTTGCTGGATGGGCTCGGGCAGCGATACGATGGGGCTTATGCGGATGATTGCGGGGTCCATCCTGATTCTGGCGGCGGTTGTTTTGTACTGTACGCATTGGATTGGTCAGGTGATTCACAGCCCGGCGGCGGTGGGGACGCCGGAGAGCGGGATGATGCCGACGGCGGCGGTGGCGCTGGGGGTGATCGGCGCGGGTGTTGTGGTGGTCGGATGGATTATGGATCGGAAACGAGACTGACCGAAAAGACCGACGACCTGCGGGCGGTTTAATTGTTCTCCCCTCCGGCCCCCCCTGAACACCGGTGATTTCATCCAGTTTCCTCTGATTGCCGGCAAATCGAATTCCGACCCCCCCTAAGCGGAAATCCGAATCAATGAGACCGCCCCTAAACGCAGATTAACCACGAAGACACGAAGACACCAAGGCCAACTTTTTTTACTGTGCAACTCGGCTCGGGAGCGCTGCTGGCCGAATGCAACCGCCGAGACGCGGAGACGCAGAGACGCGCTTGGTCTTTTCTAGTCTCTAGCACCTGACGCCTGACTCCTAGATCGCCGCAGATTGCGCAAATGAACGCAGATTCGATTCTCCGCTCCCAACCACACTGCCGACTTCATGCAGTTTCCGCCTACATCAATTGAGGGGTCACCCTTTATCCGCGCCCTTTCCGACGCCCCTTTTTCCGCGCGACCCTTTTCCCGCGCCCACGCGAAAACTATTGACATATCCTAAAGCTTATGTAGGCTGCTGCCAACTCATCTATATCGGTTACTTGGCTGAGGGCAATCAGGTCTTCAAGTTTCCGGCGATTCTGAGTGGTTTCAAATAGGGAGCAGCAAATGAGGACGCTTTTGGTACTCCAATGTGCTGCCCTCTGTTTCTGCGCGCCC
>DASYUA010000210.1:0-3478 GCA_036001665.1 Tepidisphaeraceae bacterium
TGGGCGGGGCGCCCATGCCACGGAGAAGAATTGGGTTGCGCATAATGAGCTCCTCTATAATTCCGGCGGTGTTGCGCAAACGGTCATATTTTTTCATGGGGGGCGCAACGGATTTTTGATTTTGCTGAGGGAAAGGGAGGAGAATTTATTTATTTTTGTCCGGAAGCGCAACAAGAAGGCGCAACTTGTGTTTGGGACGGGAGTTGCGGGGGCCACTATGGCAAGCGCTGATTTTTGTGGGGGATACAAGGGGTGGGGGGTTAAAGCAGGTCATTGTGCAGAGGCGTGGGGGAGTCGGGGGGACGGCGGCTGAAGCCGCCCGTACGGGAGATATGGGAGGTGGGGGTTTAGGAGGGGGGGAGGGAGGTGGGGGAGGAGTGTTGGAAGCGGGTGAGTTGGGCTTTGTGGCGGTCGATGGTGGGTTCGAGGTCGATGCAGGTGCGGATGATGGAGATGGCTTTGTCTTTTTGGCCGAGCTGGAAGTAGGTTTCGGCGAGGGTGTCGAGGATGGGGGCGTTTTGGGGTTCGAGGTCGGCGGCTTTTTGGGCGTGGGCGAGGGCGACGTCGAGCTTCAGGCGGCAGCGGGCCAGGAGCCAGGCGGCGCTGTTGTGGATCATGGCGGCTTTGGGGTAGGTGGTGAGGAGGGATTCCTGGCGTTGGAGGATGCGGTCGACGAGGAGGGTGAGGTCTTTTTCGCGGCCGGCATCGCGGAGGGGGGTGGCCATTTCGATGGGGAGGGCGATGTCGCCGGGGAGATATTCTTCGCAGAGGCGGAGTTCGGCGAGGGCGGCGTCGAGCTTGCCGGATTTGATGAGTCCGCGGGCGCGGGTGCGGTGGATGAGATGGGGGATGCCGAGATAGGCGGCGACGTCGATGAAGCCGGTGTTTTCGCGGAGGCAGGGGAGTGTGGAGCGTTCCCAGAGGGCGGCGGCGGCGAGATCGTCGCCCTGTTCGGAGGCGCGATGGGCCATGATGCGAGTGGCGTTGCCGACTTCCCAGGTGGAGAAATCGCCGACACGAAGAAGGAGTTGGTATTGCTCGTGGGCGGCGTCGGCGAGGCCGGCTTTCTGCAAATGTTCGGCGAATTCGTAGCGGTCGGGATCGTCGGCGAGAGGGAGGAGGCGGGCGATGTCGATCAGTTCGTGGCCTTCTTTTTCGCGGCCGAGCTGGAGGAGGGAATAGCCGCGGAAATAGCGGGGAGCAGCGCGGCTGCGGTCTTTTTCGATGGCGCGGATGGAGAGTTCGGCGGCCGAGTTCCAGTCTTTTTTGACGATGGCGGCGGCGGCGAGGGAAACGAGGTCGCGCTCTTCATTGGTGAACTGGGCGAGGGCGAGGGAGCAAGCCTGGGACTCTTGGGCGAGGCCGGCTTTCTGGAGTGCGTTGACGGCAGCGCGGAGGACGCGCTGGCGATTGGTGAGATCGGTGAGTTTTCCTTCGCGGATTTCGCGGGTGAGAGTGGTGAGTTCGTCGGGGGGCCATTTGCCGGAGAGGAGGGTGTCGAGGCGGGTCATGGTCTGGGCGGGAGATTCGTCGGGGTGGCGGGCGCGGAGGATGGGCCACCAGGATTGGGCGTCGGAGGAATTTTTTGGGAAGAGTTTTTCGAAGAGCTGGTCGGGGAGATCGTTGAGCTGGTTGATGGCGTCGGACGCCTGATCGAGGGCGGATTGGCGCTGGCCGGTGCGGAGCTGGGCATCGACGATGGCGATCCAGGCGGGCATTCCGGTTTGGGGGGCGAGATTGATGGCATTGCGTAACGCGGCGGCGGATTTTTCCTTTTCGCCGAGGAGATGCCAGGTTCGGGCGATGCGGGCGAGGATGATGGATTTGGATTCTTTGGCGGTGGCGGCCAGATCGATCGCTTCGGGGTAGCGCTGCTGGGCGAGGAGGAGCTCGAGGGCGGAATTGGTTTCCTTTTGGGCGAGTAGCAGGGCGATGGCCTGATTGGGGCGATCGTTGAGCAAGAGAGCTTTGGCGGCGGGCCAGGGATTGTCGGGGCGGCGGGGAGGAGCGGTGGCGATGAGCTCGAGGGTGTGGGCGGCGGCGTCGCTTTGGCCGGCGAGACGCTGGCAGGCAGCGCGGAAGCCGAGTTTTTCAAGGTTGTGGTCATTCTCGCCTTCGTTGGCATGGCGGCTGGCGAGGGTTTTGAAGTCGGCCTGCTCGAGGATGATTCCTTCGAGGAGGCGGTCATCGTGGGATTGTTCGGCGGCTTCGCGTGCGCCGGCGAGATCGCCTTTGGCGCGGAGGAGGTAGGCGAGGAGGCGGGCCGCGCCGGAGATGCCGTCGCCGAGTTCCATTTCGGCGCGGAGGGCGGCGATTTTTTGATCATCGCGGCCGCGGAGGAGGAGGAATGCGATGTAGGAGCGGGTCTGGCGGTCCATGCCATCGGAGAGGCCGACTTCGAGGCACTGTTCGGCGGAGGTGAAATCGCCTTCGGCGAGGAAGCCGATAGCGCCGCGAGCGCCCATTTGGGCCAGTTCGTGAAAGACCTGGGAGCGGAGGGTGTAATTGTCTTCAGCGCGGGAGAGGCGGACGGCGGCGGGGAAGGCGCGGGGGCCGATGCGGGCGAGGCCCTGTACGGCCGCCCGCTTCTGGACGGGGTTGCCGCGGCGATAGGTCTGGATGAGGGATACAATGTCGCGCGGCGTGTCGGGATAGATGCCGTATTTGAAGTCGATGAGGATGTCGCGGCAGCGGGCGACGATTTCGGGGTCATCGCCCTTGATGGCTTCGAGGATGGCGGGTTCGGCTTCGCGGCCGAGTTGCCAGAGGGTTTTGGAGGCCTGGTCGCGGATGCGGGGGTCGGGGTCGCTCAGTTGGGCGATGGCGTCGGCGATGGATTTTTGGTCGGCGGCGGGGAGGGGAGATTGCGTGAAGAGGAGGAGCGCGGCGAGAATGAAGGCGAGGAAGCCTGGGGCGGGGAGGATGGGCGAGAGGCGGGTAAGACGGCGAATCACGCGAGAAACCACGGTAGGGGATACTGTTGGGAATATTCTAGCATGGGGTTGGCGGAATGTGGCATGGTCGCATCTGGGAGGGGCAGGAATGCCCCGCGGCGGACAAGAATGTCCGCCCCACCGGAAGGTGGGCAATGGCCACGCTACGGAAGAAGGCGGACAGGAATGTCCGCCCCACTATTCACGGGTCACGTGCGATGGCCCTGATGCAGTGTATAGGGTCAAGGAAAATCTCATTGACGCGCGAGGTGAAGGATGCTGACAATAGGGGAGCATCACGACCGCGCGGCAACGACGAAGTGACACCCTTGGAGAAGCGCAAGCCATGCCCCGCATTCGATGCACACATTGCGGCAAGGTGATTGTGGTCCCGCGGGATGATGCGGGAGCAATCTTTGTCTGTATGGCGTGCGGGAAGCGCAATGAGACGCCGGTGCTGGGGCAGGATGGGGAGGCGTGGGCGGCGATGCGGAAGGCGGTGGAGCGGGATGTGAATAAGTGGAGGGAGGGGATGGGAGGGGAGG
>DASYUA010000211.1:0-9511 GCA_036001665.1 Tepidisphaeraceae bacterium
TGGGCGGGGCGCCCATGCCACGGAGAAGAATTGGGTTGCGCATAATGAGCTCCTCTATAATTCCGGCGGTGTTGCGCAAACGGTCATATTTTTTCATGGGGGGCGCAACGGATTTTTGATTTTGCTGAGGGAAAGGGAGGAAAATTTATTTATTTTTGTCCGGAAGCGCAACAAGAAGGCGCAACTTGTGTTTGGGACGGGAGTTGCGGGGGCCACTATGGCAAGCGCTGTCGGAATGTAGACGTACTACAAGTAGTGGCGAAGCGGGACGCTGAAGCATGCCCTACGGAGGAGGAAGGAGGGTGGGTGGGGGCGGGGGTTATTCGACGGCTTCGATGCCGAGGTCTTTGACTTTTTTGTTGAGGGTGTTGCGGTTGATGCCGAGGAAGTCGGCGGCGCGGGTTTTGACGCCGCCGCATTTGGCGAGGGCGCGCTCGATGAGGGCGTGCTCGACCTGGTCGATGAGGAGCTGGTAGATTTCGCCTTCGCGCATTTCGAAGTCGGCCATGGCCTGATCGGCGAGGCGTTTGGTGATGGTGTCGATGGATTCACTGGCCTGGGTGGAGCGGCGCTGGGCGGCGAACATGCGGACGCTGAGGGGGAGGAGATCTTCGGTGAAGTCCTCGCCGGAGGAGAGGACGACGGCGCGCTCCATGGCGTTTTCGAGCTCGCGGACGTTGCCGGGCCAGGGGTAGCGGAGGAGGATGGAGAGCATTTCGCGGCTGATGCGCTTGAGGGAACGGCCGTTGATGGCGTTGTATTTGTCGAGGAAGAAGTCGATGAGGCGGGGGATATCTTCACGACGATTGCGGAGGGGAGGGAGATAGATGTTGACGACGTTGAGGCGATAGAAGAGGTCTTCGCGGAAGGTGCCGCGGGCGACTTCTTCCTGGAGATCGACGTTGGTGGCGGCGATGACACGGACATCGACCTTGACGGTCTGGGTGTCGCCGACGCGTTCGAATTCGCGTTCCTGGAGGACGCGGAGGAGCTTGACCTGGAGCTGGGGTTCGAGGGTGCCGATTTCGTCGAGGAAAATAGTGCCGCCGTCGGCGGCTTCGAAGCGGCCGATTTTGTCGCGGATTGCGCCTGTGAAGGAGCCTTTGACGTGGCCGAAGATTTCGGATTCGAGGAGGGTGCCGGTGAGGGCGCCGCAGTTGACGCGGACGAAGGGTTTGTCTTTGCGGGGTGAGTTGTAGTGGATGGCCTTGGCGATCATTTCCTTGCCGGTGCCGGTTTCGCCGCTGAGGAGGACGGTGGCGCGGGAGTTGGCGACCTGGCCGACGGTGGCGAAGACTTCGTGCATGGCGGGAGAATCGCCGATGATGTTTTCGAAGCGATAGCGGTCGCGGACCTGGTCGCGGAGCTGGCGATTTTCCTCGAGGAGAACTTCTTTTTGGCGCATGACCATGCGGTTGATCTGGATGGCCTGACCGAGGAACGCGGCGATGATTCCGAGGAAGACCTCGTCGGCGCGGAGTTGTTCATCGCTGACGAATTCCTTGTCGCAGGAGAGTGCGCCGGCGGTGCGGCCGGCGACTTTGATGGGGATGCAGAAGAAGCTGATGGTTGAGTTGAGGCGTTCGAGGTTGCGGCTGTAGGTGCGATTGAGGAAGTCGGGCTCTTTGCGGATGTCGGGGATGACGCGGGGACGGCCGGTGGCCACAACGTTGCCGGTGATGCCTTCGCCGAGGGCGTAGACGCCGCGTTCGATTTCTTCGGAGGTGAAGCCCACTGCCGCTTCTATGCGCAGGCGGCCGCTGGAGTCATCGAGGAGGACGAGGGAGCCACGGTGCATATATAGTTTATCTATAAGGATTTGCATGATCTTCGCGAACTCTTCGCGAAGTTCGAGGGTGGAAGAGAGGACCTGGCCGATTTCGGTGAGGATGGCCATTTCCTGGTCGGTCTTTACGGGCGGTGCTGAATGAACTGGCGGGGGCATAGTGTGTTCGTATAAATGATAGGCAATGGGGGAGGTTTGGCAATAGAAATCTGGTGGGACGCCAAATGACGCCAAATGACGAAGGATGAAGGATGAAGGATTCGCATCGATGAGTACATCGATGCGTGTCGGGCAGGAGTGCCCGACCTACCGGGGGCATGGGAGGAAGAATTGGGGTGTGGAGCAGGGATAGTTCAGGGGCGGCGGCTGAAGCCGCCCCTACGACGGGAGTGGGGGTATCATTGGGGGAGTGAAGCATTTCGTGTTCATGGCGGTTGTGCTTGTCGTAGGGTGGCGGTCCGCGGTGGCGCAGCCGAAGCGGCCGGGGGGGCCGGCGAGGGTGGTGGAGGGGTTTACGATGCAGGAGGTGGCACGGGGGGTGACGGCGGGGACGGCGATGGAGATTGCGCCGGATGGGAGGGTGTTGGTTTGCGAGCAGACGGGGGTGCTGCGGGTGATTGAGAAGGACAAGCTGCTGGAGAGGCCGTTTTTGCAGGTGAAGGTGGATGCGACGTGGGAGAGGGGGTTGATTGGGGTGACGGTGGATCCGGATTTTGGGAGGAATCAGTTTGTGTATGTGACGTATGTTTCGCCGACGCCGTATCCGCATCATGTGGTGAGCCGATTTGTTGTTTCGGGAAATGAAGTGGTGGCCGGGAGTGAGAAGGTTTTGCTGGAGGGGGACAATCAGCAGAAGATGAGGGGGACGATCAAGAATGGGCATCAGGGCGGGGCGATTCATTTTGGGCGGGGTGGGAAGTTGTTTGTTTCGATCGGGGAGCAGACGTCGAACGATCCAGCGCAGGATATGGATACGTTTTTGGGGAAGATTCTGCGGATCAATGCGGATGGGTCGATTCCCGTGGAGAATCCGTTTTATGCGACGGCGGAGGGGAAGTATCGGGCGATTTGGGCGCTGGGGTGTCGGAATGTGTTTGGGTTTGCGGTGGAGCCGGGGACGGGGCGGTTGTTTTTGAATGATGTGGGCGGGGCGCGGGAGGAGATTAATGTTTCCTCAAAAGGCGGGGAGAATTTTGGGTGGCCGACGGTGGAGCATGGGGTGAATTCGAAGGGGAAGTTTGTGGATGCGATTTATTCGTATCCGTTTGCGTCGATTGTGGGCGGGGATTTTTGCACGGCAGAAAAGTGCGGGGCGTGGCCGAGGGAGTATTGGGGGAAGTATTTTTTTATGGATTATGTGCATGGGTGGATCAAGTTTTTGGATCCGGAGCGGCCGGGGGATGTGAAGGAGTTTGCGAGTGGGGTGCCGTTTGGGACGGATTTGAGATTCGGGCGCGATGGAGCGCTGTATGTGCTGGTGCGGGATATGTGGGTAAATGAGAAGAGCTTTTTTAAGGCGGGGACGGGATTTGTTTTGAAGATCACACCCAAGTAGTGCTTTAAGGAAAATTCAGAAGAAAGCCCCCTCAGCCTGACCCTCTCCCCGGAGTACCGGGTCGAGGGGAGAGAGGAGGCCTGCCAACGTTTCATAGCCCGGATGATTTGTGGGCGGTGTGGTCGGTGGGTTTGCGGTAGTGGCGGAGGTCGATGTTTTTGAAAAACTCGATTGTCCGGGCGAGGCCGTCTTTGAGGGAGATTTTGGGTTCCCAGGAGAGGTGCTGGCGGGCGAGGGTGATGTCGGGGCGGCGCTGGCTGGGGTCGTCTTTGGGGCGAGGGAGGTGGGAGATTTTGGCTTTGGAGCCGGTCATTTCCATGACGAGTTGGGCCAGATCGAGCATGGTGAATTCGGAGGGGTTGCCGAGGTTGACGGGGCCGATGAAGGAATCGGGGCCGTTCATCATGAGCATGATGCCGTCGATGAGGTCATCGACGTAGCAGAAGGAGCGGGTTTGTTTGCCGTCGCCGTAGATGGTGATTTCCTGGCCGGTGAGGGCCTGGAGGATGAAATTGCTGACGACGCGGCCGTCGTAGGGGTGCATGCGCGGGCCGTAGGTGTTGAAGATTCGGATGACGCGGACGTTGACGTGGTTGGAGCGGTGATAGTCGAAGAAAAGGGTTTCAGCGCAGCGCTTGCCTTCGTCGTAGCAGGCGCGGATGCCGATAGGGTTGACGTTGCCCCAGTAGGATTCGGGTTGGGGGTGGACGGAGGGCTCGCCGTAGACTTCGCTGGTGGAGGCCTGGAGGATTTTGGCGCGGGTGCGTTTGGCGAGGCCGAGCATGTTGATGGCGCCCATGACGCTGGTTTTGACGGTTTTGACGGGGTTGTATTGATAGTGGACGGGGGAGGCGGGGCAGGCGAGATTGTAGATTTCATCCACCTCCAGAAAAATGGGCTCGACGACGTCGTGGCGGATGAGGTCGAAATTACTCTTTGGGAGCAGGTGGGCGACGTTGTGTTTCTGGCTGGTGAAGAAGTTGTCGAGGCAGATGACGTCGTGGCCCTGGGCGACGAGGCGGTCGCACAAATGGGAGCCGAGGAAGCCCGCGCCGCCGGTGACGAGGATGCGTTTTAAGGAAGAAGTGGCCATTAGTTAGTTGATAGTTAGTAGTTGATAGTTGGTAGTTAGGAATCGCGTTTGTGGTATTCGACGACTTTGGCAAGGCCTTCTTTGAGGGGGATTTTGGGGGACCAGCCGAGGATTTGTTTGGCCCGGAGGATGTCGGGACAGCGGTTGCGGGGATCGTAGTCGGCTCTGGGTTCGAAGGTGATTTTGCTTTTGGATTCGGGGATGAGCTCGAGGATGAGTTTGGCGAGCTGGATGATGGGGGTTTCTTCGGGATTGCCGATGTTGATGGGCTCGGAGAAGTCGGCCTCCATGACGGCGGCCAGGCCGCGGACGGTGTCGGAGACGAAACAGAAGGAGCGGGTCTGGGTGCCGTCGCCGGCGATGGTGATGGGTTGGTGTTTGAGCGCCTGACGGCAGAAATTGGTGACGACGCGGCCGTCGGCGGGGTGCATGCGGGGGCCGTAGGTGTTGAAGATTCGGACGATGCGGGTGTCAGCGCCGCGCTCGCGGTTGTAGGCCATGGCGCAGGCCTCGGAGAAGCGTTTGGCTTCTTCGTACATGCTGCGCAGGCCGATGGGGTTGACGTTGCCCCAGAAATCTTCGCGCTGGATGTTTTTGGGGGGATCGCCGTAAATTTCGCTGGTGCTGGCGACGAGGAAGCGGGCTTTTTTTTCGAGGGCGAGGTCGAGGAGGTTCCAGGCGCCCTGGCTGTTGACCTTCATGGTTTCGATGCGATGGGAGGCGTAGGCGACGGGGGAGGCGGGGGAGGCGAGGTGATAGATGCGGTCGATGGGGCCGTCGATTTTGAAGTTTTCGGTGACGTCTTGTTGGAGGAGAGTGAAGCGGGTGTCGTGTTTGAGGTGGGCGACGTTGGAAAGGCGGCCGGTGAGGAGGTTGTCGATGCCGAGGACTTCATGGCCCTGGGCGAGGAGGAGGTCGGCGAGGTGGGAGGCGATGAAGCCGGCGGCGCCGGAGATGAGGATGCGCATGGGGAGAGTGTAGCGGGAGGAGGCGTGGGTGAGAACCGTGGATCAGGTCGGTCGGATGGGGTGTTGCGCGTTTGGCACGTTCGGACGTATGGGCGTATAGGGGTGTGGGCGTATGGACGTAAATGCGGTGGGTTCGTTTCGTCAAAAAAGGTGTGGGGGTTGGTGCGGAGAATGGCGATTTTGGAGTGCGGGAGGGGTTTTTGGGTGAGTGCGGTGGGTTTGTTTTTGAGCCACAGATGCACACTGATGCACACGGATGGGGGAAGACGCGTTGCGCGGATGGCGCGGGGAATGACCAAGGACCAAGGAGCAATGACCAAAGAATGTTCAATGACCAAGGCCCAAATGAGGAAGGACGAGGGCGCGGAGGGAGAGCGGTGGTGATGGCCGAGTGGTGCGTGCGGAGCGAAAAGCATTTTCCCAAACCCCCTTTTGCATCTGACTGCGTTCCCGGGACTATCACGTTTTCTACGGGCGTTTGTTCGGTTGGTGGAGATTTTTTTCAAGGAGTAGGGTCCCGGATTTCCCGGATTTCGGCTCTAGGAAGGAGGACTATCCGGGGGACTGTCCCGCTTTTTGCCTCTCCCGCTTTTTGGCACCGGCCGCAACGGGTCCATGGCAAAAATCGCCGCGTCAGGAATAGCCGGCCCGCCGCAGCGGGCCCTGCATCATGCTGGCTGTGAAATCTCCTTGAGCAATTCGTTGGCCTGATCATCCGGTGCTTTCAAAACGATGTCCGCCTGGGCGACGATACCACAACAGGCCCCGCGTTCGTCGATGACCGGCATGCGCCGAAGCTGCTTCTCCTCCATGAGCCGACAGCACTCTTCGAGGCTCATCTGAGGCGTGACCGTCAGTACCGGGCTGGACATGCACTCGCGAGCCTTCATTTGCAGTGGGTCCTTGCCCTGGGCGACAGCGCGACAGGTGATGTCGCGATCGGTGATCACGCCGATTGGCCTTTTGTCGCTGCCGTGGATCACAGGAATTTCGCCGCAGTTGTGCTCGATCATCATCCGAGCCACCTCCTGAAGGTTCGCGTCGGGACTGCAGCACGCCGGACTCTCTGTCATGATCTGTCTAACTTGCATGGGTTGCTCCTTTCGCCTTATCGCGTTGCGCCGTATTAGGCACGATCTTTTACACCCCGCACTCCCGCTTGCGCCGCACAGTGGGCGCAGCAGAAGATCTTTTCCTGCGACTCCACGCCGTGGCCAACCACGCGACAGCCGCAGTGGGCACAGGGTGGCGCGAGGGCATGAATCGCGCACTCAAAACTGTCAAACACGTGGGATGCACCGCCAACCGTCACTTCGAATGACTTGTGGTAATCGTTGCCACAGACTTCACACAGGGCCATGGGAGGCTACTTTCGGGAATGCTGATGCGAACGAGCATTGTAAATGATCTGGCGCCGCGCGAGGAACGGTCAAAATCTTTTTTGGTTTCCCGGAACCTCGTATGACGTGAAGGCGTAAAATTGAGTTGTCCATCGCAAGGTCGAGCCTTCTACAACAGGCCAATCATGCCAATTCAAGATCAAGCAAGCGACCTGCTTCAAACTCAAGCCTTCCCCGAGTTGGCTGAGGCGATCCGGAAACGAAGCGAGCGCATCATGGACCGTTGGGAGAAAGTGGTCCGGGAGACGCTGCCGCGTGCCGACAAGCTGCCAGCAGCACAACTCCGCGATCACCTGCCGCAAATCCTGGATCTGATTGCGACTGCTCTGGAGACGCAGCCGGAGTACAAGCTCATCGGTACGACCCTGACGCACGGCGCTCGCCGCTTTCACGTCCACTATGACCTTCAAACCGTGATTATCGAATTCCGCCTGCTCCGCCGGGTTCTGGTGGAGGAATTGAGCGAAGCATTGGGCAACATGCTCACCGCTGACGAAGTCATCGCCCTGGGTATGGGCGTGGACATCGCCTTACAGGAAAGCGTGACCGGTTTTCTCGAACACCAGCAGGCGAAGCTTGGAGCTGCGACCGAAGCCGAAGCCAAGTATCTCGCGTTCCTGTCGCACGATCTGCGAAACAACCTCAACAGCGTCATGTTGACGTTGGAAGTGCTCGGTCATGATTTGGCCGGCGCACCCCAATTCGCCGAGAGGGCCGAGGATGTCGCTGCGGCTCAGCAGGCCATCCGGGATACGGTAAGCGGAATGAGCCTGCTGCTCCAAGCCGAGCAAGTGCGCAAGGGAACAATGGAACCGAAGCGGGAGGTTTTGGACCTGCACACGGTCGCGGCGCAAGTGGTTAAACAAGCTCAGCCGCAGGCAACCAAGAAAGGGGTTAATCTGTCGCTCGCGATGCCCCAGGAACAAGCGGTCGTCAACAGCGACCGAGGATTGATCGGCCTCATCCTTCAAAATCTTGTCGGCAACGCCGTCAAGTACAGTCCGTCAGGATCAACCGTCACGGTTGAGGCGCAGCCGCCCACAGAGGGGCACGAAGAAGGATGGGCACTCTCGGTTGCCGATCAAGGACCGGGCATCACGAATGAAAGGCGGCTTTCCGCGCCTTTTGTCCGCGGCGAAACGCATGGCGAGCAAGGCGCGGGGCTGGGGTTGAGCATCGTTCATGAGGCCAGCGCACTACTCGGAGCGCGCGTGGCCGTCGATTCCAAACCTGGCGTCGGCACTGTATTTCGCGTGGCGCTGCCTGCCGAAGGTTAGGACGCCACTATTACGTATTATGCAGAAATCGAGGCGATCATGCGAACCAGAGAAATCACACACGAACGGTGGCAGCATTTCCTTGGTGATTTCGCTCAACTTCACCAAGGCGAGCATGTCAACGTGGAGACAATTGGCGAAGGCGCTTTCGGTGTACGGTCGCAAATGTGCGACCAGCCGCTGATCGGGATCGTTGACACCGAACCGAAGGCCCGCCCCGACGAAGAATGGATCGAGATCATCGCCGGCGATTCGCCAGCTACTGCCGCAATCCACGCTATCTCACATCCTTCCCGCGTTGTGATCGCGGAAGAGGAGGACGGCCAAGACGTGGCGCTGCAGATTGATTCAGCCGACGGGTTGATCACGATGGTCCGCTTCGAGCCGCCGCTCGAAGGAATGCCAGCGGGGTTCACGGTTGTGTAGCGAAGGCGCCGCGCACACCGGCCAACTCACTTCGCGCTATAATCGTTGGCGAACAGGAGTTTTTATGGCCTGCGTGATCGCCCAGGCCTGCATCGGGACCAAAGACACGGCCTGTCCAAAATAAAGGTTCGCGTCACCTTTATTTCCTGCGTCACCTTTATTTCCTGCCGCGTCACCTTTATTTCCTGCCGTCACCTTTATTTCCTGCATCTGATCCCTTGCAAGCGCTTAGCATTTGTCAGCCTGCTTGATGTGGTCGGGGCGGCTGTTGAGGCCGGGCGCGCCAGGCCGGTTATCGGCGCCGCTGAGGTCGAAGCCGAATTTGGTGGCGATCACCATCTGCTTGCGGAAGGGAGCGAGGGCTTCGCCGACGAGTTCTTCGTTGTTGTATGGGCCGTAAACTTCGGCGGTGTCGAAGAAGGTGATGCCGCGATCGACGGCGGCGCGGAGGAGGGTGATCATCTCCTGCCTGTCCTTGGGCGGGCCGAGTCCCCTCGGGCAGCGCGAGCGGCTCAAGGGGGCGGAATGCGCCCTGGCTGAAAATGGCGTCGACGTGGCGGACCATGGGGGAATTGTTAACAGTCACGAGCATGTGGTGCATAGCGGGGCGTTTTACATGATTTTTGGCGGATTTACGCACCGATGAGTACATCGGTGCGTGGCGGACAAGAATGTCCGCCCCACCGCCTCCTCACCCTGTCCTCTCCCCCGAGTACGGGGGCGAGGGGAAAGAGCTCAGTCGGAAAAGCGAAAGCGGATGATCGCCAGTATCGCCTTCACTCCGTCTTTCCAGGTGATTTTTTTGCCTTCTTCGTAGCTGCGGCCGTAGTAGGAGATGCCGACTTCGAAGATGCGGATTCTCGGGCGGAGTTTGGCGATTTTGGCGGTGATTTCGGGTTCGAAGCCGAAGCGGTTGCACTTGATTTTGATGCGATCCAGGACACTCTTGCGGAAGACTTTGTAGCAGACTTCCATGTCGGTGAGGTTGAGGTTGGTGAACATGTTG
>DASYUA010000212.1:0-2167 GCA_036001665.1 Tepidisphaeraceae bacterium
CAGCAGCACCATCCGCGCACCCCGCACCGCCTCGTCATTCCTCTCCACCGCCTTCACCCCGATTTGCTTTGCAAACACTTCCCGCCGCGCTGGAGAAACATCGGCCGCGACAATCCCCTCTTTGCGAATCGCTCCCGCCGCGATCACGCTGCGCACGATCGCCTCGGCCATGTTCCCCGCCCCAACAATTCCCAGCTCATGAGCCATAGCTCCCACCACCGCATCTGATGCAGTTTATCCAACAGACTTCAAAGTTCTTCGGCGCTGGCGAGCCGGTCGTTTTTTCTTCTCCGTCGGCACCCATTCATATTGCACCTTCTTCCCCGCGGGCTGCGTCCATGTTCGATGCCTCAGCGTCTTGCTCATGTTGCCCCGAATCATCCCATAAAAAAGGGCGGTCAAAAGACCGCCCAAAAAGTCTTTGACAAATTTCACATCTTCAATCCACCGGCCCGCCGATCGCCTCATGCACCGAACGCGGCGCGGTCACAATCAGGTTGCCGCTGAAGAAGCGGATCGTCGCCTTGCCACCGTTTTCCACCCAGATGCTTGGCACGACCGTCTCTCTGATCAGATCAACCAATTCCTTGGCTTTGGCATCCTTGTCGCGCGGTGTGGCATTCTGCTGGTTACCGAACATGTTACCGCCGCCTCCACCTCCCCATCCGCCGCCGCCGCCTCCACCACCGCCGCGGCCGCCACCACCACCGCCTCCGCCGCGGCCGCCGCCACCCCCACCTCCACCACGGCCGCCGCCGCCGCCACCCCCGCCGTTATTGCCTTGCAGCATGAAATCCGGCGGCGCGACAAAATCCGGCGGCTCCACCAGCAAATCCTGCACGGGGTAAACCACCGTGTACATCACGTTGTCCGCAATTTCCGTGGTCGTGATCTCGATCACTCCATCATCGATATAGAAAGTGAGTCCCGCGCCGCCCGATGCTTCCGACAGCAGCAGCGCCAACACCTTCCGCAGCGAAACCTGCCGCAGCTTGATGTTGATCGGCGTGTCCTGCGTGATCCCGGCGGCCTCGATGGCCTTCCAGTTCACGTGCATGTTCGAGCCGCTCACATCGCGCAGAAATTCAATGGCATCTTTGAGAGTGACGTTGGTGAAATTCACCGCCGGCAAAACCCTGTCGAGCTGCGCTCGAGTCTGTGCATTGGCCGCCGTCCGCGCAGCCATCGCTTCCCCGCACAACATCAGCAACATCACTACGGCCGCCCCCAGGAGTGTCCGTCGGATCATGGTGCTCCCTATGGTGTGGGTCTATCTGTGCTGAACCGCAATCTATGATACCACATCGGTCCGGCAGTCAACATATCTTTTGTATAGACCGACGGGGGCGGGAAATCTAACCGCAGGGCAATTTCTGGCGGGGCCGACACTTCCATCGGTGGGGCGGGCACTCCCGGTAGATCGGGCACTCGGTAGGTCGGGCACTCCTGCCCGACATCCTTCCCGACATCCTCAATGCGCTGCATCCGCCGCCTGATCCAGCGGCTTCCCGGTATACGGATCAAACTTATGCCCCGCCTGAGGCTGTACCTGGGCGGTCTCAATCGGTTTCCCCGTATAAGGGTCAAACTTATGGTCCCCCGGCAGACTCTGTGTCGCCTTGGATTCGATCTTCTTATCCGGCTGATTCGAGGCCTCCTCGACATCATCCTCCACCCCCTTGAGCCCCTTCTTGAACTCCACGATCCCCTTGCCCAGGCTTCGGCCGACTTCTGGCAGTCTCTTTCCAAAAATCAGCAGGCCAAACGCCAGAATGAGGATCCATTCCGCCCCGCCCGGCAATCCCAGAGCACCCAATACCCCCGACGACAGAATAGCCTCGATCATGATGATTCCTTTGCCAAAGCTCGACGATCCACCCCATTATACGTCCCGACCCCGCCTCAGTTAATGATTACGCAAAATTGACAGTAATTCCCCCATATCCCCCGGCAGGGGGGCCGAAATCGTCATCGGCTCCAGCGTCCCCGGATGAACAAACGTAATCTCCGCCGCGTGCAATGCCTGCCTCCCAAACCGAAACTCCCCCACCTCCAAAACCCTCCCCCCATACATCGTATCCCCCACCATCGGCCATCCCCGCGACATCATGTGTACCCGTAACTGATGCGTCCGTCCGGTTTTCGGCGAAAGTTTCACATACGCAAA
>DASYUA010000213.1:0-3750 GCA_036001665.1 Tepidisphaeraceae bacterium
CCCGCGCGCAAATCAGCAGAGCCCGTCTCCCACCCCATATCCAAACGGCTCCTCCACCAATCATGCATCTTTGAGTTCGGGTGCCATGCCCACGTACTCGTGGGCATGTCTTCTCCGTCTGATGTGCTCTGCGCTGTCCTCCCTCAAAAACCGCCTCCGCTACCTGTCCGTCTGGCTGCGGTTGTGTAGACCGGGCACCGGAGGGCAAGCGATTTCCGCATCGCGCCAGCCCCCGCACTTCCTGCAACCCCTCTCATTCCTTCCTCCCCCGCATTGAATAAACTGCCTTCAGCAAGTCACCGCAGGTGACGTTATCTCAGCGGATTTCCGGGGGTGCGGGGGTGTCCCCTGCATTTGCGGCATGAAGAAAAAACCAAACGAGCCCCCGCGCCAATCCCACTTCCAACCGCGATCACGCATTCCCCCTTCCTCTCCAAATACCCTCACACCAAATCCCCCTCGATCACCCCCACCTCCCCCTCCACATCACCCACCACCTCTTTCTTCTGATGCCCCTCCTCATAAAACGCCACCCCCAGCAACCCAATCGCCACCACCGACAACACCGCCACGCTCCCATACACCCCCGGCAAACTCCACCGCGAAATCGGCCCCGCAATCAAATTCCCCGCGATCCTCCCCATCCCCATCACCCCCATCCCATACAACCCCTGCATCGAATGCCGATACCGATCCTCCGCGTGCTGGTTCAAATACACCGGCGGCGCAACCAGCAACGCCAGCACGATCATCCCATGAAACAACTGCGTCCCCACCGCCACCGCCGGCGTCGGCCACAGCGCCAGCAGCCCCATCCGCGCTGCCACGCACCCCGCCCCCACGATCATCAACTTCTTCAACCCCCACCGCCCCAGCAATTTCGCAAATCCCAGCATGAAAAAAATCTCCACCACCACCCCCACATTGCTGATCAGCCCCACCCACTCCTGCCCGATCCTCACCTTCTCCTTCAAATAAATCGCGTAATATGTGTAGTAAGGCGCCTGTGCCGCATTCAACAAAAACGACGCCAGACAAAAAATCAGCAGCGGCCCCCGAAACATCCTCCGCGCCGCTTCCCCCGTCGGCACCCGCGACTCCACTTTCGTGGCCCCGATCTCTTTCTCCGCTTCTTCTCCCCTCTCCCCGGTACTCCTCTTCTCCCCTCGCCCCGGTACTCCCTCCTCTTCCCTCTCCTCGGTACTCCGGGGAGAGGGCCAGGGTGAGCGGCTCTTGTCCCTTGTCCCCTGTCCTTTGCCCCTTCTTTCTCCATTCGGCAAAATCATCGCCGTAATCGCCCCCAAAACCCCAAACCCCGCCCCCACCGCCAAAATCGGCGTGATCGTCTTCTTCACCACGAAAAACAAGATCACGCTTGGAATCATGAACCCCACCGAACCCCACACCCGCACCCGGTGATACGGCACCAGCGGCAACCGCTTCTCCTCCCTCCGCTTCATCACGCTGAACGTCACCCCATCCTGCAACGTCGACAGCGGCACGTACGCCAGCATGTGCATCTGCCACACAACCAGCGTCGCCACAAACCCGCTCACCAGGTAAAGCCCCCCCAGCGCCCCCGCCGCCACCAGCATCGCCCCCGCCAGAATCTTCCTCCCATCCAGCCGGCTGTCCGCCAAAAACGTCAACAAAATCGGCGACAAAACCACCGCCACCGCCGCCACCCCCTGAACATACCCAATCTCATCCTTCCTCAGCCCATGCTGCTGAAAATAAAGCGAAATAAACGGCACCACGCTCCCCCCCAGCGCAAAAATCAAAAAATACATCGCCTTCATCGCCCTCATGCCCCCGAACGATAGCGGCAACCCCCACCACTTTCACGCTTGCCCTCACCCCCACAATCACAACACTAACGCCATGCCTTCCGCTCCCACTGGCAACAGAATGGGTGGCATGGGCAGGCGTACTCGCATGCCCGTGCTCCGGTCCATTCACCCGCATCACCTGCCTCCTCCTCTTCGTCATTCGTCCTTCGACGTTCTTTCGTCATTCGTCATTGGTCATTCGTCATTTGGCGTACATCGCCGCTATCTCCTCCTCTCATCCGTGTTCATCTGTGTCCATCTGTGGTTAATTCCTCTTCTCTCTCCCGCCCTCGCCCTCCAACCCGACCAAATCCTCCTCCTCGTCAACAAAAACGCCCCCGAATCCCTCCCTCTCGCCCAGTTCTACGTCAACGCCCGCCGTCTCCCCGACAACCGCATCCTCTCCCTCCCTCTCCCCATCAACGAGGAAATCTCCTTCAACGACTACGAACAACAAGTCGTCCCCGCCATCCGCCAATTCCTCACCGACAGCCAGCTCGACTCCAAAATCACCTGCATCGTCTCCTTCTTCGGCGTCCCCCTGCGCATCGGCCCCCACTCCCTCACCGACCTCGAGCGCGAAGAGCTCTCCGCCCTCAAAACCGGCCGCGACCGCCTCGCCACCGACGTCCCCGCCGAACTCTCCTCCCTCGAGAAAAACCTCCAGCAATCCGATCCCACCTTCAAACCCCAAACCGGCGATGATCCCAATCATCTCGCCTCCCGCGCAGAATCCCTCTTCCGCGCCATGGCCCAACGCGCCACCCAGGCCCCCGACCCCAAATCCCGCGCTGACCAGGTCAAATCCCTCGTCGAATCCATGCGCCGATTCGGCGGCTCCGCCTCCATCCTCCGCCTCTTCACCAACGTCCCCCGTCCTCCCGGCGAGGAAACCGAGCAACTCAAAGGCCTCACCGGCCAAATGCAAAAAATGGCCGCCGAAGTCGCTCAGGTCCAGCACCTCCGCCACGACCCCCAGGCCCGCATCCGCATGCGCAAGCTCATCGCCGACGGCTTCGGCCGCATCGAGCTCCTCCGCGTCATGCAGCTCCACATCGACTACCTCGAGCCCGCCGACACCACCGCCGCCTTCGACAGCGAGCTTGCCCTCCTCTGGTGGGATTACTACCCCCGCTCCAAATGGCAGCTCAACCTCCTCCACTACCGCCAGAATCCTCCCCCCAACGTTCCCCCCACCCTCATGACCATGCGCCTCGACGCCCCCCAGCCCGGCCAGGTCCGCGACCTCATCCTCGCCGGCCTCAAAGCCGAGCGCGATGGCCTCAAAGGCAAAATCGTCCTCGACTCCCGCTCCATCTTCTCCAAGCCCAATGTCCCCGCCGTAGGCGGCTACGGCTGGTACGACCAATCCATCCGCAACCTCGCCGATCTCCTCAAAACCAAATCCAAAATCCAGGTCCTCCACGAAGATTCCCCCAATCTGCTCGCCGCCAACTCCACCACCGACATCGCCCTCTACTGCGGCTGGTACAGCCTCCGCAACTACCTCCCCCCCGGCAGTTTCAACCCCGGCTCCGTCGGCTTCCACGTCGCCAGCGCTGAAATGGTCGGCCTCCACTCCGACAACGAGCGCGGCTGGTGCCGCGGCCTCCTCAACGACGGCCTCTCCGCCACCCTCGGCCCCGTCGCCGAACCCTACCTCCACGCCTTCCCCCTCGCCGACGATTTCTTCCCCCTCCTCCTCACCGGAAAGCTCCCCCTCGCCGAGGTCTATTGGAAAACCAATCTCCTCACCAGTTGGATGATCAACACGATCGGTGACCCTCTCTACACCCCCTACCAATTCACCCCTGCCCTGAAAACCACCGACCTCCCTCCCCGCCTTCAACCTCTCTTCCACCCCCCTTCCACCAACCCCACCCCATCTACTCCTGCTCTTACTCCTCTTCTAAATCCTCAT
>DASYUA010000214.1:0-3049 GCA_036001665.1 Tepidisphaeraceae bacterium
CGCAGGCCCAACAGCTGAACTGCTGCATGCTGGGTTCGTCATTAATGATCCGCGGCAGCGATGGGTGGTGTCGCGTACACCAGCTATGAGCCCCGCTTTTGCGATTGCGGAGGTGGTGTGGATTCTCACCGCCAGTAATGACTTGCCGTTTCTCCAGTATTGGGCACCGGTGTTCGCAAAGTACTCAGACGATGGAAAGATATTACACGGTGCATATGGTCGAAGACTTCGAGTTCATCATGGGATGGACCAGCTTCAACGAGCATACGACACACTGAGACAGCTGCCGGACAGCCGGCAAGTCGTCCTTCAAATTTGGGATGCCAAAGCAGATATTCCCCGACTTAATGGCAGCCCAGCCAGTAAGGATGTCCCCTGTAATGTTCAGTCGCTGTTGAAGCTTCGGGATGGCAAGCTCGAGTGGATGCAGATCATACGCAGCAACGATATGTTTCTGGGAGTGCCGCACAACTTTGTGCAGTTCACTTCATTGCAGGAAATTGTGGCCGGATGGCTCGGCGTACCGCTTGGAAGCTACAACCAAATCAGTGACAGCCTCCACGTATATGACAAGCACCGATCGGCGGTGGCAGCCTCGGTCGACGTGCAAGCGGCTGAGAACCGTGACTCTTTGGCAGTGCCTAAAGAGGAATCCGAACAGCTATTCCAGGAGTTAAGGCGTCGAGGCGATGAGCTCATTTCTGCCGATTTGACCAAGGCGCAGATTTATCAAATCGCAAAATGGAGCGCACCGGACTCATTTCGGAATTTGTTACTCATATTAATCGCTGAGAGCTCTCGTCGGCGAAAATGGAATGACGAAGCGGCTACAGCTTCGTCAGAGATTTCCAATCCAGTACTGCGTCAACTCTGGGAACGTTGGCTTGCTCTCAAACAAAAGGGCGTTGTTGGCTCAAGCTTCTCGTAAAGCCCCAGCCAAACAATTCCTTCGTGCCCTTCGTGCCCTTTGTGGTGAAAAATCAGAAAACACTTGACATAACCCTAACATCGTGCTATAAACTCTGCCGAGGAACCAGAAAGGGGCCAGGAAATGCATTCTCACCCACCCATCCGTATCCCAGGAGATTCCCTGCCCTCAGCCTTCACGTTTTTCGTTTCACGTTTCATCTCCTCCCCCTCCGCGCGCCTTCGATCCTCCATCTTCCATCCTCGATCTTCGTCTCTCACGCGGGACTCGCTTTTTGGCGACATGGACTCGACTTCGTGCAAAAAGGACTCGTTCGGGACGCAAAAAGGACTCGAAAAGGACTCGAAAAGGACGTGGAAAGGACTCGCTTTTTTTTGGAACTTCCTGCTCCCCCCGCCCGCAACCCCTGCCCCAAACCAATCTTACAAAAAACCGCTACCATCACCCCCTCAAAACACTTTTTTTCTCTCCCCCCCTCCCCCCATTCCAACACTCCACCCTCCCCGAGGCTCTCGCCAACCTCCTCCACCGCCATTGAAACCAATTCCTCCAGTGAGCCACCGCAGGTGGCGCTACCTCAACGGATTTCTCCGGCGGGGGGTTGCAGGGGGGCAGCAACCCCCATGCGTCTGCGGCATTTCCTCCTGGGCGCTGCTCGCATCATCATCATCAACCACTAATCCCACTCAAAAGGCTTTCTTATTTTTTGATAACACCTGCCCCCGCCTCGGCCACCTCCTGATCCTGTTTCCCCGATCCCCCGCTCACCCCAATCGCCCCCACCACCTGCTTCCCGCGCAACAGCGGCACACCCCCCGCGAATATCATCACCTTCCCGTTATTCGAGGCATGAATGCCGTAGAAATCCGCACCCGGTTGCGAAAATTTGCTCAATGTCTTGGTCTCGATATCGAAGGCGCGACTGGTCCAGGCCTTCTTCTGCGAAATGTCAATCGACCCCAGCCACGCCCCATCCATCCGCACGAAGGCCACCAGGTTTCCGCCGCCATCCACCACCGCAATGTTCATCGGCTGCCCAATCTCCGCGGCCTTCTTCTCGGCCGCCGCAATCACCTTCCGCGCATCTTCCAGCGTGATCATCTCAATCTCCTTCTGAAGTTAATCCTTCTGTCCGATCCGACTCTTCCACTGAGGATAGTCTTTTTCCAACAATTCCGCGCCCCAGCCGCCATACCACGCATATCCGTTGCGCCTTTCATATCCAATCTCGGCCAGCGAATACTTCTTCACCCCATCCCGATCCGAAAAAAATGGCCGGCCGGTATCGATCTCGTAGAATCTGGCCCAAATCCCCGGCCCGCCGGCGTCTTCGACCACTCGCTTGTCCGTCCCTTTGGGCGATTGCGCATCCGGCGCCTGCACCACCTTGATCCCCGGAATTCTGGCCGACTTCACCCACTCCACCGCCCCCTCCACCGACCGCTTCACCTCCTCCGTCGGCCGCTCAATGCTCATGAGCAGCCTGACAATCCCCACCGACTCGTTGCCACTGAGCGACACCAGCTCATAACTCCGCGCCGGCCGCGGCGAGAAATCCTTTTCGTCGTGCTGCGCGCACCACGCCAGCAATTTCCCACCCTTCGCATCGCGAATCTGACATTTCACGATACACCCAATCCCTCGCTCAAACGCCTCCCGCGCCTTCTTCCGCCGATCCTCGCCCGCGAAGCTCCACCGCTCTTCCCGGCCCACCTCGCGCATCAGCACCAGCAACCGCACCATCGCATCATCATTAAACGTGATGCCCTTTTCATACCCATTTCCCGGCGGGAAATATTGCGGCCAGCCGCCGTTGGCATACTGGGCCTCGAGGATGTGGTCGATGCCCTTGATGGCGGCATCGCGGCATTTCTCATCCTTCGCGGCCAACCAGGCCCGGCCGAGAAAGCGGATCTCATCGCAGGTGGCGCTGTTGTCGAAGGTGCCCTTGATCTTAGATCGCTCGCCGCTGTAGGGGACGGTGGCCGTGTCCACATTCTTCGGCCAACTCCCCCGCTCCGACTGCCACGAGAGAATATTCCCCGCGATCCGCCGCCCCTCCTCGCCGGCGAACCAGGGGTCGTCTTTTTTCAGATAGGGCGCTGCCCGGCTGGCCCCCCA
>DASYUA010000215.1:0-21758 GCA_036001665.1 Tepidisphaeraceae bacterium
ATTCGACTGTATTGGGCGCCTCGATGTAGAGCAGGCCCTGGATGGTTGCGCCCCCGGTGAATTTGGGGTTGGTGTTGGGGGGAATGCGGACGTTTTTGAGCATTGATCCGTCGGAATAGGTGTTCACGGCGTACGGTTTGAAGACCGTGGTATCGATGAGGGGAAACTCGGGCATACCCACGATGTGGGTGTGATTGGCGATGATGTCGGCCGGCGCCGAGCTGCCGCCCACCGAGCCACCGGTGACGGTCGCCAGGCCTGGAGCAGTGATATTCAGGTCGCCACCGATGGTCCCGCCGGAGACGGTGACGGCGGGGCCGGTGGATTTACCAGACAAGATGCTGGCGATGGAGCTGGGCGCGCCGGCGGTGCTGGTGACCGAACCCTTCTGCATCACCACTTTGCCCTTGGAGGCGACAGCGTAATTGAAAATGGTGGTGGGGAGTTCCTTGCGCTGATAGTCCATCTGGACCGCACGGTTGGCTGCGGCGGCGTTGGCGTATCGGCCGGTGGTTTTGACCCTGATTTCCTGGCCTGCGCTCCCCAAAGCGACTCGAAATTGAGCGCCATTGTTGTCGATTTTTATGTAGGCATTGGAGTTGGCGGGAATGGTGACGGTGGAGGAAGTGACGGCGACGGTGTTGGAGCCGAGATTGGCCGTGCCTTCCAGGTTGGTTTTGAGGTGGTCGGCAACGTAGGAAAAGATCTGGTCCTGTGGTGTGGCCGGGGGCACCTTGATCAACGAGAGCTGATAGTGCATGAAATCCATGCCTGATTCAGCCGCGGTCAGGGAGATGGCGCCGTTTTTCTCGTTGTTGGCGACCATCGCGTTGGTGCTGGTGGCCGCATAGACACCCACGGCCAGCGCTGCGAAGAGAACCAGGAAGAGCATCGCCAGGAGGGCGACGACACCGTGGCGTGTGAGTTGTGCTTTGCGCATCGGCCCGGCTCGGTGGAGCGGACAATTCTGCCCGCAGTCCAGCAAGGCGACTTGGGGCCTGCTCTGGCGCACATGAGCCCAATTTTGCCCTCAGCGTAAATATCTAATTCAATTGATGAAGAAGCAATTCCCCATCGAATTTCTGGGGAGATCCTGCCCAAAATCTCCGGATGGCCCTGAGGTCAACTGATTCGTTTCCTGCGAGAGCGCGGTGCGACCTTCGACGCGGGCGTCGGGCTGGGGCGTGAGATCGATGGCAAGGTTGATGCCATCGGGAAGCGGGCGGGTCGGGAAGCAGGTGGAAATGAAACGGGCAGGGACCGCGATGCGCGAGTCCCTGCCCGGTTGTTTTCAGCAGCGCGGACATTGCTGTCCGCAATCCATTCTTATTTCACGAGCTGGCTGAGCTTGAAGATCGGCAGGATGATCGACATCGCGATGAAGCCGACGACGCTGCCCATCAGCACGATCATGAGAGGCTCGATCATGGCGGTCACGCTCTTGATGACCATGCGAAGCTCCTTGGCATAGTAATCGGATACTTCGTCGAGCACCTCGCCAAGCTTGCCGGATTCCTCGCCAGCGCCGATCATCTGCACGACCGAGCGGGGAAGGAGCGGGCTCTTGTTGAGCGGGGCCGAGATCTTTTTGCCCTGTTTCACGGCCGAATACACGGCGCGCCACATGCGGCGATACAGCGAGTTGCCGCTGATTTCCGCGGTGATGCTCAGGGTGTCGAGCATCGGCACGCCGGCGTTGATCAGCTGGCCCATCGTGTGCAGCGAGCGGTTGATGTAGAGGGCGCGGAACATTTTCTTGAAGAGCGGCACCGTGAGCTTCACCTTGTCGAACCAGAGGCTGCCCCACTCGGTGCGGATCATCATGATAAAGCCCCACACGCCGGCCACGGTGGCGAAGATCAGCACGTACCAGTAGTTGGTCATGAAGTTGGAGATCGCCAGCAGCAGCTTGGTCGGGCCGGGCAGGGCGGCTTCCTTGCCCTTGAAGATCGTCATGAATCGCGGCAGCACGAACGTGAGCAAAAACACCGTGGTCGCGATCGCCATCGTCCCGATGATGCCGGGATAGATCATGGCGCCGATGACCATCGCCTTGGTTTCGATCTGCTGCGTGAGGTAAACCGCGATGCGGTCCAGCATCTTGCTGAAGCCACCGGACAATTCCGAGGCCTTCACCATGTTCACGTAGAGGGGCGAGAAGACCTTGGGGTAGCGCATCAGCGCGTCGCTGAACTGTTTGCCGGATTCCAGGTCCTTCTTCATCTGCGACAGCATGACCTTGAATTTCGGATTGATGATCTGGTCCGAGATGCCCTCGACGGCGGCGCGCAGGCTGATGCCGGCGCGGATCATGACCGCCAGCTGGCTGGTGAAGCCCTGCACGTCCTTCTGTGACGGGCCGAAGGAAAACTCGAGATTGAGCCCTTTCTTGCGGCGATCGGAACCGTCGGTGGGGGCCAGGGCGAGGATGTATCCGCCGCGGCTGCGCAGCTCCTGTGAGGCCGCGCCCAGATTCGCCGCCGACAGCACGCCCTGCGTGACCGCGCCGTTGGACTCCCGGATTTCGTATCGATAACTCGGCATAGCGAACTCGCTTTCAACTCATGTCCGGCACAGCCGGACTTACTGCTCCCAACAAGAGGCACGCTGATGCATGCCCTGCTAAGCGACCAGCGCTCTTTCGAGTTTCTCCGGATGCGCCGCCATGGCGATGGCATCCTCGCGGCTGATGTAGCCGTTGACGTAAAGCTGCTTGATCGAGCTGTCCAGGGTCTGCATGCCCAGGGCGCGGCTCGTCTCGATCACGTTGGGAATTTCGAAGATTCGGTTCTCGCGGATGCAGTTTCGCACCGCCGGCGTGCACAACATGATCTCCAGCCCTGGGATCATGCCCGGCTGATCCGCCCGCTTGAACAACACCTGCGAGATGACCGCCTGGAGAGTGTTGGCCAGCATCGAGCGGATCTGGTTCTGCTGGTCGCTGGGATAAATATCGATGATACGCTCGATGGTCTGCGGGGCGTTGACGGTGTGCAGCGTGCTGAGCACCAGGTGGCCGGTTTCCGCGGCCGTGATCGCCGCCGAAGTCGTCTCCAGGTCGCGCATTTCGCCGACCAGGATGGTGTCCGGGTCCTGACGCAGCACGTGGCGAAGCGCCGAGGAGAAGCTGGGCACGTCAGCGCCGACTTCGCGCTGCTCGATGGTGCACTTATTGCTCACGAAGGCGTATTCGATCGGGTCCTCGACGGTGATGATGTGGCAGTACTCGCGCTTGTTCATCGCGTCGACCATGCCGGCCAGCGTCGTCGATTTGCCCGAGCCCGTCCCGCCCGTCACCAGGATCAGCCCGCGGGGCAGGTAGGTCAGCTTGGTGATGATTTCCGGGAGGAACAGCTCCTCGATGGGCCGCACCTTGTCGTTGATCGTTCGGAAGGCCAGCGCGATCGTGTTCCGCTGATAGTGGGCGTTGACGCGATAGCGGCCGACGCCGGGAATCTCATAGGAAAAGTCGTAGTCGCGGTTGTTTTCAAACTCCGCCCAGCGCTTCTCGTTGACCATTTCCTTCAGAAGGCGGGTTGCGCCTTCCGGGGTGATGATCGGGAAGTCCGAGGCCTTCATGATGGTGTGGACGCGAAACATGGGGGGCAGGCCGACGTTGATGTGAACGTCAGAGGCCTTGGCCGCCACCGCGTTACGAAGAATGTCGTTAAGCAAACTCATTGTCTCTCCCGTCGCAAAAACCTATTTTCTATCGGAGTGGGCGGGGTGACCCCGTCCCTACATCAGTTCCTCAGGTTGAACTCTCTGTCACACGAAGGATTTCATCGACCGTAGTGAGGCCGGCCATGACTTTCGCGAAGCCATCTTGCCGCAAACTCACCAACCCGCGCTCCCGGCAGAGCTTTCGCAGGTGGGTAACGTCCGGATTTCGGGTGATCATGTCGCGGAGCGAGTCATCCATGACCAGCAGCTCGTGGATGCCAAGCCGCCCGGAATAGCCGGATTTGCGGCATTTATCGCACCCTTTGCCCTTGAAGGTCTGATCGCCGTCGAATCCCTGGAGCGTGAGAAATTCACGCATGTCATCGGTGGGCTTGAAGGGCTCTTTGCATTGCGTGCAGATTTTCCTCACCAGCCGCTGTGCCAATATGGCGTTGAGGGCGGCGCTGATCAGATAAGGCTCGACGCCAATATTAATCAGACGGGTGATGGAGCTGGGGGCGTCGTTGGTGTGCAGGGTGCTGAGCACCAGGTGGCCGGTAAGCGAGGCCTGCACCGCGATGCGGGCCGTTTCTGGATCGCGAATTTCGCCCAGCATCACCACGTCGGGGTCCTGACGCAGCAGGGCGCGAAGCGCGGCCGAGAAGGTCATGCCGATCTTGTCAAACACCTGGACCTGGTTGGCCACGCCCAGGTGATATTCGATCGGGTCTTCGACGGTGCTGATATTCAGCTTGTTGCCGTCGAGCTGGCCGAGCGAGGCGTAGAGGGTGGTGGTCTTACCAGAGCCGGTCGGGCCCGTGACCAGAAGGATTCCGTGGGGCTGGTCGATCTGGCCGGCCCAGATGGTCAGGTGATTTTCCGAGAAGCCCAGGTCGGTCAGCTTCACGCTGATCGAGCGGTTGTCGAGAATACGCAGCACCACCTTCTCGCCGTTGGCGGTGGGGAGAGTGCTCATGCGCAGGTCGATCTTGCGGCCGTGCATGATGGCGCGAACCCGGCCGTCCTGGGGAAGGCGGCGCTCGGCGATGTCGAGGTTGGCCATGATCTTCAATCGCGACACGATGGCCGGCGCCATCGCGTGGGGCGGGTTCATCGACTCGAAAAGAATGCCGTCGATGCGGTAGCGCACCTTGAGGGCCTTTTCCTTGGGCTCGATGTGAATGTCGCTGGCGCCCTGCTTGATGGCGTCGTGGATCACATAGTTGACGAAGCGAATGACCGGGGCGTCGGAGCCTGCCTTTTCCAGGTCGGCCACGTTGTCGGCCGCATCCTTGATGACCTGGAGGTCCTCCTCCTTCATGTCCTTGATGATGTCATCAACCTGGTCCGCGTTGCCGTTGGTCATGTGCTCGACGATCTTGTTGATCTCGGCCATCGTGCAGCAGACGATCTTCAGCTCGCGCTTGACCTTGCGCTTCACCTCGTCGAGCAGGAATATGTTGGTGGGATCGGTGACGGCGACGACCAGCACCTTGTCCTCAAAGCGAATGGGCAGGGCGCCGGTCTTGCGGATGTAATCCGGCGAGAGCATGGCGAAGGCTTCGGCGTCGATGTCCTTCTTTTCGGGGACCAGAAAAGGGACATTGTGCACCTCCGCCAGCGCTGAAAGAATCTGCGCCTCGGTGGCCGCGTTCATCGTCAGCAGGATCTGGGTGATGCTCTTGCCGGGCGTCTGCGCCTGGACGGTTTTCGCCTGGGTGAGGTGTTCCTCATTGATCTGCCCGCGCTCCAGCAGCAGTTGCTCCACGGCCTTTCGCGTCCGCGACTGCGTCGGCGTGTACAGCGAATCGTCGCCGGATTTGAGCGGATCCGGCGGGATCTCCAGGCTGCCATCGTCCTTTTCCATCGGAACGATGGCGTACTTATCAGAGGATGTGGGACCTTTTTTGCCGAACATATTTTTCGTTTCGTCAGTTACCTTGTGGTCTTGATCTCGGCCCGCAGCCCATCGCGCTGCACGGTGACGGTGTTGGGGGCCAGCTTCTCGATCAGGAAGCCATCCACCTCCTGGCCCTCCTTGACCAGCTTGTTGTTGATCATGGCCGTCTTGGCGAAGGCGCTGACCATGATGTATTGCACTTTCATGTTGTTCACGTCCTCGGCAAACTTCAGCCTGCGCGCTGCCAGCGCTTTCGCCTTCTCGCGGTCGGTCTTCGCGCTGGGATCCTCCCCCGGCTTCTCATTGGGCGAATGGTAGTCAAACGGATTGAACTTGAGGTCCTCCACCTTCGTCGCCGTGGCACTGCGATCGCGGTTGAAGTCCGCCACCACCTTCTCGGTGTTGTTCAGCATGTCCTTCATCTTCTTGATCTGGTTGCCATCCTTGATGAAGGACTGGATGGAGCTCTCGGCCTTGGTCACCTCGGCGCTCGCCTGCGCCTTGGCCGGGCCGCCGCGGGCCCGCATGAAGTAGATCACGCCCACGCCGATCATCACGAAGGCGACCATGAGCATTCCCGCGTTCCGCCCCGGCTTGGAGGCCTCCGGCGCGAAGATCATGTCCGCTTCGTTATTTTCCTCACCGCCCGATTCGCCGCCGCCACCCCCGCCTTCGGTCTGGTCCTGGCCGGACGAATCCTGGTTCTGGTCCATCTCGTATTGTTCGCTCATAACTGCTCCTGTGGGCCATCACTTCGCTGTAGGTCGGGCACTCCTGCCCGACAACCCATTAATTCGTCCCGGCAACCTTGTTGTTGCTGCTGTTGTCAGACTCGAAGAAGATGCTCATCGTCATCTGCGCCTGCATCTCGCCTTCCTTCGTGCTGATCTTGTCGAGCTTCAACTGGCTGACGCGGGTGATTCGCGAGAGCTTCTCGAGCTGGAGAAGAAACGAGTAAAACCCGTGAAAATCTCCCGAAAGGCTCATCTGGATCGGCTGCTCGCTGTATCCGCCGCTGCGCTCGCTCTTGAGCGTCTTGATCGTCTTGGTCTGAAGCGAGTTGGCCTCCGCCATCTGCCAGAGCTCCTGGAGGATCTTGTCGATCTCCTTCTCCTGCGGCAGCTTGGACTCGAAGAAGACGATGGCCTGTTGCAGGTCCGCGATCTTCTTCTCCAGGTCGCTGATGCCGGTCGTCGCCGTCTTCAGGTCGCCCAGCGCCTTCTGGCGCGTCTGGATGTCGCTCTCGCGCATCGAGCGCTTCTCGGCGGCGGGCTTGAAGACAAAGATGTAGCTCGAAGCCACCAGGCCGGCCATCAGCAACACGAAAATCAGTTCTTTAATTCCGAATCTCATAGCCGCTCCATTTGTGGCGGGGCCGCGTGCCTCGCCTGGATTACTGCTTCACTTCCTCGACATTGACGTTGGCGCTTCCATCGGTCTTGGTGATGGTCGTGACGTCCGCGTCGGGGTCGAGCATCATTTCAATCTGGAACTTGCGCAACTTGTCGTCGCCCTGCACGTATTCGTCGCTGACCGAAAGGTTCACATCCTTCAGGAGCTTGGACTTGCTCAGCCGGGCGATGTACTGGGCGACCTGCCCGTCGTTGTAGGCGGTCCCGGTCACCTTCAGAAAGACGTCGTAGACCTTGGCTTCGGTCTCCTTCTCCTCTTTGACGCCGTCGTTGCGCTGCTTCTCGCGGGCCAGCTTCTTCATCTCGTAGGCCGTCATCGCCGGCGCGTTGCCCGCGTTGCCCTTCTGCCGCGGCTTGGAGTCCATGTTGAACTCCAGCAGCGAGATGCCCGGCGACATGCAGTTGGTGATCTCGGCGAGGATGTCGCTGCGGCGCACCTTTTCCAGCAGCGAAGCCGTCAGCTCCGCCTGGCGGGCCATCCGCTGCTGCTTCTCGTGCATCTGCCGCACCTGCTCGATGCGCCTGGCCTCGCTGACGTACTGCTCCTCGATCTTGTTGTACTGTTTATCGATGGCCTTGGTGGCGTTCTCGCTGATCGTGAACGCCGAGCCCACGCCGCCGATCACCAGCAGGAACAGCACCGCGCAGATCGCGTTGGTGCGGCGCGCCGCCTTGCGTTCCAGGTAATCATCGGGAAGGAAACTCAGTTGATTGGGCGAACCCATATTTGACCTCCACGGCCTGCTTCGCCACCGGGCTTGTTGGCGCGCCCGGGGCTCATGGTTTACTTGCCTTCATCCGCTGGACCCATGCTCAGCCCCAGGGCGACCGCCCAGTTGGGCTGCGGCTGCGTCGGATCGATCCCTGCATCCGGCGGGATGTCAGCCACTTTCGACAGGCGGACCATCGGGTCCCCAACCTGCGCTGCCAGGCCCATCTCGCGGGCTATGTGCTGGCAGAGATTGCGATGCTTCGCCTCGCCGCCGACAAACACCAGCCGGTCAACGGGCTTGTTCGTGAACGTCGCCTCGTAATAGCGGCGACAGCCTTCCAGTTCGTGAATCAACTTGTTCAGCGGATCGCGGCAGGCCTGCTCGATTCGCAGCACCTGCTGCTGTGTATCGTTCGCCTGCACCGACGCCGCATTGGCGTCGATCCGGGCTCCGCGGGTCGCGGCGCTGGGCGCCGCGCGGCGTGGTTCGCCATTGGCCTGCCGGGCCGCCGACAGCGCTGCCCCCAGCATCGCCATCCCCTCCATCGGCGCTTCCTTGGCCGCCGGCTCCGCCTCGGCCTCCACTTCGTGATCGGCCGCACGCCGCTCGGGGGCGGCCACTCCCGCGTTGCACAGCTTCAGGCGAAGCAGCTTCGCTTCGTCAAGACCAAGCCCAAAGGCCGACGCCACAGAGCGGGTGAAATGATCACCGGCGATGTGAATGGCCCGGGCGAAGAGGATGTGCGCGCCGCGGGCGATAAAGGCTCGCGTGCCTGCGCATCCGATGTCCACAAAGAAATTGGTGATCCCCGCGTCGTTCTTGCGGCGGTAAAGGTGAGAGAAGCAGTCAACGATCGCCTTGGGCTCCACATTCATGCCCACCACGTCCAGCCGTGCCTTGGCGGCCATCGCCAGGTACTGATTCACCAGCTCCCGGCTGGCGGCCATCAGCACGATCTCGCACTTGGCCTCCTGATCCTGATACACCTCGCCGGCCACGTGATAACGAAGCAGCGCGTGCGCGGGATCGAGGGGAATCTTTCCCCGCGCTTCCCAGGGAACCGCCTTTTTCATCGCCTCGTCATCCATCTTGGGCAGACGAAGATGTTGAATGAACATCGAGGCCGCGGGCAGGGCCAGGGCGACGCCCCGGCCCGTAAAACCGCCCTGACTGAGCAGGTCCTTTGTGGTCTGAATGAAAAACTGCATGCGGGCGTTGTTGTCGTGCCGCACGTGGGAGGGAACATCGGCCGAGGCGGCCGCTATCAGCTTCCAATCACCACCGGCCGGAGCAACCTGCGCCAGCCGGAGGCTGTCGCTTCCAAAGTCAACACCGATCGGGCATGACTTGCTGCCCACTAAGTTTTTGACGAATCCAAACATATTTTCTGCTCCTCCGTCGCTGTCCCACTGGTACTCTGCGGGACGCGATCCCACCGCCGGACCTACGATACATATTCGGGCAGGTCAAACCGGGTAGACCAGAGACTCTGCACAGAACATTCCCGCGGGCCGGCCGCTGCGATGCTTATCGACTGCAAAGTGGGGGATGTTTAGGGCGACTTTTCCGTCACCCTGCACAGACCTCATTGTCCGCACTACCGCGGTGTTTCCGTAGGGCATGCTTTAGCATGCCGTCTGGTCGCGGTTACGGCATGCTGAAGCATGACCTGCGCAATTCTCAGAGAAACTCCGCCGAGATGGAGTCGGCGATATTGATTCCCGCCTCCGTGAGATGGAAATGATCGTCGCTCAGGTTGATGAGCTTTAGATTTGCCAGCCGCTGGAGCGTGTTTGCGTGCTCATGAAGCGGGCTCACGCCCGATAACTTTTCCACGGCCTTCATATCCACCCCCCTGGCCAGCCGCAGTTGCAGCATGATCAGCTCCGCAGCGCGCTGCGCGGGGCCGAGATGCTCCACATCGATCGCCGGCAACTGATTTTCAGCAATTGACGATTCCCATTCGCCCAGATGCGGCCGATTCCGCCAGCGATGCCCCGCGATGTGCGAAGCGGCCGCTGGACCGAAGCCCAGATAGCTTCCGCCATTCCAATAGAGGAGATTGTGACGGCATTCCTGGGCCAACTTCGCGTAGTTGCTGATCTCGTATGCATGGAAACCGGCCTCGCCCAGCCGCTTCCGCGTGTAGTGGAGCATTTGCAGCTCGATTTCATCATCAACCGCGCGAATCGCCCCCAATCTTTTTTTCACCGCCATCGGCGTGTTGTGCTCATACGTCAGGCCATAACACGATAAATGATCGGTGCCCAACGCGATGGCGGCTTCCAGAGACCGCGACCAGGATGACAGGTCCTGCCCCGGAATCGCGTAGATCAAATCGACATTGAGCCGCTCGAATCCAGCCGCACGGGCCAGTCCGATGCTGCGCGCCACATCCTCTGGATCATGGTGCCGTTCCAGTGTCGCCAGCTCCCTGCGATCGAAGCTCTGTGCGCCAAAACTCAGCCGATCCACGCCATTTTCGCGGAGCATTTTGAGGTAATCAGCGCTGACCGTCGCGGGGTTGCACTCGATCGTCCATTCCCCGACCGATGAGCAATCAAAAATCTTCCGCAGGCCTCGAATCAGCCGTCGCATCTCCTCCTGCGGCAATAGCGATGGCGTTCCCCCGCCAAAAAAAACCGTGTTTGGCCCGATCAGCGGCGGCCGATCCGTCCAGTTGCCGGCTTCCGCTAAAATCAGATCAACAAATCGCCCCATTCGCTCCGCCGACTGCCGGGTAATGCTGTAAAAATCGCAGTAATGGCATTTATGGAAGCAAAATGGAATGTGAACATAAATCCCCTCAACCGCCGCCGCCGGAAGCCAGCCCCGATCCAGGGCCAGCGCGGCCGGTTGTGCCGGTTGCGGAATTGGGGCAGGTTTTCGAGCCAGAATTTCCAGATTCATGTGGCATCGCCAGGACAAATCCGCAAAAATTGCCGCATCCGCGCCGGTGAGGTATTCTAGCACTGTACCGTTGGGCACAGCACGTGCCCGCACATATACCTGGGGAGCGCCGGAACTCCGGCACAGAGGCAGGGCGACATGCAGGTGGTTTTGGTGATGTTTCGGGCCGATGGCGAGCGCCGCAGCTTTTCGCTGCCGCGCACGATCACCGTCATCGGCCGGCGTGAGGACTGTGACCTGCGCATTCCCCTGGGCGATGTCTCCCGAAAGCACTGCCGCTTCATCGCCGACAACGATGTCCTTCGCGTCGAAGATCTGGGCAGCTCCAACGGCACCTTCCACAACGGCGTTCGCATCCAGGAGGCCGTCATCAACCCGGGCGACACCGTGCAGGTCGGCCCGGTGATGTTCGTGGTCCAGATCGACGGCGTCCCCGCCGACGATGAAATTCAGCCCGTCGTGGCCGGCCCGCCCGCCACCGCCGATGACACCAGCGTTCCCCCCGCCGATATCGAAGTTGAACAGCTCGAAGAAGTCACCGACGAGATTCCCGAAGCCGGCGGCGAGGAACCGCCGTTGGAGGAATTGGAAGACGCCGCCATCGCCCACCTCGACGCCGCCGAAGGCGAAGATGTCGCCGATGTCGATCTGGAGGAGATCGAGGAAATCTCCGAAGACCTCCCCGAAGTGGAAGGCGAAGCCGACAACCGCAGATAGGTCCCCTCCCTAAAACATTTATCCGTAGGTCCGGCTCTGCCGGACATTCAAACCGCGGTCCGTCTCTGCCCGACAACAGAAGGTAGGTCCGGCTCTGCCGGACAATTCATCTAACAGAATAGGCCACGTCGGCGATGGACGCCGACATGGCCACAAAAACAAATCAATCAGCAGAAAAGTCCGTTAAATCTGCGTGATCCCCGCCGTCGTTCCCGGTGGACAAAGCGGAGCCGATGTCATGTCATCGACCGTGACGAAGCTTGCCGAATGCCGCCACGAGTAAACGAGTTGCCGCGGCCCACCGATCCCGCCTGGCTGCTTACATCCATCTGATTATCAATACTGTTCACGCCGCGAATGCCGCGGACACCCTTGAGCAGCCGGTTGAGCTGCGAGGCCATGATCGGCCCACGCAAGGTCGCTCGACCATCAATCACGGTCACCTCGATAGCGCCCGCGTTATCAACATATCGCCCAATCGTCGAGCGAATCCGCTCGGTCAGCGTGCGGTCATCCACCTGCTCACGCGAGAGATCCGAACGCGCCTCGTAAACCATCCCACTCGCGCGATTCCAGATATTCCGCCCCTGCCGTTCAAGCTGGCCGGCCATTCGCCCAAACGCGGACAGGAGTTTGTCGCGGAACACCTGCCGCCGCCGCGCCCCATCGCGCGGATCCAGAAAATACATCGCCCCCACGCCCAATCCCAGACACGCCACCGCCGCCAATCCCTGGCTCAACCCCGATTCCAGTCCGTGACGCCGACGCCCGTGCAGGAGATACCCGAATCGATCCGCCGCTTCCTCCTTCGCGCGGCGCGCCGACTTGGACAGCCGCCTGGCGTATCGATTGTCAGTGACATAGTCCGCCCCTTCCGACAATTTCTCTCCAACCGCGCTCGCCCCTTCCGACAGTTTCTCCTTGAACGCACCAGCGCCTTCCCCGGCCGCGTGATACACCCGCGCCGCCGTCTCCCTCAAGCTGTTCCATCCGCTTTCCAATGCCGAGCCCGTTGAGGATGCCACACTCCCGGCCATGCTGCGAACGACGCTGCGCCGATCCGCCCCCTCATCCGGATCTAATAGATACATCAGCGTTGCCCCAATCGCTGCGCCCCCAAGTAATGACAGCCCGCTCGCCAGGCCGGTACGATAAGATTCATTCTTATCCCGCACTTCGACATGTCTTTCATCGCTGCTTCGGGAAGTGTCGCTGGTTGATCCGCGGTTCATGGTCGTACTCCTTTTATCAATGGTCCTCCCCCCCAAAGCAGCGCTGTTTGTTAATGCCGCAAAATCGGTTCATAGCCGCCGTGGCGATGAAGAATCTCCTCCACCTCCGCCCGGCGCTCGCAGGCGTTGACGGTGACAATTGCCTTGCCCGCTTCGAATTCACGCTGGTAGAAAACAGCCTCTTCCTCCGACGCCCCCAGCCCGCTCATCGCGCCATAAATCCCGCCCGTCGCAGCGCCGGCCGCAGCGCCGCCGGCCAATCCCGCCAGCATTCCGCCCACCATCACCGGCCCAACCCCTGGAATCGCCGCAAACGCGATCGCCCCCAGCACGCCGCCGAGCACAGCGCCGGCCGCCGCCCCTTTTGCAGCCCCCTCGACGTCGTGCGTCCCCTCCGCATCCGTGATCATCCCGCCCGCAATCGCATCCGTCCCTCGAATCGCAAACCCGATCTCATCCCCCTTGAAACCGGCCTGATGCAGCTCATCCACGGCCAACTGGGCTTCATCCCGATCATCAAACGCCGTAAAGAGTACTGGGCAATCGCTCATGGCCTCTCCTTTCGTTGCTTCCCTTCCGGTGCGATTCACGACAGATCGGTCCGCCGCGACATTTCGGCGGCGGAATCGCCGCATCCGCACTGCGGAGCGGCGGGCACACTTCCAATTCAATTCAGGTGCAAAGATAATGCCATCTTCCGGCAGGCGAACACGGCGATACGCGTCCTGCCGAAACCCGCGCCCCCTCATGCGCACAACCGCTCTCGACAATGCGCATTCACGCCCGCGCGCCAATCCTGTAAGTTGTGCGTTGAGGTTTGTTGATATGGCCTACATCGTGATCGTCGATGACAGTCCCGTGAACGCCCTGCCCCTCGGCCGATTGCTGAAATACTCCGGCCACGAGGTGGATTGTCTCCTGCGCAGCGGCGGCGCTGTCGAATCTCTGCGCGACCACAAGCCCGACCTGCTGCTTCTGGACGTCGGCATGCCCGAAATGGACGGCATCGAGCTCCTGGAAAAAATCCGCGATGACGAAATGGTCCACGATGTGAAGGTGATTATATACAGCGGCCTCTCCGACCAACGCCTGATGGATCGCGCTACCGAGCTGGGCGCCAGTGATTACCTGCTCAAGGGCGGCGGCTGGGAAGAACTCCTTCACCGCATCGAATCTCATCTGCCCGCCATAAAAACCAATTGAAGCGGGTATCGCGCGATGCAGGGTTCGCTTCGCGAACCGGTTCGCATAGCGAACCCTACCTGCATTCAATTCACCAGCTTCCACCCCCCCGCGTTCGCCTCCACCCCCGTAAACCCCCTGTACTTGTCATACGTCTTCTCCATCTCGTCAATCGAATCGAAATACCCCACGATGAACGCCGCCCCAAACGATTCTCCCGCCTTGATCGGCCTCCCCCCAATCTCCTCAATCATGCACACATACCCCCGCTGGTGACACCACGCCTCGTAAACCGATTCCGGATTCAATGTCATCCCCGCCAGCCACGGCCCCTCCTTCCCACCCTTCGCATCCCGCAGGTGATACCCGCGAATAAAACGCTCCGGCGCCTTGTTCTTGTCCCGCCGATAGTTGAACTTCTCATCCGGCGCAAATTCCGCAAAAAATTCCGACGCCGCAATCTTCCCCGCATAACTCAGGTACACCTCGCTGAACGTATCCCCTCTGTTGTGCTTGATGTGCCCCGGCATATCCAGCCTGAAAAACATCGCCTCGCTCGAATTCACCACGTTCATCCGATCCGACGAGATGAAATACCGCTGCCCCGCCGGGAACACGATCGTCTGTTCCCACGTCGATCCCGCCTTCTTCCCCGGCGCGGCCGTGCGATACTTAAACTGCGTCTTGATCGCCACAAAATCGCTCCCCCTGATCACCTTCGGATCCAGCTCCTTCGCCTTCGTGCAGATCTGCGGCCCCTCGATGCTGCGCTTGGCCGTCTTCCCGTGAAGTGGATTGTTGAACTTGTAAACCAGCTCCGCATCGAGCTGATCCCGATACGCCTCATCGCTCCCCGGTTCCATGATCCAATCAACAATGTCCAGCCCATACCCCGCATCATGAAACCCGCTCTTCTTATCCAGCAGGCTCCCGGCCGCGATGCCCGTCACATACCCCTTCTTGTTCACCGCCGCGTTCAACTCCGGCGTCGCGATCCGAATCGTGCTCGCATCCTCCTTCACCTCAATCTCAGCAGCCAGGCGAGCAGCAGTGAGCATAAGCGAAGCGGCAACGGCGGGGAGCCAGGTTATTTTTCTCATGTGTGATTCCTACGAAACCTTGATTCAACCAACGAGTGCTTGCGAATTTATACGCCCGGCCAGCCCCAACGGTTGATTCGTCAGCGTCCTTTCTTGGAACGCCTCCGCGAGGCGAGCTCACTTTTTGCGCCCGCCAACCCGACGAGCGGATCCCACCTACAAAAACATCCATTTCTCGCGCTGCGATGGTTGTCTGCTTCTGATCACAATACTGCCGTATCACCACATCCAGGGGTTCTGTGTGAGTCATGTCTTAATTGAAAGGAGCAGGTCATGTCTAACATCCGCACGGCGTCCGCTTTCTTTGCGCTGGGAATTCTCGCCGTCGCCCAGGTCAATGCCGCCATTCTCACCGGCAGCGTTGCGCCCCCAGCCGCAAGCAACAACCTCACCACCGAGGGCGCCCTCGACTGGATTCACTGGGGCCTCAACACCGCCACCGACGTCAATCGCAAAGCCACCGGTCTCTCGCAGATCAGCAATTTCACGACCGTCGGCAGCGGCACCACCGTCGTCCGCCTCACCAACAGCGCCAGCAAATATTCCTGGATCGACGGCTCGCCCACCCTCACGGCCACCAACACCCCCGGCGGCGTCTACGTCAACAACTTCGACGGCCCCGGCCGCGGATTTATCTTCACCGTTCCCGCCGATCTCCTCCAGCGCGTCTTGAGGGTCTACATCGGCGAGTTCTCCGCCAGCGGCACCCTCCAGGCCACGCTCAGCGACAACAGCGCCCCCGCTTTCTCGCTAGTGCTCACTGGAGCCGCCGATCAAACCGTGCAGGGCGTCTACACCCTCGATTACGCCGCCGCTTCCCTCGGCCAAACCCTCACCGTCAAATGGACCGAAACCACCGACCTCGGCACCGCCGACAACGTCACCATGCAGGCCGCCACGCTCTCCCTGCCGATCATCCCCGAACCGGCCACGCTCCTGTCTATGGCCAGCGCCGCTCTTCTGATCCTCGCGCGACGACGCAGCAGGTAGAAATGAGCAGGGTCCCGATGAAAAAGGGGATAGGTCCAATTTTAATTGGACCTATCCCCTTTTATCTTGTCTCCTCAAAAAAAAGCCCGCTGCAAAGCGGGCTTCTTTTTTCGCCAGATTCGATCTGTGGCACGGACGCCTCGCCCGTGAATCAGATTTCAAACTTCCACCCGTCCCGATACTCCTTATTCACAAACTTATTCGCCTCCGGCACGTTCGTCACCGTGAGATTCGGCCCATCCCAATCCAGCTTCCGGCCCAATCTCATCGCGATGTTCCCCAGGATCATGCACTCGCACATCGGCCCCGCATAACCAAAGTTCGACTTGCAATAATCCAGCGGCTTTTCCCCCTTGGCCGCGCTCACCCACTCCACATAATTGCCCGGCGAGCGCTCCAGCATCTTCGGCGGCTTGCCGATCTCCTTCATCTTCGTCTCGGGAATGATCCGCGGGCTGTCCCCATAGTCCCCCTGAATCAGGATCGTCGCCTTGGTCCCGATGAACAAATTCCCCGTCTCCGGCATCTTCCGGTTCCCCTCCAATTCCGGCGGCCGCTGCGGCTTCAACCCACCCTCATACCAGAATCCATCAAACGCCGGCCGGTCTCCCTTGGCCGCGAAGTGCCACTTCATCACCCCGCTCTTGGGGAACGTCTCCCCATTCATGTCCGCCATCGCCACCGGCTCCACCGACACCGGATCAAACGCATCCAGCGCCCAGAACATCCCATCCATCGTGTGCGCGGCCATGTCTCCCAGCGCCCCCGCCCCAAAATCCCACCAGCCGCGCCACTTGAACGGGTGATACGTATCGTTCTTATACGGCCGCATCGGCGCTGCCCCAATCCAGCAATCCCAGTTCAACGTCGCCGGCACCGGGTCCTCGCCATCCGGCCGCTTGATCCCCTGCGGCCAGATCGGACGATTCGTCCACGAATGCACTTCCTTGATCGTCCCCAGCGCCCCGCTCCGAACCCACTCATACACCAGCCGCCACCCTTCCTTGCCGTGCCCCTGGTTGCCCATCTGCGTCGCCACCTTGTACTTCTTGGCCGCCAGCGCCAACTGCCGCGATTCCCACACCGTGTGCGTCAGTGGCTTCTGCGTATACGTCGCCTTCCCCGCCTTCATCGCCAGGATCGTCGCCGGATAGTGATGATGGTCCGGAATGCCGATCACCGCCGCGTCAAAGTTCTTCCCCTCCTTGTCAATCATCTCCCGATAGTCCTGATACCCCTTGGCCTCCGGCCAGCGCTTCTTGGCCTCGGTCCAGTGCGAGCTGTCCACATCGCAATAGCAGGGCACCACGATCCCCAGCTTGGAGAACTCGTCGATGTGCATCCCGCCGATCCCGCCCGTTCCGATGAACGCCAGCCGCAGCTTTTCCTTGCTCGACGTGGTCGCCTCCGGCTTCTCCGTAGGGTCGGCCGCCCGAATGATCGCCGGCGCTGCCAGCGTCGCCGCCGCGGCCGTTGAAACCATGCTTTTGACAAAACTGCGACGCGAAGTGCTGCTGCCCGAAATAGCCATCGTTTCTTCTCCTTGGGGATATTGAGTTGCGATGTTACTGCTACCCTCCAAAGCCGTCAAAAGTTGAAAGCCACCCCCAAAAACCGCAATTTCCCACGTTTTATCGGGCCGATGTGCCTTTTCGAGATTCTGCTGTTCCCCACCCTTCGGTCCCGGCACAAATCAGCCGATACCATCACCGTTCGCTTCGCCGCTGGAGAAACCGCAATGTTCAACTTCCAAGTCATCATCTGGAGCCTCTTCGGCGTGCTCCTCATCGCCTACATCGCGGTGAAAATGAGCAAGCGCAAGGGCAAACAGGCCTAACCCGGCCCCACCCCCACCCCAAATTCATTCAAGCCGGCCCCGCGGCCCCGGAGGACTCCCCGCGGGGGCGGCTATTCTTGTTCCAACCCAAACAAAACGCTCCGGCTCCACCGGGCTCTGATCTTCAAACCCCCCGCGCCAACCCTCACGGAAAATTCAGCTCCTTAACTACTGAAGCATCAACCCCATCTCCCGTCGGGCATGGTTCCCCATGCCCCTCTTCCCCGCGTAAGGTGCCCTCCGCGCCCCATCCCCTCCTGTAGGGTGCGGCTCGCCGCACCTCCCTTCTTCTCCCGCATGGATTGAACTGCCTTCAGTAAGTCACCGCAGGTGACGTTAACTAGGACGGATTTCGGGAGTGCGGGGGTGTCCCCCGCGTCTGCGTATGAGTGCGCGTCTGAATTTTCTGAATTTTCACCCAAACAAATGCCAATCTCCAACGTATAGATAGACAGTTTTCAAGAACGAATACCAGAAAGGGGGAAGTCAAAATGCTCCCGTTTCACCCTCTCCGCCGTCCCAGCGTTGATTCCCTGCCTTCACTGAACCTCAAACCCCCAACCACGAACTATAAAATTGCAAAACGAACCCATTTCCCCTCCCTCCAGTCCTCGCCAGAACCCCAACGGGTCATGGTCGGGCATTTTTCATTTTTTTATGTACCTTGCGCCCGCGCCGACGGGGGAGAGAATCGAGATACCCCTGCCCGAAGATGCTATCTCGTGGGTGAAGATAAAAGCTATCGCGCGGAGGACCGCCATAAAACCGATCAGGCCCAGCGAAGCCGGCACTGAGTCGTGCCAGGGCCCGTTGAGCCCTGGTCCGTCGCGACCGTCTAGCCAGCCGCCACCTCCCACGAGAATAACGGGGTGAGCTGGCCGTTTGCCGGCGGCCTTGCCGCCGCGCCTACTGCGGATTTTCTTCGCCACACGCTTCAACATACGACCTCCCGCGCCATCACGTCCTTCGCCCCTCCGCCCCCAAAACGACACCGCAAATCCACCATCACGGGAAATTCACTTCCGTGTCATTGCCAGTGCTGTCGTGGCCAAAACCAAGTTGATCGCCGGTGCCGGTCCCACCATCTAAGTAGTCAAAGACATGGTCATTGGCGGTTTGAAGGTAGTCGAATAATGTGTCATTATCGCCTTCGCCATAGAGCGTGTCGGACCCGCCCCCGCCATACATCACGTCGTCGCCAGCGCCGCCATACAGGATGTCCCCGCCACTTGAAGGGAGGGAATCCGCCGAATCTCCATAGATGGTGTCATTTCCGGCCCCTCCCACGATGCTGTCGCCGCCTTGCATGCCATAAAACACTTCGTCTGCCGATCCGCCAACGATGGTGTCGCTGCCGCTTCCCGTCTTCACGATTTCGATGGTGTCCTGCACAATATAATCGCCTTCCCCGCTCGATCCGTCGTTGGCCGAATCATCCTCCAGATGAATGCCCAGACTGTCCGTGCGAATGCTGTAATCGGCCATGTCGGTTCCAGTTCCGCCGTTGAGGGTGTCGGAGTAGGCCCCAGTGCCCTCGGTCGTGTCATTCCCCGGCGCCAGCGTGTCGTCGCCCGCCTCGCCGAGGAGGGAATCATTACCCTGGCCGCCCTGCTCCCAGTCGTTGTTGCCACCGCCCCAAATGGTGTCATTGCCGTCGCCGCCGTTAAGGCTGTTAGAATTGCCGTTGCCGACGATTGAATCATTTCCGGCCCCGCCCAGTATGTGCTCGATGGAGTCGTCAATATTATCCCCCTCGCCTCCGCTGTTGCTGCCATCATTGGCCCCGTCGCCGAGGGTCAGCCACAACGGATCGTTCGAGGCGCGCTCGCCGTAATCGGCCCAATCTCCGTTGGTGTGATTATCGCCGCTCAGCGTATCGGCCCCGCCCAAACCCCGAAGCGTGTCATCGCCCCCGCCGCCGCTGAGGGAGTTATCACCGCTGCTGCCGACGATCGAATCGTTCCCATCCCCCGAGCGGACGTACTCGATGTCATCGCGCACGTTGTCGTTCTCAACCGACACCCGCGAGCCATTGACCTGCCCATCGTTGTTGGTGTTGTCCAGGCTGATGTTGTGGTTCTGCGTTCTTCCGACGTAGAACACAACGTCCGTCCCGGTGCCGCCGTAGATGGTGTCCGCCCCGCCGTAGGTCGCATCGCCGTTGGAGTCGCCCCAAATCGAGTCGTTATTGGCGTCGCCGTTGATGGAATCGCTGCCGGCCCCGCCTTCCATGCTGTCATTGCCCCCTTCGGCGCTGGCGCCCCCGAGCGTGTCGTTGCCATCTCCTCCAAAAATAGTATCATCTCCAGATCCTCCAATGACACTATCGTTCCCAGCGTCACCATACACACTGTCATTGCCACCGCCTCCATCGATCACGTCTGCATCGTTGCCGCCGCTGATGGAATCTACCTCCCCCGCTCCGGTGAGGGTGTCGTTGCCATCTTGTCCGACAATGGTCACCTGATAGTTGTTACTTGAGTTGATGGTGATCGTGTCGGCTCCCGTCGAGGTGGCGTTTGGATTAGTGGAATTGCCGCCAAAAATCTTAACGGACGTTGCCCCGAGAATGTCTCTGCATACCTCGGTGGACCCTTCCTTCACATACAACTGAGTGTTGACGCTATCCCAATAGACTGTGATCACATTGTTAATGCTGTCGTCCCCCAGGATTTGGTATATTTCGTTAGAAGCGCCTTGATTAGTACATAGCAAGCTCAGAAGCCTTCGCGCTTCAAGCTGCTCCACCGTCGCCCGCGCCACATCCTTCACTACGCGTAAACTTTTCTTGTTCCAGAACATGTTCGCTCCTTCTCGTCATGGGGATAGAAAATCTCCGTTCACGTTCGCCCAGGCGAACGCACAATTACGACTTTTCAGTTTTTGCTCCGTCGAAAATCACATAGGCGGAGCCCGCCGTTGCTCTATTTGCTGCCGCAATTCCCGCAGCATCCTCGCTCCCTACCAGGAGGGATCCGAGGCCAAATTATCCGCGTTCCATAACCGCTGCTTTGCTGCCTCCTCCGGCACTGGTGGCCACTTCACCGATATCTCCTGCTGCAAATACCATTGAACGTGTCCGTCACAGAAGAGCACGTTAGCGCCGCCGCGATGAATAGTGGCAACCGACTGTGTCGCGGGACCCACAACAATATGCCGAACAACCCAAAAATCCTCCCAACCATCGGCGCTTGTATCAGCAATTAGGATGAAAGCAGATGGAGATTTCACATTGGTCGTTTTTCGGTAGAAGGGATACGCGCTTCTGTTGCCATCCACGTCATAATCAGGGCCGCTCACACTCGGATTCCTGGTTGTTGATGATAGCGCGGCCCCACCATGATTAAATCCGTAGCTGAAATACGTCCCATTCGATTGGGGCGTGTTGAGGGTTGGAGAACGACCGCCCATCAAGAGACGCTCGCCAGGTTCATATCCAAACCGGGAGTAGAAATCATCAGCATAAACAGCCAATCCACCCGAATCTTGCGTCCACTGACACGGCGGAGCTTGCGCCGGGCAATAAAATACCTTCTGATTTCCATTGAGAAACTTGCGCAATCGCACCGGCCAGCAGTGCACAGAGGTCGCCGGCGCACTGGTGGTTATCTGGGCCGCAGGAAAATAACCATACTGCTGAGTGTACATCGTCATCGCCACGCCAAGCTGCCGCAGGTTGGACTGGCACTGAACCTGCACCGCTTGCCGCTTCGCTGCGATAACCAAAGGCAGAAGTATGGCAATCAGAATCGCAATGATCGCGATGACCACCAGCAACTCGACAAGCGTAAACCCGCGATGATGTCCCAAGCCTCTCTTCACAACCAACTCCTTCAATACCGTCGCGCAATATCACCAAGCTCGCCCCCAATATTCACAGCACGCGCGCCTCGGCGCATCGTTGCGCCATCAATCCGAAGCACCAGGCTTCACGCCTGGCAGCCGCCAGCTTTCGCCGGCCGGGGCCAGGCTACCATCGGCTTCATCCGGCGCACTCTTGTTCCGCGGCCTTTCACCTTCTTCGCAGAAAGCTATCAGCCGCGCCGCCGAATCCGAACTGTATCGGGATGGAAGCTTCCTGTAGAAGCGCCCAACCCGCCAC
>DASYUA010000216.1:0-61186 GCA_036001665.1 Tepidisphaeraceae bacterium
GGGGGGTATGACTTGCGGGCGCTGGGGAGGAGCGTGGTGAATCATTTGGGGGGATTGGGGGCGAGTTGAGGAGGGAGTGTGTGGGCGTGTGGGCGAAGGGGAGGCAGAGGCGCACCAAATAACCAATGGCCAATGAGGCTCCACCCCCATAGGGGGTGGAGCCTCATTCGTCATTGCCAATGCTGTTACCGCAGCATTGATCGCACCAGCCCATCCAGCATCCGCGCCACCTGATCCCCCCGATACGACAGATCCTCAAACGGAATATCAAACCCCAGATCTCTGCACAGAATAAAGTAGTAGCGCAACCCCTCCAGCGACGTCTGGGCAATGTTGTAGAAATGCGCCTTGTTCCTTGGCCCGCGCCGCTTGAACCCCTCCGCGATGCTCTTGGGCACCGCCACCGCGGCCTGCTCAATTTGCAGCGCCAACCCCGCCTGTTGTTCCGCCGGCAACTTCGGCGTCGCCGCGAAAACCTTCATTGTCAGCGCATGGGCCTCCTGCCACACTTTCATCTTCTCAAAACTGTCGATCCGCGGCCGCCCCCGCCCGCCACGATCATCCTCGCCGCGATCCTCATCGCGGTCATCAGCGCGCTCCGTTGCCCGCCCTTCCGCACCTGCCGGCGGGGCCTCATCGAGCTCAAAATCACGTTCATCGTAATCGCGGGTCATGTGGAACCTTCCTTTCGAGGGGTTGGGAGGATGGGTAAGGGAGTCGGTCTCCCGGTTAAGGAGGTAATTCCTACCATCGAGGGGGTTTGGTTTCCAGTTGGGGAGGAAATTGCGGGTTGCGAATTGCGATTGGAGGAGGGGAAATGGGTTCGTTTTGCAGCGAGAAAGTTCCGGGGGCCGGAGTTGCGGCAAAAAGTGCGAGGTTTGGAGGGCTGGGGAGAAGAAAAAATGTATCGGGAGGGGTGGACTTGATAAGGTGTTGAGGAAATTGAGGTTGTGGTTTTTGAGGGCGAAAAAACCGGGGGGAAACCGGTACTTTCCGGTACCGGATCGGTACTTTTCGGTACCGGATCGGAACTTTGCGGTTCTGTGTGATCCATTTTGATGGCGACTTGTGAGGGGGGTGATGGAATTGGGTTCGTTTTGCAGTTGAGAATGGAACTGGGGAGGAGGGAGGGCGTGGGAAGGTGAGGATGGAGGGAGAGCGCTGGGCCGATGGCCGGGTGAGGGCGGGGGGCGCGGAATGGACGAACGCTTCGATCATCAAAAACACCTCCTCTATATATAGGGGGTTGTTGCGCGGAAATTTGGTGATTTTGGTTGGGGGGCGCAACGGGATTGGGGGATTTGCGGAGAAAGGCGCAAAAAACATTTTTTATAATCACCGAGTGCGCAACGCCAGGAGCGGGCGTATCAGCCGGCAGCGCGGGCGGGCTCGTGGTGCAGGCGCATCAACTGGTCGGGGCGGAGGGCGAGCATGGCGTAAGCCTGCCCGTCGGTGTCGGCGAATTCGACTTCGAAGGCGTTGGGTAGGACTTCGACGACGGTGCCGACCTGGCCGCGGCGGAGGGCGTGCTGGGGGAGGTCTTCGGTGAAGGCGACGGGGTCAAGAAGTTTGATTGGGTCGGTCATGGTCGTGATCTCTTTGATGACTACACGCAACAACTGGTGAGGCGGGGCACAGCCTCTCCCCGCAACACAATTAATCGCGCACTTTGGCGATATCGACGACGGCGCGATCGCGGTTAGGGAGAGTCATGCCGGCATGATAGAGATGGTCTTATGGAGTGCAAAATGGGCGGATGCGCCTGACGACTGATATACTTGGGCGGCCATTTTCGAGCTGTGACGTTTTATTATTTGAGGTGGGGCATGACTCGTCAACTGATCTTGATCCTTCTGGCCGCCTTCGCCCTGGCCAATCTCGCCCACGCGGCCGCCGCGACGCCGGAGGAGGTGCTCAAGGCCAAAGCGCTGACCAAGGTCGGCGCGTTCTATCTCCTCGATGGTGACATCAAGCTCCCGGAGAAGCTGCGGCTGATGCGGGCGGCCAAATTCCGGGTGGATGAGAATGCGGCCAAACGGATGAAGCTGGAGCGGGAGATTCAGATGGCCACGGCGACGTATGTGCAATGCACGCGTGACTATGCGGATTTGAACCCACAATTGGAGGCGGCCAGGAAGCAGGGCGCGTTTAAATACAACCAGATCGTCGGCCGTCTCCGCGAGCTGGATGCCACGCGGCTGGAGGCGGCGCGCTATGCCGAGGCCCGCGAGAAGGAATTGAGCAAGCTGGGCGATCCCAGCGATGACTACATCAAGAGTGTGATCGACGTGGCCGGGAAAATGGAGGCGCTGGCCGTTCAGTATGAGGCGCTGGCCGCCGACGAGGAGATCAAAACCGCACTGGCGGCCATCAATCAGCGCGGCGGGCTGCGAATGCGGCTGGGGCCGTCATCGCAATTCACCTCGGAACTGCCCGGAGTGCGCAAGCTGCGGGAGATGGTGCGCGAGGCGGTGATCAAGCTGGCGATCGAGGGTGGAGTTCCGCAGGCCAACGTCACCATCAACGGCAATGTCACCTTGCAGATGGTGGTGGATACGGGCGCTGCATCGATGACCCTCACGGCCGATTCAGCACGGAAGCTGGGCCTGAAGATCGATAAGAGCAACCCGGTGATCAAAATGGTGCTGGCCGATGGCAAGCCCGCCGAGGGCCGGCTGGTGACGCTGGAGAGCGTGCGGCTGGGGCAGTTTTCCGTGGATGATGTGGAATGTGTTGTCTATCCGGCCAACGTCGCGGGAATGAACCTGCTCGGCGGCACCTTCCTGCGGAACTTCATCTGCCGGGTGGACCTCGCGGCCCGGGAGCTGCACATGACGCAGGTGGCGGGTGTGAAGAGCCCGGCCATCGACGCCAGGCCCAGTGAGGCCAGGACCAAAGCGCCATCCGACGAGGCAAAATTGTCCGCGTTCGAGAAACGCGACAAGGTTGTTCACCAGGCGCAGGATGCATTCGATCGGGCGCTGGTGGCGGCCAATCTGGACCTGCTCCGCGACCTGGATGAGGCGCTCAAGGCAGCCCAGGGCGATGCCGCGGCGGTGGCGAAACTTCATGCCGCCAAAAAGCAAGCCGAGCAGGAGGTGGCCCGCGGCATGTTCCGCAGCGGCGGGAAAGTTGTGGTCCAGGTGAATGCGGTAGATGACTGGACTGAGTTCCTCCGCGTCAGAAGTGGCGATGTGCTGAACATCACGGCCACTGGGGCGTGGTCGCACAACGTCAATCAGAACAACTCCACCTACGGCCCAGCCGGCAACGCCGGCGGCGCATATTTGGAGGGAAAAATCGGCGACAAGGTCTATCGCATCGACACGGGAACCACCATCTCCGTCGAGGCGGACGGAAATTTGAGCATGCGGATGAATGATTCCCTCCGCGGCGACAACAGCGGGTTTGTAACGGTGACGATTGTGCGAAAGGAGGGAAAAGATGGAATCTAGGTTGAAGGGTGGAATGAAGGCAATAAGATTAGCCTAGGACTGATCCTATGGCCGAAACCGTAAAGGTGTGGTTTGATGCCGAAGGCGATTTGCTCGAAGTGCTGTTCTCGGACGCACATGGCATCATGCGGGAGACCGATGATGATGCGGTGATGGAGCGAATCGACGAGCAGGGCCGGCTGATTGGGTTTTCGATCCTGAACGTCAGCCGCCTCGCCCGGCAGCAGCGGCCGCTACAGGCCACGCTGCCGACCCGGGCCGCGGGATAAACAACAGAATGAGAGGCACCCATGTCGTGGATAGAAAATAGATTCGAAGAAGGCCTGGTGGTAACCAGCATTGACTTTGCCATCAACTGGGCCCGGAAAAACTCGCTTTGGCCGATGACGTTCGGGCTGGCGTGTTGCGCCATTGAGATGATGGCCGTGGGGGCGTCGCGGTTTGATCTGGACCGATTTGGGGCGGGGGCGTTTCGGGCCACGCCGCGGCAGAGCGATTTGATGATTGTGGCCGGGACGGTGAATTACAAAATGGCGTCTCGCGTGAAGCGGCTGTATCACCAGATGCCGGACCCGAAATACGTGATCGCGATGGGGGCGTGTACGGTGGGTGGCGGGCCGTATTTCAAGTATGGGTATAACGTGGTGAAGGGCGTGGATCTGGTGGTGCCGGTGGATGTGTATGTGCCGGGATGCCCGCCGCGGCCGGAAGCGCTAATGGAGGGGATCATGCGGCTTCAGGACAAGATCACGGCGCGGACCATCGGACTTCCGCGCGGCAGCAAGGCCGCCGCGAACGATCGGCCGCTGATAGCACCAGCGCCGGCGGCGGTTTAGGGTTTTGCGGGTTCAGAAATGAGGAGGAATCACTCGGCCCAGGTGTGGCCGCAGTCGTTGCAGCGTTTGCGGCGGGAGATGAAGAGTAACGGGAGGCCGAGAAGGAGAAGGGAGAGGTAGAGCAGATGGGGGACGAGGGGGACATAGCCGATATTCGTCTTGCGGCAGTGGCTGCATCTCCAGGGTTCTTCGAAATATTCCTCATCCTCATCGCCGGCTGGAAGCGGCGTGCGCTGCTTGAGGATCGTAGTCGCGCGTTCCAGATCATCTGGCATCACTTGGAGCTTGACGTCGGTGTGGTGGGGAATGTTCATGGCGGCGGCATTGATATCCGCGAGAGTGCAGGGAATTCCTTCGCTCTGGAGCTTCGCCAGCGCCAGTTGTGCTTCAATCAGGCGGTATCTCCCAAGCGTCACCCAGGCGGTGCCGATGGCGGTGCGGTAGTTGGGAATCACCGGGCCGGCGGTTTCGGCGGTGGGAATGTCGTCATCATGAGGGGTGGGATCAGACGGCACGGTTCTGATTATACGTATAAAAGAAGCGCTGGACGTGGGGTCCAGCGCTTCTGGGAAACTTTGCTCATCTCGGGCGGGGCGCCCGAGGCACGGCGATCAGTCGCCGTTCTGGTACTGGTAGAAGGTTTTGATGTTGCTGCGGTAGTAGCCTCCGCCGCGGGCGCGGACGGCGTTGAGGACGACGCCGATGTGTTCGGCCTTGACCTGGCGGAGGCTGTCGCGCATCCGCAGGAGCAGGCCGCGGCTCTCGGCGTGGGCGCGGACAACGGTGACCACGCCGTCAACACGGGGCGCCAGCGCCTGGGCTTCGGAGACGATCAGGAACGGGCCGGAATCGAAGAGGATGTGATCGTACTCCTCCAGGGCCCGCTCGATGAAGTCGGTGAGGAGCTGGCTCTCGAAGAGCTCGGTCGGGTTCATCGGCTTGGGGCCGCTGGTCATGACCGAGAGGTTGGGAATGTGAGTGGGATGCACGGCTTCCTCGAAGGGGCATGCGCCATTGAGGACGTCGCTGAAGCCCTTGCCATTGGCGAAGCCGAAGAGGCGGTGCAATTCCGGCCGGCGGAAGTTGGCATCGACCAGCAGGATCTTGCGTCCGTTGAGCGCCAGGCCGGCGGCCAGATTGGCGGCGACGGTGGTCTTGCCATCCATCGGGCTGGGGCCGGTGATCATGATGCTGCGCGTCGTATCCAGCGGCGTGGCGTGCGACAGGCGCGTGCGCACCTGGCGGAACTGCTCGGCCGTGAGCGAGTGTGGAGCGTCGAAGATCGGCAGCTTGGCGTCGGCCGCCTGAGGATCATCACCTTCATCGGCGATGATGCCCAGAAGGTTCATCTGGCCGACGCGGGCAACGTCACGTGGAGTGCGGACGGTGTCGTCGAGGAACTCGCGGAGGAAGGCGATGCCCAGGGCGAGGCCCAGGCCGAGGATGATCGAGGCGGTCATGGTCAGGGGGAGCTTGGGGAAGTTGGGCAGCTCGGGAATTTCCGGCTTGGCGCCCCAGTCGATGCGGGCCAGGCTGGAAGGATTGATGGTCAGGGTCATGTCGCGGAGCTTGTTCTCGACTTCGTTCTTGACGTCGCGCAGGCCCTTCTCGTCATCCTGATCGATCATGAACAGGGCCATTTCGCGGCTGAGCTGGGCCAATTCGTTCTTGAGGTCATTGACCTGCTTGGTCATGCCCTCGTAATCGGTGGCCGACTGTTGGGCCTCTCCCTTGACCATCTCGAAAAATTGTTCGCGCATCTTGAGCCGCAGCTCCTGGCGGCGGTCTTCGAGTTTCTGGCGGCTGATGTCGATGAGCTGGTTGAGAGCCTGGATGTCCTTGTGCTCCGGGCCGAGGGTGGCCTTCTTGAGGTCGCGCTGAATTTCCAGGCCATAGACTTCGCGGCTGAGACCCGCGACCGTGGGATCCTGTTCAATGAAACGCTCGACTTCCGAGAGCGTCTCGCCGCGCTGAATCTGTGCGGCGATGAATTCGAACTTGTGGCGATCCTTGCTGGCTTCCGCACCCAGTTTGAGCTGGGTCGCGATCAACTCACGAAGCTCGGCTTCTTTGGAGCCGAAGTAGGAGACCTGGTTGTTGCTGCCGCCGCCGCCCATGCCCTTTTGCGTCAGGGTGACCTGGCGCTCGCGGACGCGGCCGGAGACGACCTGAAGCTGGCGCTCGTAACCATCCTTCATGTCGCGCAGGGCCTTGGTGCGCTGGTTGAAGCTGTTCTCGGCCTTGGCCCATTCGCGGGCCAGGTGAGCATTGACGATTTCTTCGACGATGGTCTTGCAGTCGCGCGGGTCGGAGCCCTCGAAGCTGACGCGGACGAGCTGCGAATCGGCGATGGCGTTGACGTGGAGATACTTCTGAAGGTCTTCCTTGAGTGCGCGGGGATCGGGGACTTCCTTGCCATCCTTGACCGTCTTGAAGCTGGCGAACCACTTGGTGTCGCGGATGCGGCCTTCCTTGGAGAGGACATAGGAGAAGAGCGAATCGTGCTGGAGGAACTGCACGTGCGTGCGCAGCTCGGAAATGAGACGGGTCTCGCCCAGCTCGTTGGTGCGGTCCTTCACCAGGTCGAGGACGATGGTGGGATCGACCTTCACCAGCCCGACGGCCTCATACTTGGGAAAGTGATTGAGGAGGAAGCCGTTGAGGAAATATCCGCCCACCGCCGAAAGGGCCACAAAGATAATGATGAGCAGCGAGTGGGCGCGAATGACGCGCCAGACGTCGGACCCGCTCATTCCGCTCGTGGGCGGGGCGGCCATGTGTGCCGCGTGCGGCACGCCAATGGGTGGAGCCGGCGGCAGCGGTGCTCGAAGCGGTGTGGTTTGAGGCAGTGTCGTCATACGATTCTTCTCCAACTGCGGTCCGCCAAAGCGGACCCTACAAATGCTTTTCTCCCGACGGCGGGCGGCAAGACCCGCAGGTACTGTTCAACCGGTTACGGGGCCACGGCGGCGGCGCCCTTGTTCTTGGCCCTGGTAATGGCGGCATCGGCCTTGGTCTTCAGGTCAGGATCGACGAAAACGCCCTTCTTGGTTGATTCATCGAATATCTGGAGGGCCCGCTCGAGGTTGGTCAGGGCTTCCTCGTTAAGGGACTTCTTGAGGTAGGCTTCGCCCAGGTGATAGAAGGCTTCGGCGGGGATTCGGTTGCCCTGCCCCGCGGCCGTGGCGGTGCGAAGGACTTCGATGCCCTCTTCGACCTGTCCGTTGAGCACAAGAATCCATCCGTGGGTGTCGGCGATATGAGGATAGAAGTTGTTGCTCTCCTTCATGATCACGTAGGCCCTCTTACTGTACTGCGAGGCCTCCTGCGGGTTCGGACCCTTGGGGTTTTCAGCGATCAGGCTGGCGAGGTTGTTGAGGGCCTCGACCTGGGTGAAGGGCGGAGCATTAACCTTTTTGAGCCTCTCGATATATTCCTGACAGCGGGCGATGCCCTTTTCATAGGTGCCGGGAATGGTGGCGCTGGCGGCGGGATAGGCCTGGCCGCTGACGCGCAAGATTCGCATCTGCTGGTGATCGCGGAACTGGGAGAACCTGGGCTCGGAGAGCATGGTGTCGAGGAGCGTCACCAGCTTCTGCCAGTCGCGCTCGGCCATGTAGACCTGGGTCTGCTCGATCTCCCAGCGGGCGGCCCGGCGGTCTTTGAGCTTCTCCTCGGTCACCTTCGGCCCGATGTTTTGGAGCATGCTCACGACCAGGCCGTCGGCGTACATGTCGGCGGCAACTTCGAAGCGGGCGATTTCAGCATCGGTCGGGGGGCGGACGGGCTGGCCGGTTTTGGGATCGATGGGGATGGGAGGAGTTGCGGAGGCATCGACAGCGCTGAGGGCCTTGTCGAACTCGGCGGCGGCTTCGGCGGGCTGCTTGAGGGCAGCGCGGGCGGTGCCGCGGGAATTGTAGATCCACCAGGGACGAGCTTGTTGTTTCTGGAGGAATTCGTCGGTGAGGATGATGACGCGGCGATAGCCCTCGGGGTTGCGCGAGTCGATGAGGATCTTCAGGAGGTTCTGAATGGCATCCTGGTCCTGCGGATTGAGCTTGAGGGCCTGTTCGATGGAGTCGAGCGCCTTGAGGGGATCGCCACGCATCTGCCACATCTGGCTCTCGAGCTTCCACCAGAGGGGAATCTTGTTGAGATCGGCGTTCTCCTTGACCTCTTTGAGGATTTTCTCGGCCGAGGTCCATTGCTTGCGGTCGAGGTGGACCTGAAGGAGACGGGCGCGGAGGTCGTTGCGGGATGGCGCGAGGTTGACGGCCGCCTCCAGCTCCTGGACGACTTCGTCAAATTGATTGCGCGAGGTGTAGAGATCGGCGAGGGCGACGTGGAAGTCGACGTTGCTGGGGACGAGATTGCGGGCCTGCTCGAAATCGACCAGTGCGCCGTTGACGTCGCCGGTCGTGTTCTTCATCACGCCGCGCCAGTAGAGGGCGAGGGCATAATCGGGCTTGATCTTGAGGGCGCGGTCGAAGTATTCGCCGGCGGAGCGATAGTCCTTGCCGGACATGCGCACGAAGCCCATGAGGGAGATGAGCCAGACATCGTCGGGCCGGGCCTGGAGGGCCGACTGAAGCATCGACTCGGCTTCCTTGTGCCTGCCCATGGCAACCTGAAGCTCGATGAGCCGCTGGCGGAGCGAGGGTTCGTTGCTGGTGCGGATCATTTCGATGAGGAGGCTGACAGCCTTCTCGGCCTGATTGGTCTGGAGATAGAAGTCGATGATGCGCTGGCTGATGGCGATGTTGCCGGGGACTTTGGCCAGGGCGGCCTGGAGAGCGGTCTCGGCGTGGGCCACATTGGCGGCGTAGGTGGCATCGGCGGCCAGGGACGGGGGGAGGGACATGTAGTAGGAAGCGAGCATGAGCTGAGGCTCGGGCTTGTCCTTCCACTTGTCGCGGGCGGCGAGGGTTTCGAGGACTTTGAGACCTTCGGCGGGCTTGTTGGCGCGGGCTTCAACGTCGGCGAGCCGGCCGTAGATGCTGGTGTCATCGGGCCACTTGACCAGCGCTTCCTTGAGCCTGGCCTCGGCCCTGGCGAGATAATCCTGCGATGCCTTGGGGTCTGATTTGGCGCTCATGTCGGCGACGCGGACGTAATTGTCGATCAGGGCGAGCCAGACGGGGAGCACCTCGGGCCTCTGCTTGAGGTCTTCCTCGCGGGAGGCGGTGACGGACTTGGGATCGCCGGTGAATTCCTGGAGGCGTTTGGCAACTTCGACGAAGTAGGCGGGGTTCTGGGTTTTTGCGCCGCGAGCGAGGAGCTTTTTGGCTTCGTTGAACTGGCGCAGCTCGACCTGGCATTCGACAAGGCCGCGGAGGGCGTCGAAATTGTCCAACTGCATTTCCAGGGCTTTATTGAAGCTGGAGACGGCCGATTCGTACTGGCCGTTGAGCTGCTGGGCCTGGCCGAGCACCACCCAGGTGCGGGAGAACTCGGGGAGGCGGCGGGACATCTGCATGGCGGTTTGCAGGGCGGCTTCGCCATCCCGGCGGGCCATGAGCAGCCGGGTGCGGAAATAGAGGCCGTCGGCCTGGTCCCAATTCAGTTTGGCGAGCTTTTCGGTGGCGTCGGCGACGAGCTTGAGGTTGCCGAAGTCGATGCCGTGGTTGAAGAGGGTCTCGAGAATTTTGCCGTCGTTGGGATTTTTCTGATCGAGCTGGACGAGCATCTTCTCCAGGTCGGCGGCGGGCTTGTTCTGCTGGCGCTGCATCCAGTAGTTCTCAAGCTGGCGGGCGACGGGGTCGGCGATGTCGAGGTTGAGCTCTTCGCGGAATTTGTTGAGCTCTTCCGGATTTGCCTTATCGCGGGCGGCGAGGGAGAGAACGCGGAAGAAGGGATCCTTGGGTTTTTTGGCCAGCACGTCGTCGGCAAGCCTGGCGGCGTCTTCCTTGCGAGCGGTCTTCACGTAGAGCCGGCCGAGCATCTGGCAGGCGCCGGTTTCCTCGAAATTCTTCGTTCCCTCATCCTTCACGAGGGGGAGCAGGAGTTTTTCAGCGCGGTCATTATCGCCGGAGACCTGGAGGGCGGCGGCCTTGACCATCTTCTGCTGGGGGGTGGCTTCGGACATGCTGTTGATCATGGCCGTCACGGACTTGAGGTCGCCGATGCCCAGCAGGTAGGCAACGCGCAGGCGGACCGAATCGGGATCATCCTTGAGGTTCTGCTCGAGGTACTCGATGTGCTTCTTGGCTTCATCGAAGAAGCGCTCGCGGAGGAGGAGGGTGACCAATGCCTTGCGGGCCTGGTGGGCGGCGGGGCGGACTTCGATCAGGCGCTGGAGGAGGGCCTTGTATTGGCCGGTCTCGCCGACCAGGTAATAGAGCCGGGCGAGTTGCTGGGTAAGCTCGACGTCAACGTAATGGCGCTGGTCGAACTTGTCGTAGGCGGCGCGCATGGCGCGAATGGCCTCGACGGTGGATTTGCGGTCGTTGTCGAGGAGGAGCATCTTGCCCTTGAGCTTCAGCAGCGCGGGGCGGTCCTCTTCGGAGAAGATCCCGATAGCGTTGCGATAGGACTGCTCGATGGCCTCGCGGAGGGCGGGGCGGTCTTTGACGGGAGTGTCGTCATAAGTAATCAGGCGAAGCTCGGCCAACTCGGTCTGGCGGCGGAATTCCAGCTCGCGAACCGTCAGAGCGCGGAAACCGGTGCGGTTGGAATCATCGCCGACGGGCCTGGAGAGCAGCTCGATGGCCTGTTGGCGCTTTTCGGGAGTGCCGCGCCAGTAACTGGTCATGGCAAAGCGGACGCGCTGATCATCGGGGCGCTGCTTGAGGAGCTCCTCGACGAGCTTTTCGCCCTCGGCCGGCTTGCCGCGCTGGGCGAGAAGGACGGCGGAGGCGAGATTGATATCGACATAATCCTGGGCGTCGGGTTTGGCCAGCGTGCGGGCATTGTCGAGGAGTCCCTGAAGGCGATCGAGCTCCTTCTGCTCGGCGGGGCCTTCGAGCTTGGGATCAATCAGCGAAAGCTTGATCTGGAAATAGCGGTAGGCCAGGGCGGCACTCTGCGGCTGGGCCTTGATGGCATCTTCGAAGACCTTGACGGCCTGTTCACGAAGGGCCTTGGCGGCGTCGGGATCATTGGAGCTGGCGCGGTTATACGCCAGACGAAGGTCGGCCTTGGCGACGTGCCAGGGGATTTCCACTTCGTCTGATTTGAGCTTGGCCAGGTCGATGAGCTTGGCGACGGAGAGCTCGATCTCGGATTCCCTGGTGGGCGCGCCGCTGAGCCATGCGCCGACGATGCCGATGTGCTCGTAGGCCTCGGCCTTGACGTTGTCTTCCTGGGCACGATGAAGCGCGGCCGCGCGGTCGCTCAGACGCTTGAATGCTTCGGGAACCGGCTGAAGGCGGCAGAGCTCCATGTAGGCATCGACGAGACGCTCGAGGGCGGGGACGTACTTGGGATTGATTTCCAGCGTGCGTTCCCAGGCCTGCACATCCTTGCCGACTTCTTCCAGGTCATAGCGGGCCAGCTCGTGGAGCATGTCGCCGTACTTGAGCATGCCTTCGACGTTGTTGGGATCAGCGCGGTAGGCCTTGACGTAATATTCCTTGGCGATTTTGTACTGCTCGGCGGATTTCTGCTCGCGGGCGAGGGCGAGCTGCTTGTCAGCGCGTTCCCAGAGGATGCCGGTGTCGGCCTTGCGGAGCATCTTGGGAAGCGCAACCGCCGCCAGCAGGCCGCCCATGATGACCAACGACAGAATGGTCAGAAATTTTTTGTTAACTCTTCGTGCCATGATGCCCTCAAAAGAGGCGGCATGCTGAAGCATGCCCTACTGTGCCATGATGCCCTCAAAAACCAGCAGCGAACGCAAAAGGTGGGCGGTGCCCACCCTACTTCCCTTGATACTGCTTCCAGTCCGGCAAAGCCGCCTCAAACGCTGGCAGCGCCTGGGCGAGAAAATCCTGCATCGCCTGCTGCGAGGCCGTCCGGTCGGAGGCCATGCACATCAACTCGGCCTTGGTGTAGTACCCGTACCGTGCGAAGAGGTTCTGCAAAGTAGCGCGAACCTTCAGTGAATCGCTCTCATAGCGGCCGTTGGTGTGGAAGAAATAGGCGACGTTACAGGGGATGCGATTGCCGGTTTGATTTTCGAAAGTGATGTGGCGGACTTCGAGGGTCTGATCGCCGATGCGCCACTTTTCGGTCTGCGGATTGATGGGATCAAAGCCATCGCCGACGTAGCAGCGCTCGGGGATGTGGGCGACGGTGTCGGCCTTGCCGGTGTAATAAGCGAGGGTGAACTGGAGGATGGCGGTGGGCTTGCGGCGCTGGAGTTTTCCCAGCTCCATCTTCTGCTCGAGGACGTTTTTGCCTTCCATCATTTTCTGGATGTCGTGCGGATTGAGGCCGAGTTCCTTGGAATTGACGTAATAGCAGAAGAGGAAATCATTGGTGGCCAGCGAGGCGAGCATGTCGGCGTCGAGGGTGTCTTCGCGGGCGACCTGGACCCAGGGGCCAATGACCTGGGGCATGGCCGAGGGATCGGAGAAGGATTTGCGGAGGGGGACGGCTTCTTTCTTGAAGTGAAGTTGAAGGAACTGCACGGAGGCGTTGAGGCCGATGGCGGCGACCAGCAAAACGGCGGCGGCGATGAGGAAGCCGGAGTGACGGAAGGGGCGCAGGTGGTCTTTGGCCGGAGCGGGAGGAGGAGTGATCGGGTTGTCGGTGATGTCGTGGCTCATTTTCCCTCCTGGGGCTTGGGCGGATTGGGTTGAGGGCGGGGGCGGCGAATGGAGGCGGAGGTGAGACGTTGAGTGGCGGCGGCGAGATCGTTGGCGGCAGGGGCGGGTTGCTGGGGAGCGGATTTGGCCGCGGGAGCGGGATTCTGTGGGGCGGGTTTGGTCGCAGAGGCGGGTTTGGCAGCGGCGGGTTTGGCAGCGGCAGCGGGTCTGGGGGCCGGCGCGGGGGCAGATCGAGCTGGTGCTGCCTGAGTGATTATGGGCGCGGTGATGGGAGCGGGTTGTTCGGGTCTTGCAGCGGGTGCGGACGGAGCACGAGGGCTTTTGGGGCCGGTGGTGCGGGGGATTTCGATGAGTGTGCTGCGCGAGCCGGGGGCGGGGAGGGCTCGCTTGTCTGCCTCTTCGATGAAAATGTTGTCGAGTATCCAGGCGACGAGCAGGATAAGGAAGAAAGCGGGGATGAGCATGACCATGCCGACAAACTGGTGGGCGAAGCCTTCGGAGAGTTTTTCGGACCAATAGTGATCGATGATCCCCTGGCCGGTGACGCGCATCATGTTGCAGAAGATGGCAATGGGGATGGCGGAGAGGGTGATGAGGATCTTCTGCCAAGTGGCGCGGCTGGAGAGGAAACCGACGGCAGCGCCGACGGAGATGAAGGTCATCAGAGATTTGAGGCCGGCGCAGGCTTCGGCGACATTGAGGACGCGGACTTTGAGGCCGTTGACGATGATGAGCTTGGTGCCTTCGCGGTAGGATTCGACGCCGACGAGGTTGAGGACTTTGATGGCGGCGGCGGCGGCGATCTGCTGAAGAGGAAGGGCAACCCAGCTATAGACCAGCCCGGGCCAGGGGAGGGCGGCGATAAGGAAGGCAATTGGGAACCAGGCGATCTTCATGACCTCCCAGCCGCACATCAGGGCGACGAGGCCGAAGAGGGTGACGACCATCGCAAAATCTTTGACGAAATCGTTCTGGCCGGGCCAGATGCCGTAGGCGAAAAGAAGCAGGCCGCCAAGCATGATGATGAGGCCGATGTAAGAGGTGCGGACGCGGGCTTTGAGGAGAGCATCGCGATTGAGATAGAGGTAGTAGAGGCCGATGAGGGGGATGAAGAAGGCATGGCCCCAGTTGGCTTCACCGGTGACGGGATTGGTTTTGAGCCAGAGGCGGCGGAGGTTGGGCCAGAAGAGGCCGATCATCAAAAGCGCGAGCACGCCGATGCGCATCCACGCGTCGGTGGAGAGAGAGAGATAGGTTCGAGGTTTCTCATCGCTCGAACCGGCGTATTGAACGCCTGGCAAGACGGATAGCTCGCTCATATCGTCGTTTCTGCCTTGTTCAAAAGTCCCCTGACTCACCGATAGCCGATGCACTGGCAGCAAGTTGCCAGTGGCACAATTCACGTGGCCCCGGATGCTCTACCGTGCATGAACCCTCCTCAGATACGACCATCCGCGCAAAGCAGTTCACTACTGCTGGAGCTTCTGCTGAGGCGCGTAATTGCGGTCGTAGAGGAATCCGAAGCCGTAAGTCAGTCTAAATGCGCCACGAAGAGCGGCCAAAAACGGCGGGTACCAGTCGGTGCCGACCTGAACCACGTCGTTGGCCTTCAGGAAAACGTCCGGCTGGCGGCCTTCGAAAATGCGCGCCAGGTCCACGCGGACGAACACTTCCTTATCAGCGCCGATGCGGCGAATAACGTCGGTCTTGTTCGGAATCGCATAGCCGTCGAGCATGCGGGCGGAGATGACGGCCTGCTTGAGGGTGATTTTCTGGCCGGTGAGGTTGAACACACCCGGCTGCTGGAAATGGCCGCCCATGTAATAGAAGCCCTGGGTGGGGAGGGGAACGATGATTACATCGTTGGGACGGACGACGATGTTGTAGCGGAGGTCGCCGTTGCGGAGTTCTTTGTAAGGAACGCGGATGACCCGCTGCTCGTCATTGCCCAGCGAGCTGCCAAACTCATATGCGGGCTGGGAGATGGTGATGTCGGTGAAAGGCTGGGTGGTGGGGATGCGGGGGACATCGGCGGCATCGGCGGGGCGAGTGACGGGTTGGCCGGTCTTGGAATCGGTGAGGACGGGCTTGCCATCGAGGAAGATGAATCGGCGCTCATCGGAGGTTGGCTCGGCGGTGGCGGGTTTTGCGGGTTCGGGGGGGCGCGCGGCGGGTTCTTCGAAGGCGAGAATGGGCTTTGAGCGAACGGGAGCTTCGGTGCGAGGGGCGAGGGGATCGACAGTGGGGATGGTGGTTGGTGGTTTCTTTTCTTCCTGGGTGGATGGGCGGGTGCTGGGCTTTTCCGAGGAGACTTTGCGGATGACGTAGAGGTATTCGGAGGGGAAAGTCTCGCCGCCGGCCTGAATGATTGCATTGAGGAGGCGGAAGTCGGATTCGAGGATCACATATTGGCCGGCGCGAGTGACAGCACCAGTAATATTAAAGGTGCGGCCGCGGGCTTCGACGACTTGAACGGAAACCTGCGCTTTTTGGAGAATGCCGGATTCGCGATAGGCCTGGACCATGGCCTTTTGGAGGTCGGCTTCGGTGAGTCCGGCGGCTTTGATCGGGTCGGGCATTCCGGGAAGGCTGAGCATGCCGGTTTCGCTGACGCGCGAGGTGCGGACGGATTCGATGCCGCCGTTGACCAGGTCGAAGACGGAAACAGTGATCAGGTCGTTGCGGCCGATGACGTAGTCGGTGGCAAATACCCGCAGGTCGTCGGGTTTGACCTCCTGAGAGCCGACGAATTCGGTTTCGGCTTCATCGATGGGATCGATGCTGGTGAGGATGGGCACGACGAGCCGGCCGCCCTGATTTCGGGACAGCTCGCTCTGATCGAGCCAACTCTTAGCGCCGCAGCCGCTCGCCAGGAGAAGGAAAGAAGCGAGCGCGGCGAGACTGAATCCATTGGTGCTGATTAAAAATGCTGACCGACAGCGCACAGGGCGCTCCTTTCACAAAAGCCAAAGCGAAGGGCAGGTAGTAGGTGATGCTACTGGTACATGGGAATGGCACCGCCTGCGCCTTTCAATGCGCGAGCCGCCTCCCGCTCGTCCCAATCCCAGTGTTCTTCCGGCGATCGGCGAACGCCGACCATGGGTAATGTACCCCAGGGATGACAATTTACAAGTATGAAGTGAGTTCAAAAAAAGCATGGGTGGGGTTTAAGTTATACTGCGGACAATGGTTAAGCCCGTTTGGCGTCCTATACATCGGTGGAAAACCGACTATCAAGACATGGAGTGTGCGGAATGCAATCAAAAACTGTGATTTATTTGACCAACCAGACGACCCGTGGTAGATTGCGGGGAGAGTGAGGGCTGTTCGATCTGGACCGTTTCCGCAGATGTATCACGGATGTGAGGGTTAAAAGGTCAGATCAATGAGGGCAGCCGTTTCAGTGGGCGCGCCGGGTCATTTCTACGGCGACCACCACCAGATTGGACCAGGATCAAGTAGTTCAGGCCGAAATGATCGGCGCTGCTGCATGGCGTCCAATGGCGGTGGAAGGATTGCATCAGCGGAGGAGCAAACATGAGGGCAACGATGGCGCGGTCGTCTTGGGTGGCCGTAATTGTGGGGCTCTTCATTTCCACTTGGGCGCAAGCCGGCCCACTTGCAAGCGCTGGGACTTTTTCAAGTGGCAGCACTCCATTTGATAACGGTGGCACACTGAAAGGATTCGTGGACTGGGCTGTTTTCAACCCAGGCACGTTCCCGTATGCCGGCTATACGCCGACGGCCGGTGAACTGTCTTATGCCTATCAGATTTTCGTGACAGGCGCAGCGCCGGTGTCTTCGTTTGAGTTGGTGCTGACCGATCCGGCGGACACCATAGGATCATTTAACGATCTCGGTGGAGTTGCCCCCAGCTCGCAGATTCTCAATCCGCTCACCAGCGCCAAGTGGACGTTCCCCGGCATCCCACAAAACGACAAGTCCTACGGGCTGGCTTTCTCCAGTTCGAGGATTCCGCAGAGTCTATTTGCGACAGTGGTCGATACAGGCCAGTCGACGTGGGTGATTCCACTGCCGTCGCCCGGCTCCAATTCGATCCCCGAACCCGCTACACTGGGCTTGGCGGCGATGGGATGCCTGATGCTTGGGCTTCGCCGGCGAGGCAACTGATGTTAGACTGATTGAGGGTAGAGAGGGCAGCGCTCAAGGAGATGGGAGAGGCGCTGCAAGAGAACGAAGGCGCAGCAGGGCGCGCCAAACATCCAACAGGAAGGATGAGGACATGAGCCCGCGGAAAACGATTCTTATAGCTGCCGCCGCAGTCATGCTGTATGGCGCGAGGGCGTTCTCGGCGATTCTCGCCGACGATGTGAATGCGATTAGTGGCTTCCATGGAACGGAAGACTTCTCCACGGCCGTGCCTCCGCTTTCGATGATGGCCCAGGTGGACTACGCCGTCTATGCTCCGGGAATGTTTAACGTCAGTTTCCCAGGCAGCGATCCCAGTAATGGTGCGCGTTACGTCTATGCCTATCGAGTTCACAACACCGGAACTCCCGGCAACGTACTTGAGCGTGATCCGGAGTTTTTGAGCGTGGGATTTGATGGCGGCGAATTGCCGCAGAACATGGGATTCGTCGACTTGAGCCTGGGAGATAATCCCAACGCATCGACGTTGATTCCGGTTAGCGGCCCGCCGTATGCGTCGGCAACCTGGAATTTCACATTCCCGATTACCGAAACCAAGTACAGCGAAATCCTCCTGTTCACCAGTCCATTTCCGCCGGAATTTGATGACTCGAGCGTACAAGGGGGTGGGTTGGCCACGCAAAAGCGTCTGCCCAGCCCAGTGCCCGAGCCGGGAACCGCCCTGGCTGCCTGCGGTATGATGGCTGCACTTCTGATGCGACGACGGAATTCGAAGTAATCTGGACGATGGAAGGAGGGGTCGGCATCCCGATTGCGAATCGGGAGACGGCCGGACGAGAGTTCTTGTTGCGCTGTTCGTTTAACACCGGTCCGGGACTGGGGTGAAAATGATGGGCGTGGGCAGTCGTGCTTTCGGCCACATTTTGCTCATCGGTGCCGCCGTCATCGTGATGGGCGCGCCGTGGTGTCATGCGCTCGATGCGAAGGGGGTATTGGTCCTCTACAACAATGCAAGCGATGAAGGCCGGCAGATTGCCGACTATTACGCCAGGGTCCACCCCGGCGTGCGCCTTTTGGGCCTGTCGGACGTTCCGACGAGCGAGGAAGTGACGGCCAGCACTTATCTTCAGATCATCCGGCCGCAAGTCCGGGCAGCGCTCGATGATTCGGTGGATGTGATCGTCACCACCAAGGGGCTGCCGCTGCGAATTAATAACCAGTACACGCCTTCTGCATTCCCGTATTCGTACACCGACTCCAGCGGCCAGCAGCACACGGTTTTCGCCGACACATTCAAGCGATACTCGAGCCTGGAGAGCGAGCTGACACGGATCGACAAGTTCGGCACATGGAAACAAATGGGCGATCAGACCTGGTGGTATCCGCCGGCCGGGAGCAATCCGGCAGCCAATCCCTATTTTCACCGTGACTCACGCTTCAGTCACCTGGATCCTCTCAATCAGTCCATGCGCCTCTCAGCACGGCTGGACGGCTTTTCGGCGGCAGACGTGATCGCCAGCATCGGCCGCGCCCAAAAGGCCTATCTGGTGCCCTCGTATCAGCAGGTGGTGATTGATGACAGCCCGGAGGCGCTCGCCCATGACGTGACAACGATGGATTCACTGGCGAGCCTGCTGGCAGAGCGTGGGCAGAGCTATGTGTACGATGATACGACTGAGCCGGTGCTATCGGCACCGCGGCCGGTTATTGGATACGTGAGCCATGGCGTGAACGATGGGCCCGGTGGGCTTCAGGTGGGTTATCCGACGCAGCAGCTTCGTTTCCAACTGGCCAATGGCGCGATATTCCACACGTGGGAGAGCTACAATGGCGTCACCTTCACGGAAGGAAACGCGACCGGTCAGGGGCTGGTGGCGGGGTGGATCAGGAGCGGCGGCACCGCGGGCATTGCGCACGTGGAGGAGCCGAGCGGATCGGTTTATAGCGTTACCAACGAAGACCGGCTGTTTGAGATGATGGTCGAGGGGTACACGTTCGCGGAAGCGGCCTGGAATGCGACGCCACAATTGTCGTACGTGAACACGATCGTTGGTGATCCGCTGATGGTCTGGAGGACGCCGGTGCGAGGTGATGCCAATCTGGACGGAACCGTCAGCATCGGCGACTTCATCGATGTCTCGCAAAACTTTGGTCTTTCAAATGCAACGTGGCGGATGGGCGATTTCAATGGTGATGGGATAGTCACGATCAGCGATCTGCTTGACGCCATATCACATTTTGGCACGACGGATATTCCGTCCGGGATCGGCGGTATTGTGCTGCCGTCGTCAGCGGCAAGCAGCGCGGACGCCGTGCCGGAACCGGGGTTGTTCGGGTTGGCGGGCGTGGGTCTAATCGCGTTGTGCCGCCGGCGGAGAAGAAGATAGACAACGCGGCCTGACGGGGGGCTTCCTGTACAATTCGCGGTCTATGGCCGAATCGCCGCTGGCGGAGTTTCGCAAGTACGCGGGGATGATCGCTCCGTTGCTGGGGCGGGGAACTGAGTTTGCCAGCACAACTGAAAGCGCGACATCGATCCAGGTGGAGCGGGGGATGGTCTTGCCGCTGATGCTCACCGAGGTGAGGGCCGAGGGATTGGCGCGGGTGGAGCGGCTGATTGAGGTGACGCGCGGCGGGCGATTGGACACGATTGCGATTGTTGATCGACTGGGACATCACCGGCCGATCTACAGGCCGCTCCTGGTTTATGCATGGCTGTCGGCGTTTGGTTTGCGGTATGAGGATTTGCCGCGAAGTGAATTTGGCCGCTGGGAGGAGGCCCTGCGGGCATGGAGCGATCTGCTGGAGGCGGAGTTGGGGGAGATTGGCTGGGACCAGACATCCGCGTGGGCCGGGCGAGGGAACAGCGCAAGTGAGGCGTGTTGGATCGCGGCGGCGTTGCATCGGGCGGGAAAGGTTTATGTGAGGGATGTGTGGGTGGACCTGGCTTCCGACTTTTTTGGAAAGGTTGTGAAGGCCCAGCAGCCGTCGGGGGCGTTTCTGGAGATGATGAAGGGTGACAGTCCCGAGGCGAGATGGTTCGATGAGCTGGCCATGTTACACGCGGCGGCGGCATATGCGGTGATGGCGGAGGACCGGACGGTGGCGACGGCGGTGAAACGGAACACGGAATTCCATTTGAGAGAGACACAGCCGGATCACGCGACAAGTCAGCCGTTTGGTCTGTTCGCGTTCATCTGGAATCAGGAGACGCGGTCGCTGGCGGATCAGATAATGCACAATGTTTCAACGAATCCGGGAGATGGGGTGACGCAGATTCTGCTGGCGGATGTGATTCAATGTTTGCGATTGTTTGGAGTGTGAAGAGGGGAAATCCGGCAGAGCCGGACCTACCAAGAGAACGCAAAACGTGTAGGCTATTGCCATGGCTGAACAAATTCTGGAGTTGCCGGCGGAATTAATGGAGGTGCTGCGCTGCCCGCTGACGCGCAGCCGATTGCGGCAGGAGGGCGAGTGGCTGGTGGCCGAGACGGGCGGGTTGAGATATCCGATTCGGGATGGGTTTCCGGTGCTGCTGGTGGAGGAGGCGAAGGTGCCGGCGCCGTTTGCGTCGCTGGAGGAATTCAAGACGCGGTATCGGGCGCAGATTCCGGATTGAGCGATGGGAGAGAATCCTCAAACCCCCCCGCCGCCGCGGCAGCTTGAGTACGGCTCCGATGGAATGGATGGAAGAAAGCCGACGGTGGGATCGAGGCTGCTGCTGGTTCTGGTGTGGGGGCTGGGGCTGGTGTCGTGGACGGTCTGGCTGGCGATCATTATTTATGTGTTTATGAGGTTCGTGATGTGAGGGAATTTACGATTTTAGATTTGCGATTTGCGATTTGATCAGCCGATTTCATGCCTCGCGCAGGTGATAGCTCTTGATGGTGGTCTGCTGGAAATCGGGGTATGCGCCGATGTCGTGTTCGGCGAGGTCCAGGCCGTCGAATTCGTCGGCTTCCCTGGCACGAAGGCCGACGGTTGCCTTGAGAATTAAAAACAAACCCGCGGAGAGAATGAGGGTGAGGGCGGCGATAGCGGCCAGGCCGAGAAGCTGGATGCCGATCTGTTTCATTCGCGCGGAGAAGGTGAGGCCGGTGGCCAAAGCGCCGGCCGTGAAGATGCCCCAGATGGCGCTGACGGCGTGGATGGCGATGCCGCTGGTGGGGTCATCGATTTTCCAAGTCAGATCGATGTGAATTGCGGCGAGGGGAACCACAATTCCCGCGACTGCGCCGATGAAGACGGCCCAGAGATTCAGCGTGTTGGGCGAGGCGGTAATCGCCACCAGCGCGCCAAGAAATCCCACATACATCAAGTGAAGGTCGGCTTTGCCGTAGCGGAAGAAGCACAGCAGCAAACTGGCCGCCCCGCCGGCGGCGGCGGCGAGAAGGATATTGCCGGCTGAGTTAAGGACGTCATCGACGGTGGTGATTGAGGACATACCCAGCACGGTCGGCACCCAGCCGATGAGCATGAGCAGTGTGCCGATGGATGCGAGGGGAACGCTGTGGCCGGGGATGCCGTTGGAAGAGCCATCGCGGTTGTATTTGCCGTTGCGCGGGCCGATGAGAATGGCGGCGACGGCCGCGCACAGGCCGCCGGTGAGATGGAGGATGGATGCGCCGCCGCCGTCGATGTAGCCCAGATGACGGAGCCAGCCATTTTGCCATCGGCCGATGATCGGGACCACAAGAGCGCCGATGAGAATTGATGCAGCGCACATTGGGAAGAATTTGGATCGCTCGGAGGCGACGCCGGTGACGATGCCGCTGGCGATCAGCGTCGCGGAGATCGCAAAGAAGGCGCTGCGGGCGGAGAAAAGCAGATGCGGGTCGAGAATTCCGGGCGAGGAAAACAGAATCGCGTTGCCGATGGCCCAAAACGCAAGCGTGGTGAGGCAGATGTCGGCGACGGAACGGATGAGGGTGCTACAGGAATTCTTCGAGCGGACCATGCCGGCCGAGTGAATGGCCATGCCCAGACGCAGCAGCAGCGCGCCGAACCCACAGAAGACAAGCCAGAGAGCGGACATTGGCAATCCTTCCCGCCGACAGGTTAACCGCCATGGGTGTCTTCTTAAAGCGCTGATACACTTGCGCCCATGATCAGGCGGCAGATGGGGGATTGGTTTTTTCTGTTTGCGCAGGATGATCATGCGCAATTGAGCGGCCAGCTTGCGGCACACTATGGGAATCGCTGGTTTTCGCGGCCGGACCCACTGGAGGCGACGGTGTCGGCGGTGGCTCTACATGATTGCGGGTGGTCGCTGCATGATGATCGGCCGACGCTGAACAAAGATGGTCTGCCGCTGGATGTTTTTGAGTCGCTGCTGGAGATTGCGGTCGCGGTGTGGCAGGCGGGAGTGGATCGGGTGGCCGACGAGGATTCATATACGCAATTGCTGGTGAGTTTGCACGTGCTGGGATTGTCCGGATTCGCGGCAAGTCATCAGCATGGCCGGCGCGAGCAGTTTGAGCTGAACAAATTTCAACACAGACAGATCGAGAAGCAAGTGGAGTTGCGGAAGCGATTGGGAATGGCCCTGGATGTGCCGCTGAAACTCGGGCTGGCGGTGAAAACCGGTATTCCGGAGGAGGAGAAGTTGCGACGGAATCACAACATCGTGCAAACAATGGATCGCATCAGCCTGGGCCTGTGCTGCACCGAATTGGTGTTTCCGAAGATCGAAGGGATTGTGCCGCGGCCGGGGGCGGCGCCGGTGACGCTCGATTTCAGCCGCACCGACGATTTTGCGCTACGGGTGGAGCCGTGGCCGTTTGATGAGCAGAAGATTGAGCTGGAGATTGCATATCGTGCGGTGGCGACTGGGCCATACGCGGACGTGGAGGAATTCCGCGCGGCGTACACGGATGCGCGGCCGTCGCGGATGAAGATGAGAGTGCATGGATGATCCTTGCGGAGCGGTTGCGATAAGCCTTAGGATGCGGCGGTGAAACGAGCCTTCCTCTTATTCACCCTCCTGCTGCCCGCGTGCACGCAAAATGAAAAACGGTCGTTTGAGATCTCCATCCGAAATGAGACGGCCAGGCCGCTGTCGATCGGACTGGTGAAGAATGGGCCGCCGACGGAAGAGGGATGGCTGGCGCCGCACGATGTGGCGATCATGGCCCCGCAGTTGTCGGATCGGAAATGGGGTTTGGTGGTGAAGCCGGGGGAAGGGAAGGTCATGGGGCCGCACGTGGGGAATTTTGCGCCGAGTGTGCAGGCGATTTTGAGGATTTACGCGGGGACGCCGACGATCGAGGAGATGATTGCGTTTCCAAAGACTGATCCAGAGCGGCTGGACATTTATTTGTGGCCGGGGAAGAGTGCTTACGTGATTCGCAATGTTGGTGGGAGACTGGCTTATCAACGCGCTGAGGAAGCGCGATAAGGGAAGGTGATTGCATGAGTCATGTCGAGCACAAGGAAACGTCGGCGGGAATTCAGGCGCGCTGCGCTGTGATCACCCTCAGCGACACGCGCAGCGAGGCGACGGATACAAGCGGAGCGAAGATAAAGGCGCTGCTGGGAGCCGAGCACCATCTGGTCAGTTACTATTCGATCATTCCGGATGATGCACAGCGGCTGGGAATGATGCTGGAGGAACTGATTTCGAGCGGGGATGTGGATGTGATTTTGACCAATGGGGGGACGGGGATTTCGCGGCGGGATCATACGATTCCGGTGATCGAGAAGCACCTGACCACGGTTTTGCCGGGATTTGGGGAGCTGTTTCGCATGCTCTCGTATCAGCAGATCGGCAGCAGTGCGATGATGTCGCGGGCGGTGGCGGGGATCGCCAGGGACAAACTGGTTTTCGCGCTTCCGGGATCGACGACGGCGGTGGAATTGGCGGTGACGAAACTCATCCTGCCGGAATTGGGGCATTTGCTGGGGCAGATGAGGAAATGAACGGTGTGCTAAAGCACACGCTACGCAGATGCAGATCTCATCAAGCGCCGGTGGCAGCGCCGAGGTGGCGGCGGGGATCGGTGGCGCTGATGATTTCGCTCACGCCTTTTTGATTGAACCCCTTGAAGCCGTCGTTGCGTTCCAGGTTTTCCAGGTGAGAGCCGATGGCGCCTTCCTGGCGGAACTGGCGGGCCTGGGCTTCGGTGATTTGGCCTTTCTTGAGCAGCGCGGCGATGCGATCTTCCGAGACATCCCAGCGTTCGCCCTCGGTGAAGGCCTGGCGGAGGTGGGGGAAGTCGGTAAAGGGCTTCATGGTGCGGACGCCGGCCTCGCGCTCGAGCTGATCGCGCACGGCTTCGAAGTCGAATTGAGCTTCGAGGTGATGCATGCCGGCCTGGAGGAAGGATTCGCCATGAAGGGCGCACCAGAGGCCGACAGTGCCTAAATCACGCCGCTCGGGCAGGGACTGGTGAGCGAAATCGTTGAACAGCTCATCGGGAGCGAGATCGACATCGTTGAAGGTGATGATTTTCGTCGTGGGTTGTTCCATCACCTGCGCGCCCCAGCCGGCCTCGCGGCCGGCGTAAAAACGCTCGCGGATTGCAAACCCCAGCTTCTCCCAAAGCCGAACCAGCGCGGCGAAATGCCGGCGCGAGCAGCGATAGGTGTGGTGATCGTGATTGGCCCAGCCGAGGCCGAGGCATTCCTGGCGGGCCTTTTGAACCTGGGCAGCGCGGTTGCGCCGCTGCCAATATTCGCGCTCGGCGGCGAAAAAGAGGTCGCAGGCGCGATCGACGCCGATCTCGGCGATGGCGGCATCGACCAGGCGATGAGCCCATGCAAATCCAGCCTCATCCTCCGGGAAGCTCCGATTGCGGCGGCGGAAGGCTTCCTGATGCCTGAGCACCGTGGCGGATTGATGGTCGGTCCAGGGCGGAACGTCAAATCCAGCGTGGCCGTGACGCTCAATGGCCGACAATTCGGCCTCATCATCATGAAAAATCTTTGCCATCCGCAATGGAGCAAGGGGAGGGCCCTCGATGGCTTCGTGAGCGCACTGCTGCCAGATCACCAGAAAATCGGCGACGGATTCGACTTTGATGGCAGCGCGAAGCGGCCCGCCATCGGTGAGGTTGATTACAGGGAAGATTCCCTGCTCCTGGATGAAACATTGCCCCGCGCCGGGGAGTGAAATTTGGATGAAGCCGGCCTCGTTTAGTTGTTGTTCGAGTTCGGGAGAGTGGGGGAAGGCGAAATGGTCGATCCAATCGACGAGCCGGGTGCCGGTTTCATCGCGCATGCGCTCGCCCAGACGGGCGGTCTGGGGGGAGCGCGAGAGGAACTGCGCCAGCAGCTCATGGATGAGCTGCTGGGCGCGCGGCTGCGGTTGCCAGGCAAATTCCTCGAGCACTTTTGCGTTCATCGGCATTGAAACCTCCCTGTCTGATAAAAGTCACAGCCGCACGCGAATTGGGCCGATAGAATAGTATATTCCGGGCAAGGGGGTTTGGGAGAATTCGATGCATTCCGTGTTACTCGTGGGAGCTGGAAAGATCGGGACCGCCATCGCGCGGTTTTTGTCGGCGTCGGGCGATTATGACGTTTTGGTGGCGGATCAGGACCAGCAGGCGCTCAACCGCGTGGGCAAAATCGCGGACGTGCAGCTCATGCAGTTGGATGTCGGCAACCCGGCAGCGCTTTCGCGGGCCATGTCGGGGCGGCAATCGGTGGTTTCCGCCGTTTCGTTTAATGTCAATCCAACCATCGCGCAGGCGACACTGGAAGCCGGCGCGAGCTATTTCGATCTGACCGAGGATGTGGCGACGACCAAGGCGATCCGAAAAATCGCCAAACAGGCCGCCCGTGGGCAGGTTTTCATGCCCCAGTGCGGTTTGGCGCCGGGATTCGTCTCCATCGCGGCCAATCACTTGGCTCAGGGGTTTGAGCGGTTGGAAGAGGTGCGATTGCGCGTGGGCGCGCTGCCGCAGTTTCCGACGAACGAAATGAAATATAACCTCACCTGGTCCACCGACGGCCTGATCAACGAATATGGCAATCCGTGCGAAGCGATTCACGAGGGGAAGATGCTCGAGGTGCTTCCGCTGGAGGGGTTGGAGCACTTTTCACTCGATGGCGTGGACTATGAGGCATTCAACACCTCCGGCGGCGTCGGCACCCTGTGCGAAACGCTCAAAGGCAAGGTGCGGACGCTCAATTACAAGACGATACGCTATCGCGGCCACCGCGATTTGATCGCGTTCCTGATGAACGAGCTGCGGCTGAACGATCGGCGGGCGCTGCTGAAAGATATTCTCGAGCATTCAGTGCCGATGACGCCGCAGGATGTGGTGCTGATCTTCTGCACCGTCTCGGGAATGAAAAATGGGCACCTCACGCAGATTACCGACGCCCGAAAAATTTATGCCGGCGAGTATATGGGGCAGCGCTGGAGTGCGATTCAGATGACCACCGCGTGCAGCCTGTGCGCTGTCGTCGATCTGCATGCCTCAGGCCGGCTGCCCGAGAAGGGGTTTGTGCGTCAGGAGCAGGTGGAGTTGGAGGAATTTCTGGAGAACCGGTTTGGCAAAGTGTATGCCTGCACGCCGCAGGATCTGGTGGTGAAGACGGGGTCGGCCGTCCGGACATAATACAGTCTTCAGTTCGGGCTGGTCAGGTAATGAGATTGTGCTAGAATTCACAAAGGCCGCCGATATGCGGCGGTGAATTTCATGGATACTCAACTCCTCCCCGACAGCTTCCTCACCACGCAGCTCAAAAAAGTTGTGAATTGGTCGCGGCGGAATTCGCTTTGGCCGCTGCCGTTTGCGACGGCCTGTTGTGGGATCGAGCTGATGGCCACGGCGGCATCGCGTTATGACTTGGCGCGATTTGGAGCTGAGGCGATGCGGTTCTCGCCTCGCCAGTCGGATCTGCTGATCGTGGCCGGCCGGGTGACGATCAAGATCCTGCCGGTACTCCAGCACATTTATCAGCAGATGACCGAGCCGAAATGGGTGATCTCGATGGGCGCGTGCGCCAGCACCGGTGGCGTATTCGATGCATACGCGACGATCCAGGGGATCGATCAGTTTTTGCCGGTGGATGTATATGTGCCGGGATGCCCGCCGCGGCCGGAGACGCTGATCGAGGGAATCATGGCGATTCAGCGGATCATCGATGAGGATGGCATGCCGCCCAAGGGCAAGCGGCGGCCGCTGGCGGTTGCGGTTGAGCCGACGTATATTCCGGCGCCGCAGCCAGTGGGATTGACCGTGGGGGGACGGACGATTTAGTGCGGCGATTTAAAGCGAGAAAGGGGGCAGGGCATTCGTCAAGTCAGAGTCGAACACCGTGAGCGACATCGATCCATCGACAAACCTGTCGGATGCGCTCTCTGAGCTTATCGCCTTCGATGCCGAGGGCCGGGCGATCTGGCCTGCAAAACAACTTGAAGCGATGCTCCGGGAACCGCTGGAAATTCATGGGGGAGAACCGCTCCAGCGGTTGCTGTCGCAGGCTCAGCCGCCGATTCGCACCGCCCAGGAATTGATGGAACATCCCAATCCAACGCTGGAGTTGCTGGCGGCCGTAAAGGATTTGTCGAAGCGCCACAAAACCGATTGCCGAAGCGTTCTCCCTCCGGAGATGACGTTGTTGCTCTATTACGGCAGCATCGCGGCCGCACTGGTGCGATGCGAGAAGAGAATCACCAAGCTGCGCGATGATGATCTGCGCAACGGCTTCACATGGATCATTAAACAGCCGTGGGCCAGCGAGGGAGTGCGCGAACTTTTTCGTCAGGCGCTTCGCAAATTAACCGGCGGCCAGAACTGGCGGGAATGACTACCCCGCGATAAACCCGGCCTTGCGAAAATCGGCCATTCCCCGGGCGGTCAGTTGCTCCAGTTCCTTAAACAGCGCCTCGTTGCTGTTCTTGAAATTGAAGCAGGTCTTTCCCTGCATGCGGGCCTTGAGCTCTTTGGACATTCCACCCTGCAACTTTTGATTTCCGTAAAGCCCCATCAGGTGGAAGCTCACGTACGCTTTTCCGATCCCAACCCATGCGACAGGAAGCATCGGCCGCCTGGCTTTGCCTTTCCAGGCGCGCAGGGTAGCGGGACCAACGGGTCCTTCGAGGCAATAACTGTCTGGTGTGTCGGCCGCTACCGAGAGTCTCCCCACATATTTCTGAAGAATCGAGCGCAGACGGCCGAAGATCGATTCGAATTCCGTTGAGGCCATCTTAGTTCTTCCGGAAGAAGCCCACGGTTGATTGCATGACCCGATCGCGCAGCGCCCGCGGGGCCTGCTTGGTTTCATTCTTCAAATCATCGAGGTTCGCACGGCAGAAATGGCATCCGAGTTTCTCGACGTGAAACTGCACATAATCCTGCCACGCCGGCTCCAGCGTCTTGAGCAGATACCCACCCACCGTGTTCCGCTTGGCGCAACTGAGCCGCTGGCTCTCCCAGATGTCCGTCAGCAGCGAATCGGCCCGCGCTGCCTCCAGCGCTGACAAATCCTGGTCCTTCAATCGTCCCTCCACCCGCTCGCGAAGCTGCTTGAGCCATCGATGCTTGATGAGGGCAATCGCCTTCTCATCCATCCCCATCAACTTTGCTATCTCCTTGTTACGAAGCTGGGCGTAGAAGAGCATCTCGACGATTTTCAGGTCGCGGAAATTCTCTGATTCCTTAAGGCCGCCGATCATCTGGCCGAGGGATTCGCCGAGGATGGAGCGGAACTGCTCGAGCTGCTCATCGCGCCGGGCGTAGGTGCTGGCGGTCAAATCAGGAGCTGGCGGCTCGATGCCCATCGGCTCATCATCGTCACCCTCCTGCATCAGGCAGACCGAGGGCTTGCGGCCGCGCAGGAAGTCGATGATGCGGCGGCGCAGGATCATGAAGAGATAGGTTTCCAGACTGGCTTCTTCACGATAAGTCGGCAGGCCGCCCAGGAATTTCACGAATGTTTCCTGGACCAGGTCCTCGGCATCAGCGCGCTTGATTGACCTGCTGGCGGCGAAGGCCAGAAGGCGCCCTTCAAATCGCTCGACGAGCTGCGACCATCCCTCCGCGCTGCCCGCGCGGATCTGGTTGACCAGGTATTGCTCGCCCTGACTCAGCTCGCTCATCGCTTCCCCGGCCGTTTTTACCCGGATCGGCCATATCAGGTAATCAACATGATCAGCAGCACGCCGGCGATCAGCACCAGGAAGGCGGCCAATCGCAGGTTCATCTGAAAATAACCGCGAGTGGCCCGATTGAGAAACAAATAGACCAGGCAAATTAAGACGCCCAGCCCGACGATTCCGCCGCCGAAGCGGCGAATGCGGTCGTTGCCGCGGCGCTGTTCGCGGATCAGCGAGCCCTGGAGCACATCGAGCTTGTTGGGGCTTACATCCAGAAGCAGGCCGACGCGATAGACCTCGCCCGAATACGGCAGGGTCATGCGCTGCACGAACTCTTCCTTCGTGAAGCGGGAAATATCGCGCTCGAGGCGGTCGCGGAGCCAGCGGTCATCGACGATGTTCGGATTTGAGAGCTCGATGAATTTCGATCGCACCAGCGGCACCATCTTGCGAGCGGCTTCCTGGCGGGCCTGTTGCCGGGCACTTTCGGAGGATTTGGCGGGTACTGTGGACCACGCATTCAACCAGAGCTGCATGTTGTTCTGGGCCTGAAATTCGTCGGGATGATTCACCCAGAGTTTTTCGGTAACCCGCGCGCTGGCCTGGCGATTTTCGTTGTTTCGACCGGCCGAAAGGACCAGTTTTTTGCTTTTATTGGCAGCTACTTCAACACTGGCCGTGATCATGAGCGCGCGGGGATCGGGCTCATGAACATCGTCGACGACAATCTCCGCCGTGCTATTGGTCTGACGAAAGACAGAGTGAATCGATGAGCCGATGCCATCCTTGTCGGTGGTGACGATGTGAATGTGCGTTACCGGCGCTTGTCCCAGCGCGCCGTCACACACCTGCTTGCACAGTTGTTGAGCGAGCGAGGTGGCCGCGTCTTCCAGCGATGGGAACACGTCGGCAGTCTGAAGCTGCTCGGCGTTGGGCTCCCAGGGTTCTATCGCCGGCTTCGATTTCTCACTGGTGATCACCATACTCGGGGCGGGACTGACAGACGCGCGCACGGTGAACAACATCGCCCCGATCACCAGCAGCAGAACCAATACGATCGTCCCCACGATCCAGGATCGCCAGATGATCGCGGCGACGGCCCCGAAGACCAGCAGGATCAGGACCAGCATTAAAATCCAGGGCGCAGCGATTGGCTCACTCATGCAACACCATCCTCCCGGTCAATACGCGGAAAGTTCATGTGCGGCGCCGGCCAGAGCAGCAGGGCCAGGCCGCCCAAAGCGAACATCAGCGACATGATCGACAGCTTTGCCTGTCCCGCCTCAAGGTACTGGACAATCGAATCGCCGATCTGGGGCGCTGTGGCATTGGGAACGGGCGCCCACATGCCGATGAGGCTGTGATCCAGCATCACCATCGCGATCAGAAAGCACGCCGCGGCGGCGACGGGCCGGATCATGTGCATGATTCCCTGCGAACGCCGGGCGAGCATCAAAAACAACGTGGCCAGAAATGCGCCGATGTAAGTGAGGATATAGCCCTGAAGGTGAAGCAGCCTGGGCCAATTGTTGCCCAGGGCGCGGCTGAGATCCCTGGGGAGGCGTGGATCGACCAACCCCGCCGCGATGAAGCCGGGCAGATCGACGGCCACGGCGATGGCGATGAAGAAGGTCACCGTGTGAATCGCCCAGCCGATGAGATTGCAGAGGATACGCAGTTTTTCCGGTCGCGGGTGATTGCGGCGGAGTGAAGCGGCTGGGGCGGACATGAACGGTGCGCTGGCATGCTGCGGCATCCCCTGAAAATCGGCCGGCGGCGCGGCCTGCGATGCCGGCGGCAGGGGCGGCGGAGTGTTGGCCGGTGGATAACCTGGCTGCGTCGCCGCCCACGAGCTTCTTGACTGCACAAACAGCAAGGTCAGAAAGCAGATCGCGGGAAAAATGATGAAAAAAGTGGCCAGCAGTGCCTCCTCATCACGCAGTCCTCCCGATCCGAGCTGAAAGGCCGAGACGAGAATGATCTGAAGGCACGCGTAGAGCACCAGCGGCTTGATGAGATAAGACCACCACCCGCTCATGCGCCGGCGCATCGACTGGAAGACGCACAACACGCCGAAAATAATCAGCCCGACACCAAAGCCGCGGGCCAGGCCGCGTTCTTCTCGGTTCCAGCCACCGAGCGACTCGGCCGCGGTGATCAGGACTACTCCAAATGGGATAGCCAGCGCCATTCCCCCACGCCATGCCCAGCGCACCCAATCGTTCACCTCGCGGGTGCGAAGGACGTTAATGGAACGAAGCGGCGCTGGACGCGGAGTTGGAGGTGCTTGATGCGTTGGCAGCGGCCGCGCTTCGGCCTGGGAAGGGAGCAATCCCGCCGGAACCGGACCGACAGCGCCTGTTGCGGCCGCGGGCACAAACATTCTTGGCGTCCACGGAAACAGCACGCCCGCGGCCAGCGTGATGCCGGCGAGAATCGCGATTCCCAATTCGCCGGAGCCTCCGCTAAAGGACGTCATGGCCAGGGCAAATGCGGCCGCGACCAGTGCATTCACCAGCGACACGCGAGTCACGCGGTAGGGCGCAGTCCACTTCACCCAGTTGAGAATGACAATAGGAAGAATCAGGCCCAGCCAGGTGTGTCCGAGCAGTTCGGCCGCGCGGCCATCGACCATTCCAAACGCCGGCAGCGCGGCAAACAATCCCAACAGCGCCGCTGGGGCGCCAACGGAGAGCCGTGCGACGAATCCCGCATCGGGCGCAACTTTCGGCAGCAGCCAGCACCGGCCGATGACCATCCCGCCCAGTGCTCCGGCGATGCAGAACAGGCTGAAGAACATCCAGGGGAAGAAGGTGTCGTGTTGATTGGCCGGTGAGACAGCGCCGCCCGCCAGTGCGATCACGAGGGTGGTTGCGCCGGCCAGAATATATCGCTGCCTGGAGGGAATTGGATCGGGGCGGATTTGCGTTGTGGCCGGTCGTGCCGGCGCGACGGGCGACGGAAGCTCCGGCATGGGCAGCGGGGGCGGCGTCGCCAGGCCCGCCACGCGATTGGGCCGATCCGCAAAGGCCGCATTTTGCCATGAATCGGGCGCTGGCGGCGGCGCTGGCGGCATCGGCGGACCGGATGATCCACCCACGCCGACCGTCACCCGGGCGGCCACGCGCTGCGCTACCATGCTCAAATCGCCGGGTGAAAATCCCGAGACGCTTTCGCGCACGTGATCCGCGCCAAAAACGGCCTCGACCATCTCCTGAACCGTCTGATAGCGCAGCGCGGGGTCCCTGGCCATCGCCTTTTTGATCACGGTCGCGAAGGGCTCCTCGATGCCCTGCACATTGGGCTCGGAGGACATGTGCTTCATGAGGATCTCGCCCGCGCTGGCGCCCAGATACGGCACCTGGCCGGTGATCATTTCAAAGAGCACGGCCCCCATCGCGTAAATATCGATGCTTCGGTCATAGCGACCCAGCCCGATTTCCGGCGCCATGTAATGAACGGTGCCGACGGTCATGGTCTGCCCGCTGTGCTGGCTGGCCGACATTGCCTTCGACAAGCCATAGTCGCCGATTTTCACGTAGCCATTTTCGTAGAAAATATTCCCCGGCTTCAGATCGCGATGAACAATGCCGCAGTCGTGCAGAAACGTCAGGCCCTTGCCGATTTCCCGCAGGAAAAAGGCCGCCTTTTGAACGCCGAGTCCCGCGGGCTGCTGGTCGCACAATTCCCGCAGCGACGGCCCGCCGACATACTCCATGATGACGAAGGGGATTCCATCGGCGTTGTGGCGCACATCAAAGATGGTTACCAAGTGCGGGCTCTTGAGATTCATGCACTGGCTGACGCCGCGCAGCTCGATTTGCTCATAACCCTGAATTACCTTCAGCGCGACTTCGCGGCCGCTATCGCTGACGGCGTAATAGACCTCGCCAAAACCGCCGCGGCCGACGCCGCGCTGGATCATGTATCCATCCAGCGGCCGATCGCCATGTTTGTATCGAAACGCGGGCATTGCTAATCCTTCCCGATCGAAAAGCTCACCGGCCCAACAGCTATCTGGGCATTCATCGGCAGCGGCGCTGATGGCGCGGCGGCGACGCCATCCAGGAGAACTCCCAGCGGCGACTGGCAGAAGAGCTTGCCATCGCGGGCATGGAGGATCGCCGAATCGGTCATCTCATCGCAGCGAATATGTGCGTTGGGACCCGGGCCGATGATCAGCTCGCGATCCAGCAGGATCACGCTCCGCACATCGGCCTTGGGGAGCCTCGCGCCCGACAAATGCAACAGGGCCGAATTGCTCGCAGGGCTGGGCCTGGCAAAGGTCATGCGGCAGCGCGATGAGAGCATAATGCGGTCGCCATTGTTCAAGAGCCGCCCCGTCGTCGGCTGATCGTTGATCGCCACCGGCACCTGCGACCGCAAAAAATAATCCTCCTCATCGCGCTCGATCGCCACCGTCGGCAGCATCGCCTCCGCCAGCACGGCCAGATCCACGCGCTTAGAGCCGCTCAGCGGGCCAATTGTAATCCGCTTGCCCCGCAGCACTCGAAAACTCCCAACCCCATCCACCCGAATCGTGAAATTTTCGGCCAGTTGATCATCCATCGGCAACCTCGGGGGCTGCGCCACTGGCGAATGCGCCGGCCGGGCAGCGCGATCTCCCACCATGATTGTCATCTGCTCCGAGAGCAGGCTGAATGGCCCGGTGCGCAATTCCTCGAGCGACTCGGCCGCCCGCTTCAGATTTCCGCCGACCGTTGCCAGCCATTTCGCATCCGGCAGCACCGCCGTCAGCCGCCGAACCATCTCCTCGGCCTCGCGCAGTTTTCCATGATCGATCGCGGTCCAAATCGCGCCGCACTGCCGCAACGTCTGGCGAACCTGTTCGATCTCCATCGACTCCGGTGCAACCCGCTCAATCCTGCTCACCAGACTTTGAGCAATATCCAGCCGCCCATGATCCAGGGCTTCGGAAAGCTTTGGGAGCACGCGCTCCACGATCTGATTCACCAGCTCGCGAACATGCATGTCGCCGCAGACCGATGGCGTGGAGCGGCCGACGATATCAATCGCCGCCTGCCAGTCATCGCGCTTCAGCGCCTCGTTCGCCCGCGCCATCAGCGCGTCAATCACCGCCCGCTGGTTCTCGGCCATATCCGCAAGCATAACCGCTTCATTATTGTGATTGTGATTCCGCGACAGGATGTTTTGGCCGATGGTCAACTGCCCCCGTTCGAACTGCCGCCGCGCGGCCGCCAGCACCTGGGCACATCGTTGCTGCGCCTCATGTCCCGCCTTCAGTGCCGCCGCCACGGCCGCCCGAAGGTCCGCCACTTCCGGCAAATTTCCCGCCAATTGCTCGGCCTTTTCGCAATCATGACACGCCGGAATCGGTCGATCGGCATCCAGATGCTCCCGCCCGCGCTCCAGGTACGCCCGGGCCAATCGCCCCACCAGCTCCTGGCCGCTGCGATGCTTTCGCAGCTCACTGGCCTTTGCGATCTCGTAAGCCTCATCGAGCCGCCGGTCCGCCAGCGCCACTTCGGCTTGTTTGATCCGTAAAAACAGCACGGGAGTCTCCGGTTTCACGTCCGCCACTAGCGTGAAATATACCCGTTACATCGCCGCCCGGCCCGTGGGCACGGGCGAGTTGCCCGTGCCACGGGGAAGCGGAGGAATCAGTGCTGACTTGCGACAACAGGCGCATCCGGCCCCTGGGCCGTCGGTGCGGCATTGTCGCTCGATTTGGCAGCTCCAAAGTGATCATCCACCGATGCGACCAGCTCCTTCTCATCGACGGTGTCCACCTTGATCTCTTCGGTGAAGCGAGACTCGTGCGCCAGCACGCGCTCGGCCACGTCAAGCTGTTTCTTGATGTCGGCCAAGACCTTCTGCGTCTGCGCCAGCTTGCTGTGATCGATGTGCAGCTTCGAGCCCACGGCCGCCGCCTGCACCAGGCGGAATTGGCCTTCCAGCGACTCGACCTGGTTTTCCAGCAGCGCCTTTTGTGAGCGCGTCTTTTCCAGCATGGCGATTCCGGCCAGCAGCGACTTTTCCCGGTTCTCCAGCAACCGCTGCTTTCCGGACAGGATCACCTCGGCCTCTTTGAAGCGATCGAATCGCCGCGACAGCTCGTCGGTGACGGCCCTGCGGCTGTAATTCAGACCGTTGATTGAGTAATTGGTCTGCTGCGTCAGCAAAACCTCCCGCAGCTTCTGCACTTTCGCCTGTTCATCGGCCAGGCCCTTGCGGGTCTGGGCGATGTCGGTCCTGAGATTGGAAATCTCCACTTCCTGCTGCGCGATCACGCGGATGTTGGCCTGCATCTCGGGGATGATGTCGTTGAGCAGGTCGCGCGCCCGCCGCAGTTCGAACTCGATGGGGACATTGTCCTTGGCCACATCACGGACCGACCCGACGGCACTTCGGAAATAGCTGACGGCATCACGGCCAAACAGCAACCCGCCCACCAGGGCAACACCCAGGCCAGCCAGCACGATGGTTTTGATCGATTTGCAGATCATGACGACTCTCCAGTAGGTCGGGCACTCCTGCCCGACATCAAACATTGAATCCGGCCGACCGCCGGCCTTTGCAGGGGTCAGTCGAGGGAGAGTCGTGATTATTTCAACGTCCGGGTCTTAGATTTTGTGAAAATCAAAGGTGCCGGAAATGCTGCGGCCCAGGCCTTTGCCTGAGAAGTCGCCGACAAGATGCTGCTGGGTGTTGTATTCCCCATTCAACTTTCCGGACACTCCCGGCCGCTTGAAGCTGAAGGTGAACGTGCCGTCGTCTCGCACGGTGCCGTGGAGAGAAAACTTGAAGTTCTGCACCAGGAACGGAATTGAGATAAGTCCGCTCACCTTCCCGGTTGGCGAAATGCTCTGGATATTGATCATCCCCTTGTAAGGGCGCGGCCGCAGGTTGGTCTGGATGGTGCCCTTATACTTGTGAATCACCTCCTGGGGGCTAACCGTCCTGGTGGCCGCCACCGTCGCCATGATGCACATCTCGGCCGCACAGGGATCGGCGCTCACCGACAGAAACTGCCGCCCTTCCAGTGGCTCCACCACCGGCCGCCGCTGGGTGTCCGCCTTGCTGTTGTTGCCGAACAGAAAGCGCCCGATGTTCGCAATCCAAAATCGCATGATTTCCCTCTCTTCCAGATAGGTTGCCCTTAAAGCCCTGCCGCCGGTGAGGATGCGGCCGATGACACTGACGTAATCTAGAGGCATAGCAAAGATACGTCAAGAAAAATGCCCCGACTTGTCCGCCGCCAAAGCCGTGGGTAACGTATGATGTTCATGCAGCCGCGGGCGTAGCTCAATGGCAGAGCGCTAGCCTTCCAAGCTAGCTGTTGAGGGTTCGAGTCCCTTCGCCCGCTATCTTGAGAGAGACACTGGCTGAACTGGCGTCAACATCAGACACAGGTTGAGGGGCTGACCATCATTCGGATCATCTTGCTCATGAAAAAATGGTTGACGTGTATCGTGGCTATGCTCGTTTTGGCGTCGGCGGCATTCGCGGCCGATGTGCCGCCATCGATTCCGCTCTGGGCCAACGGTGCGCCCGGTTCGGAAGGGAAGACCGGCCCGGAGGTTGGTAAACCCGATGGTCCGCAGCGGGGATTCAGCAACATCACCAACGTGCACAATCCGTCGATCATTCCCTATCTGCCGGAGAAGGATAAGGCCAGCGGCGTGGCGGTGATCGTCCTTCCCGGGGGCGGACATCGGAACCTGGCCATCGGGCATGAGGGGTACAACGTCGGCGAGTGGCTGGCCGGGCACGGGATCGCGGCGTTCGTCGTTAAATATCGCCTGGCGCGGGAGCCTGGTTCCACCTACAAGATCGAGCAGGAGGCGTTGGCCGACACGCAGCGGGCCATTCGCACCGTTCGCAGCCGCGCCAAGGAGTGGAACGTCAACCCGGATGCGATTGGCGTGATGGGGTTCTCGGCCGGTGGGGAGTTGGCATCATTGGCGAGCATCCGGATGGATGGTGGAATCGAAGGCGCCACCGACCCGACCGATCGATTTAGTGCCAAGCCGAACTTCCAGGCCCTGATCTATCCCGGCCAATCGGGAAAGATCCTGCCGACCAAGGACTCGCCGCCGGCGTTTCTGGCGTGCGGGAATCTGGATCGGCCCGACATCTCCGAAGGTCTGGCGAACGTCTACCTGCTGTTCAAAAAGGCCGGCGTTCCCGTCGAACTGCACATTTATGCCAAGACCGGCCACGGTTTTGGAATTCAGCCGAAGAACCGCCCGCCCGTGAGTGAATGGACGACGCACTTCCAGCAATGGCTTGGGAATCTGGGTTTCCTGGGGAAAGAGTAGACGCTTAATTCAGCCGAAAAAGGATTACGCAAACAGTTCCTGCACCGGCTCAAATTTCATGTATTTCGTGCCGGACGCGGGCTCAACGTAATGGAAAGTCCGGCCCGACGGCGTGCTCTCAATCGTCTTGGTCCAGTCAATCCCCATCGCCGAGTAAATAACGCAGGCGATGTCCTCCATGTAAATCGGCCGCTTCTGGGCCCATCCCGGTTCGACAATGGTCCCGCCCAGCCCGTCCGTTTTGCCGATCACCGCGCCCTTTTTCATCCCGCCGCCCGCGAACATTCCCGAATGCGCATGAATGAAATGCTCGCGGCCCTGCCGGGTCTCACTGATCGGCCCGGGCGTTCGGCCAAACTCGCTCACGCAAACCACCAGCGTCTCATCGAGCAGCGTCTTGCCCGGTGAATGGGAGGATGGTGTCGCGTCGAGATCATGAATCAGGCTTGCAAACGCCGCATCAAGCTCGCGGATCAGCACAGGATGGTTGCGTGAGTTTTCCTTGTAGATATCGCCATGATGGTCCCAGCCGCCGTGGCTGGCGAGGATAAACCGCGTGCCCGCATCCGCCTGGAACAGATTCCGCGCCAGCACCAGTGAATTGCCGATGGCGCTGCTGCCATAACGCTTCTTATCCTCGTCCGAGATGTTGAAGATCTTCGGGACGCGCGGATCGTTCATGATCGCCCAGGCGCCGCGATAGTATTCGTGATAATCAACAAAGCTGCGATCCAGGCCCGGCTGTCGTTGGCGAAGCGTCGAGTCCAATTGCTGCAACCGTTCCCACCGTCGCGTCAGCGTCTGCGCCATCCCCTTCTGCGGCGCCAGTGCCGGCGGCCCATCGCCGATGGCCAGGCTGAGCGGCCCGAATTCGGCCGAAAGAAATCCCTGATTGATCAGGCCCGCCTGATTCCCGGCCATGTTCATCGCGATATAGGGCGGCAGCGAATCGTCCGGCTTGCGCTCCTTCGCCAACTCCTGACAAACCACCGCGCCAATCGCGGGCACCTCTTTCGCCAGCGCAAGATTGAGCGGATGTGCCGATTGGACGTAATATTGCGCCCGCCCGTGCACCGCATCCCACGCCGCCAGCGATCTGACGACCGTGATCTTGTCCAATACGCCCGGCAGATTCTTCATGATCCCCGACGGAAGCTTCAGTTCGCCAAATTGCTTGATTTCAAAATAGTTCGGCGTCCACGACCCCTCTTTGGCATCCAGCGAATCCACCTGGCTCATTCCGCCTTCGATATTGATGAACAACACCTGACGCGCAGTCGCCATTGGCTTGATTCTCTCGGCGGCCCACACGTTGTATGGGCGGAACGCGCCCAGAAAACCACCGACCAGGGACAACCCGCCGATCCGCAGCAATTCGCGGCGGTTCAGATGGGGAACATGATGAGTAATGCTTTTGTCCGTCACGTTTCACCGACCTCAATAGTTGAAAATGAAGTCCAGCTTATTGAGCAGGCTCCACTGCAAATCCTCAGCGCCCTGCTTTCGATCCGCGTCCAGCCACGTGATCGCCAATTCCTTCTCCTGCGCCCGCGGCCGCCGCGATAGCGTTGCCAGGTAAAGCTCATCCACGATGGCCGTGCTGGTTTTGTCTGACTTTACCAATTGCTCAACACGGCTGTTGTTCTCGGCGCGAATCCGCTTGTTCACAAACGGGCTGTTCATCAACGTCATGGCCTGGAGTATCGAACCTCCCGATTGCCGGTCAAACTGCTCGCGATTGGCCTGGCCGAAGGTGCGAAGGATCGACTTGGCCTCGCCATCGCCGATTTCTTCCGGCGTGGGCGCTTCGGTCCAGAAGCGAAACGGCGGCAGATCGGTCTTGTAAACCATGTCCTTGTGCTTGTAGTTGCCAAAGACCAGCGTCGCCTGGCAGATGGCGTCGTGCAGTTGCTCCGCCGTCAGCATCCGCACGTAATGCCGCGAAAAATACGGCGTGTAACTTTCCTTCCACTCACCATCAAAATGCGATGAAAGTTGATACGCACTGGACCGGGCCATCTGCCGCATGAGGTGCTTCAGGCTGAAACGATTCTCCGCAAAATCTCGCCCCAGCGCATTCAGCAGCGCTGGATTGGTGGGCTGAACGGTCCACGGGCTGGGCGGCGGATGCGCTGGGTCCTGCCGCGCCATGTCGAATGAATCGACCGGATCGACGATCCCCAGGCCGAAAAACTGCTTCCAGATCAGGTTCACCGTGGCGCGGGCAAACTGGGGGTGGCGGGTCAGCAACTGCGCGAATTGCGGCCGCAGCGGTTTGTTCGGATTACCAACCTCTCCACTCAGAATGAACGTGGGTTGAAGGTCGGCCCCCTTCCGCGGCATCCGCACCGAGCTTGGCGCAGCCGCATCATAACCCGTGCCATCCTCGGTGATCGTAAATCGATCCTGAAACGGCACGATGCGAATGCGCATCCTGCCAAAAAACGCGGCCATCGCCCAAAGCTCCGACCGCTTCTTTGAAACCAGGTCCAGGTTCACCCTCTCCAGAAATCCCTTGCCTCCATGGCACGAAATGCACTGATAGTTGATCCCCAGGAAGAGCCGCGACGACTGCACGATCACCTCATCCGCCGTGTCCTCGTAACGATCGGAATACATCGTGTCCCCCGGCACATGCCAGCGCGCCAGAAACGCCGACGGAGCGCTGTCCGGCATCCAGATGCTGTTGGGGGCCGAAGCGGTGAGCATTTCCGCCACGATCTGATCGTACGGTCGGTCTTCCTTCAGGCAGCCGCGAAACCACTGATCGAAATTGCGCGTGGCCGGATTGCCGATGCGATTGGCACAGTTGCGAAACAGGTCGCCATACCAGTAGCCCCAGTGATCGACCCAGGCCTGGCTGTCGAGCAGCTCATCGATCAATCGATCGCGCTTGTCCGTCGCCTGGCTTTGCACAAATGCCAGCAACTGCTCAGTCGTGGGAATTCGGCCGGTTAGATCGAGATAGATGCGCCGGCAGAATTCCTCATCGCTGGAGAGCGATGCGTGCGGAATGTTCGCCTTCTCCATCGCGTCAAAAAGGTGTTCATCGATGAGATTGCGCCTGGGCAGGTCTCGTGTTTCCGACCCGATGTGCGGCAGCTTGGCGGCGACGCTTTTGGTCAGGTCGCTCACCTGCTTATCCGGCCGCTGCGTCCTGGCGTCCAGGTCCTTGTGCTCATCGCGGAAACTGTCCGACTTTTGCGTCGCCGGCGCTGCGCCCAGAGCAAGGGCCAGAATCAAGCATGACAAGAGGTGCAGCCGCATGTCCTTATTCTCGCCTCTGTCACCTGATCCGCCAAGCAGGAAGTGACCAACTTTATCGCTCCTGGGGCGATACCGCCGGATCGACCATGATCCCGGCCGGCTTGCTCCCCCCGGCCACGGTGGTGATGAGGCCATTGGAATCGATCTTCCGCACCCGATGATTGACACGGTCGGCAATATAGATGGACCCGTCGGCCGCCAGCGCGAGCTTTTGCGGAGTGTTCAGCTTGGCCGAGAGCGCCTTGCCCCCATCTCCGCCAAAACCGGCCTGTCCCGACCCGGAGATGGTCACCATGACGCCGTGGGTAATCAGCCGAATGCGATTGTTGCCGCTGTCGGAAATATACAGATCGCCGAGCGAGTTGAACTTGATGTCGGCCGGCGAAAATATTCGCGCCTTGTCGGCCGGCCCGCCATCTCCGGCGAAGCCAGCGCCGCCTTCTCCCGAGCCCAGCCCGAAACCCGCGATGGTTTGAATCACCCCATCCGCCCCCACACGCCGAATCCGGCTGTTGGCGCTGTCGCTGATGTAGATCATTCCATCCGGCCCGACCGCCACCGCCTGCGGAAGATTGAGCTGTGCCTTGTTGGCCGGGCCCTTGTCACCCGCCAACCCCGCTTCCGTACCCGCGAAGACAGAAACCTTTCTCTCGTGGTCCATTTTCCGAACGACGTGGTTGTAGGTGTCGGCGATGTACAGATTACCATCGCGATCCAGCGCGATGCTTTGCGGATTATTGAGCGAAGTGGTTTTGCCGTCGCCGGCGATGGTCGTGATCACTCCCTTCGAGTCGATGCGGCGAACTCTATGGTTGAAAGTATCGGCGATAAGAATGTTTCCATCCGGCTCGACGATCACATCGTGAGGGGCGTGCAACAGTGCTGCCGTGGCCGGCCCACCATCACCGCCAAAGCCGCTCTCCCCCGTCCCGGCGATGACACTGAGTTTCCCCGCTCGGTCGAGCTTCAGCACACGATGCGTTGCGATATCAGTGATCAGCAGATCGCCATAGCGATCGATGACTAGCCCGTTGGGATAGATGAGGTCAATCTTCGCATCCGCCGCCAGCGCCAGGCCGGGCAGCAGCGTGGTGATGCAGAAGATCAGTCCAGCCTTTTTCAACATGACGGTGCGCTATGTTACAGGATCACGATTTCGCCGCAAATGCAGGTAAATGGCGCGTGAAATGCGACCGATAGCCTTCGGCCAACTTCTCAGCGCCTGAGCATTTCGGCCCTGTTTCAACAGCGAATCATCACTACAACTGACACCGCTTTGAGCCAGTTGACCTCGCCAGGAACGAGCCTCATCTGACGCTTAAGCAGAACCGACTCAAAACACGATCGCCCCGTGCCACGCCTCACCATCGTCATCATCACCATCGCCGTGGGCCGGCCTCGCTGGACAGAACCGTAAAAAGCACTATATTTCCTAGGGAAATCAGCGGTTTTTGGGTGATTCGGCCATCGGCCTTCCAGGTTGGCTGTCGTGGGTTCGAGTCCCTTTGCCCGCTTACCTTCAACCGATATCCGAATTCGCAAACCCATCTCCATCCTTGCCTTCGCTTTGTTCTCATTGGCCACTTGCGCCTGTTCCCTTCGTGCCGCCAATCCCCCGACCACAAAGATTTCGTCGATCGACGCCACTTCTCTCCATCACAAAGTCCTCTGCGGCTACCAGGGCTGGTTTCGCTGCCCCGGCGACCCGGCCAACCGCGGCTGGACTCATTGGTCCCGAAATTCGCGGCAAATCACCCCAAGCTCCCTTACCTTCGAAATGTGGCCGGACATGGCCGACTATTCCAACGACGAAAAATACCCTGCTCCCGGCTTTACTTACCCCGACGGAACCCCCGCCCATCTCTTCAGCTCAGCAAATGACAAAACCGTTCAGCGCCACTTCGAATGGATGCGGCAATACGGCCTCGACGGCGTCTTCCTCCAGCGCTTCCTCGTTGGCGCATCCAATCCCTCATCAAATCTGGTCCTCCAAAACGTTCGCGCCTCAGCCGCGACAACTGGCCGAGTCTATGCCATCTGCTACGACCTCACCGGCATGCCCAGCGACAGGATCTATGACCGCCTCGCCGCCGACTGGAAGCAACTGGTCGATCAGCAGCACATCACCAGCGACGATCGGTATCTTCACCACAACGGCAAACCCGTCCTCTTCATCTGGGGCTTCTACAGCGACCGCTTCGACCCGGAATTGGCCCATCGCATCATCGACTTCTTCAAAAACGACAAGAAATACGCCGTCACACTCGTCGGCGGATGCCAATGGTATTGGCGAACCGAAAAAAATCCCGACTGGGCAAAGGCATTCCGCCGCTTCGACGTGATCAGCCCCTGGAACGTCGGCAACGTCACCAAAATCGACGGCCAAAAACACGCTTCCACCAATTACTGGAAAGCCGACCTGGCCGAAGCCAAATCGGCCGGCATGGAATACCTTCCCGTGATCTATCCCGGCTTCTGTTGGACCAATCTCAAGGGCCAGGCCTCATCAGGCGCGACTATCCCCCGTCTGGGCGGCGACTTCTTCTGGCGTCAGTTCACCACCGCCGCCGACCTGGGTGTTGCCATGGCCTACGTCGCCATGTTCGACGAAGTCGATGAAGGAACCGCCATCTTTAAAGTCAGCAACACGCCACCCACCCAGGCCCATTTCCAAGCACTCGATAATCTCCCCACCGATTGGTATCTCCGCCTGACCGCCGAAGGCTCGCGCCTGATCCGCGGCGAGCGCAAAAGCCAGAAAACATTACCGATCAAGCCATGATGGGACCCATTCAAATCACCCGCTCCAGCCGCCGCGCAATCTCCGGTTTTGGCGCAACCCCCACGATGCGATCCACCTCGCGCCCGTTCTTGAAGATCAACAGTGCTGGAATGCCGCTGATGTTCAATCTTCCCGCCGTCTGCGGATTTTCATCGACGTTTAGCTTGGCCACCTTCACCCGCCCCGTCATTTCGCTCGCCAACTGATCGATCGTCGGGGCCAACATCCTGCACGGCCCGCACCAGGACGCCCACATGTCCACCAGCACCGGCACCGGCGAGCCCTCCACCTCGCTGGCGAATGTCGCATCCGTTACCTCCACCGGCGCCGACTCGCTCACCAGCGGCCTCTTGCACCGCCCGCACGCCGGCGCAAGCCCGCGCTCCATCTTCCGTGGATCCAGCCGGTTCTTCGCCCCGCATGAAGAACACACAATGATCTGTCCCGTTGCCATGGAAACACCCAACCAAGACAAGCAAAAACCGAGCCGGTGCGGCCTTCAATTCCGATTCCTGATCGGCCCGATGTATTCGCTCGCCACCACAATGTGATCGAACCAAACCTTGCTCACGTGCCCCGCAGGCGCGCCGGTGATGTACAAATACGCCCAGACACAATTCACATCCAACTCCTTCGCCGTCCGCCAGCGAAAACCTTCGAAAGGCTCTCCGCCGGCGGCCGTCTGGAAATTCTCCCGATCACCCTTGCTGTTATTCCACCGCACACTCTCGCCGCCCTGATTCGCCATGAACTTATCAAACACCCACTTCCCCTTCGGAAATCCCTTCCCCAGATGACTGATCGCCCTCCCATCGATCCACAGCGCCATCTCCCCGTTGCTCTCCCCCAGGTCATTCATCTTCACCATCACTTCCACGCAAATCCATCGCCCCCTCTCCACCTTCAACGACTCATCGCGCACAAAACTATTCCCCCACGTCTGCCCGCGCGGCGGACTCCCGCGCATTTCGCACCAGTACGTATAAAAATCCCACCGCCAGCTCTCGCCAAATGGCTCAATCCCCGTCCAGAATCCCTTGTCCCCCGCCGGCGGAATTCCCGCCTTCACCATCGGCCAGCGCGTCGCCGGATTGTTCCCGCCAATGCACGTCCCAAAGTGATGGATCGGCGCACAATCCGGATCAAATTTCACATAGAATCGCGCATACGCCTGATCCAGGCCCTTCGGCAGTCGCCGATACAAATGCCCCCCGTCACCTTTGCCCCCGACGTGCGTCATCAATAACGATTGCCTCCCACTGCTCCCCTGCGGCACATCGGCCGCAAACGACATGATCTGCGGGGCTTTCACATCCTCCCAACGTCCCGACAGCGCGTCGATCGTCCCCTCCTCAAAATCCTCCACAAACACGACTCGCGGATCCTTCTCAATCCCCCGATCCCCATGATATTTCTCCGCGATCCCCGCCGGCTCATCATTTTTCACCCGCGCCGCCAACTTCGACTCCAGCATCGCCAGCCGCTGAGTGGAAACGCGATCGATCCACGAATCCCGATATTCTTTCTGCAATCGCCCAAACGCCGCGGCCGCCGCCTCAATCTTCCCATCGCGCACCAGTACATCTGCCGCCTTGAATTCCTCCTGCCCCACCGTCAACACCCGATGGGCGACCTCCACCGCTTCGCGTTCCGATATCGTCGCCGGAATCTTGCTCAGCACCGGCGGATTCGCATCGGTGATCCTCCCAAACGCGGCCGGATTCCGCTCCCGAAACAGCCGTGCCCGCATGTCGCGCTGCTGGTTCATCGCATCCCCACCCTCGCGTCCGCCAAACGGATTGATCTCCGCAATCGCCAGGCTGTCCGCCCCCTGCGCCTCGGCGAGAATCTTGCCCTGCGGCGAAATGATCATGCTCCCCGAGCCGCGCTGCGCCACCACGATATAAACAAAATTCTCCGCCGCCCTCGTCCGAAACGCCGCCTTGCTGATCTCATCATCCCCGATCGCCGCCCCGCCCAACGTCGGATGAAAGATCACATCCGCGCCCCCCAGCGCCAGACACCGCGCCGTCTCCGGAAAAACCATGTCATAGCAGATCAACATCCCCACCCCGCCCAAATCCTTCGTCTCAAAAACCGGGAACCGATCCCCCGGCGTGCATACCCGCTCATGAATCGTCGGACAAACCTTGTGATATCGGCCGATCTCCTTCCCATCCCGCCCGATCAAAAACGCCGTGTTGTAGGTGTGCCCATCCGCCTCCACGAAATCATTACAGCACACCACATAAATTCCATGCTGCTTCCCCGCCGCCCCCAGCTTCGCCAGCATTGCCTTCACCGCCCGCGGCAACACCTCTCGCGCCAGCACCTCATTTCCCGCCTCCCAAGTCCCCAATCCCAGCGTATCTTCCGGCAGCGCAACCGCATCGCAGTGTTCCGCCGCCGCCCGATCGATCAATCCCGAAAGTTCTCCCAGCGACTGATCCACGCGCTTCAAAACCTCATCCACATCCTTCAAATGCCAATCGATCAGCCTCGCTCGCGGCTGCGCAGCCGCGATGCGAACGGTCTTTCCAGATGGATTGGTCGTCGCCCCCGCCCCAAACCCAACGTGCGCCCCCACAGCAATAACCAACGCACCAACGAGAGCGCATCATCTCATATGTTCCTCCGCTTCCGCGACTACCGATTCATTTCTTCAAATGCTTCTCAAAAAACTCCACCGCCGCCCCCGCCGCCTTCTCCGCATCCGCCCCCTTGAACCCGTGCCCCGCACCCTGGAACGTCAGGAACTCCACCTCCACCCCCGCCGCCTTCAGCCGCTCGTGCATCCACGTCGCCTGCTCATAGGCAACATACTTATCCTCGGTCCCATGAATCAGCAGCGTCGCCGCCGCCTTGGGTGTCACCCAATTCAGCGGGCTGGACAGAATATGCCTCTGCCGCTCGTGCTCCAGATTCCCGCCCAGAAACAGCGGCAAAACTTCGGCCGCATCCACGCTCTTCCCATACGACTTGGTGAAATCACTCGGCCCGTAATAATTGACCACGCAACTCACCCGACTTGAAGCCCCAGGATTTTCCTCTCCCTCAAATTCCTTTACGCCTTCCGTCACGGCCAAAAACTGCACCAGATGTCCCCCCGCCGAATCCCCAATCGCCCCGATCCGCTCCGGATCGACGTGATATTTCTCTGCGTTCAGTCGCAGCCATCTCACCGCCGATTTCGCATCGTGAACCGCCGCCGGGAACTGATATTTCGGCGATAAGCGGTACTGAATCGTCACCGCCACATACCCGCGCCCCGCCATCTCCTTGCACAGCGCATCCCACCTGGTGCGATTCCCCGCCCGAAATCCCCCGCCATGAATGCACACAATCGCCGGCAAAGGCGCGGAAGTCTCCTTCGGCCGCGCCATGTTGAGCTGTAGATGCTGACCATCCGGATTGGCGTACTCGATGTTCGGCTCAAAGACGATCTCCCCGCAAACCGCCGGCGAAGCCAGAAACAGGATGACAAGAAGATTGACCGCTGCGATCCCAAAGCGCTTCATGTGTTCCCTCTTTTCCTTCCGCGCTGCCCCTCAAGACACCTTGCCCAGAATCCCTTCCATCTCCTGACGGCTGTACGCCCGAAGCGTCTGGGTCCGCACGTTCCCCTGCGCGCCCAGCGAAATCAGGATAGCGGCCGCGGCCGAATCATCCGGCGCATCGAAGATCAACACGCCGTCAAATCCCCCGACCGTCCAGTAAATATCCTTGACGGTAATCCCGGCCTTTTTCGCCGCCTTCGTGAAATTCTCCGCGCGCTTGGTCGTCCCCTTGAACTCGCGAATCCCCTGTTCCGTGAAGTTCAGCAGTGCAATGAACGTGGCCATGTGTTTCTCCTTCGGAATCAGATCGTAACCGTTTTCCGCTCACAGTGCTGCCCTGAGAAGAGGTAAGATACCTCCCCATGCGACGCAGATCATTTCTCAAAATCTCAGCGGGGATGGCGGGGCTGGCGTGGGTTGGTGACCTGACATTCCTCTCCAAACTCCGCCCCGTCTCTGCCGCCGAAGCCAAACTCCCTCCCAAAATGGTCCAGTTCCATCCTGAAATCGAGCCCCTGGTCAAGCTTCTCGAAGACACCCCGCGCGAAAAAGTCCTCGAGCAAGTCGCCGACCGCATCCGCAAAGGCCTCAGCTACCAGCAACTCCTCGCCGCGCTTTTGCTGGCCGGTGTAAGAAACATCCAACCCCGCCCCGTCGGCTTCAAATTCCACGCCGTCCTCGTCGTCAATTCCGCCCACCTCGCCAGCCTCGCCTCTCCCGACGCCGACCACTGGCTCCCCATCTTCTGGGCCATCGACGCCTTCAAAAATTCCCAGGCCGCCGATGTCCGCGAGGGTGACTGGGCCATGGGCCCGGTTGATGAATCTGCGATTCCCTCCAGCCACACCGCCCGCCAGGCCTTCATCGAAGCCATGGACAACTGGGATGAGCCCGCCGCCGACGTCGCCATCGTCGGCCTGGCCCGCACCGCTCCCGCCCACGAAATCTTCGAAATCCTCTGCCGCTTTGGCGTCCGCGACTTCCGCGAAATCGGCCACAAGCAAATCTACCTCGCCAACAGTTTCCGCACCCTCGAAGCCATCGGCTGGCAACACGCCGAGCCCGTCCTCCGCTCCCTCGCCTACGCCATGCTCGACCGCGACGGTGCAAAAGAGAATCCCTCCAAATCCGACTTCCCCGCCGACCGCCCCTACCGCCGCAATCTCGAGCTGGTGAAAAAAATCAACGACAACTGGCGCGACGGCAAACCCGACCCTGCCGCCACCCAACAAATGCTCACCTCCATCCGCGATGGCAGCGACAATGACTGCGCTGACACCACCATCGACCTCCTTAATCGTGGCGTCGCTCCACAATCCATCCAGGATGCCATCTTCGACGGCGCGGGCGAGCTGCTCATGCGCGCCCCCGGCATTCTCTCGCTCCACGCCACCACCTTCAGCAACGCCATCCACTACGCCCTCCGCCGCTGCCGTGATGACCAGACCCGCAAGCTCATGCTCCTCCAAAACGCCTCCTTCCTCCCCCGCTTCCGCGGCAATAGCAAGGACAAAGGCCTCCATATCGATTCCCTCGAACCCGCCGCCCCCAAAAATTCCGGCCCCGCCGCCATCGAGGAAATCTTCACCGACGTGAGCAAAGACAAACTCTCCGCCGCCCGAAAAATGCTCGGCTATCTCAAAGAGGGCGGCGACGCCAAATCCCTCGCCGACGCGGCCCGACGCCTCATCTTCCTCAAGGGCCGCGACTCCCACGACTACAAATTCTCCTCCGCCGTCCTCGAGGATTATGCCTCCATGAATCCCCCCTGGCGCGACCGCTATCTGGCCGCCAGCGCCTTCTATTTAAAAGGCTCCGGCGATAAGGATAATGATCTGGTGAAACGAATTCGGGCTGCCGTGGCTGGGTGAGGACGAACGGAAGCGCTTCCAAATCCCATTCGTATTCGTAGGGTCCGCTTCAGCGGACGCAAAGGAGCCGACTGTGCGACTGTCTGTCTTAGCCGCCGCAATTGTGTTGTCGCTCGCATTTTTCCTCAGCACTGGCTGCTCCCATCTGTCCAATGGCAACTCCCTCAACAGCACTGAGCTTGAATTCAAAGTCCAATCTCTTCAACGTGAAGTCGATGAACTCCGTTCCGCCCAATCCGATCCCGAATACACCTCCTCCACGCGTCCCATCAGCGCCAGCACCCAACCCTCCCCCGAATCCATCCTCGCCCGCATCCGCGATGAAGGTTTCAACCGCTCCCAGGTCATGCCCACCCTCAGCTATCTCACCGACGTCATCGGCCCGCGCCTCACCGGCTCTCCTCAACTCCAGCGCGCCAACGAATGGACCCGCAACAAGCTCTCCTCCTGGGGCCTGGTCAACGCCAATGTCGAGCCCTGGGGCTTTTTCGGCCGCGGCTGGTCCCTCAAACGCTTCTCCGCCCAAATCATCGAGCCCCAGGCCATCCCCCTCATCGGCTATCCCAAAGCCTGGTCCCCCGGACTCAAATCACCACTCACCGCCGACGTCATTCACATCGATCCCAAAACCGACGCCGACCTGGAAAAATTCAAAGGCAAGCTCAAAGGCGCCATCATCCTCTCCGGGCCCATTCGCGAAATTCAAGTCCGATTTGATCCCCTCGCCACCCGCAACAATGACTCGACTCTCCTCCAGATGGCCAACTCCGACATCGCCACCGTCGGTCCCTCCGGCCAGGCCCGCGCCTCCACCGGTGCCGAGCGCCGCGCCCAATTCTCCGAAACCCCCATCGGCCGCGCCCTCGCCGCCCGCACCCGCCCCACTACCAATTCCACCACTACTGCCAGCGCCCCCACCACCCAACCCATCCTCTCCCAGGCCAAAATCCTCTCCTTTCTCGTCAAGGAAGGCGCTGTCCTCGTTGTCACCCCCAGCACCCAGGGCGACGGTGGCACCTTCTTCGTCGCCAGCGCCAACATCCCCGGCGTCGAGCGGCAACCATTCTCCCCCACCACCCAGCCCGGCCCCCGCATCTGGGCCATGGACGCCCCGCCCGTCCCGCCCCAGGTCACTCTCGCCGCGGAGCACTATAACCGCCTCGTCCGCATGCTCCAGGCCGGCGAGAAATTAAGAATGGCCGTCGAGCTCGAAGTTCAGTTTCACGACAACATGATGGGCTACAATACCGTCGCCGAAATCCCCGGCACCGACCTCAAAGACCAGATCGTCATGCTCGGCGCTCATCTGGACTCCTGGCATTCCGGCACCGGCGCGACCGACAACGGCGCAGGCTGCGCGGCCGTTATGGAAGCCGTTCGCATCCTCAAAGCCCTCGACCTCCATCCCCGCCGCACCATCCGCATCGCTCTCTGGACCGGCGAGGAACCCGGCCTCCTCGGCTCCAAGGCCTACGTCGCCGAGCATTTCGGCTCCTACCCGGAATCCACCACCACCTCACCCCGCACCCGCCGCCCCACCACCCGCCCCGCCGCTTCCCAACCCACCCGCAACCTCATCAAGCGCGCCGAGTACGAAAAACTCTCCGTCTACTTCAACCTCGACAACGGCACCGGCAAAATCCGCGGCGTCCACCTCCAGGGCAACGAAGCTGCCCGCCCCATTTTCCGCCGCTGGCTGGCGCCCTTCGCCGACCTCGATGCCCTCACCATCACCCTCTCCAACACCGGCGGCACCGACCACATTCCCTTCGACGCCATCGGCCTCCCCGGCTTCCAGTTCATCCAGGACCCCATCGAATATTGGAGCCGCACCCACCACGCCAACATGGATGTCTTCGACCACGTCGTCGCCGACGACCTCAAACAGGCCTCCGTCATCCTCGCCTCCTTCGCCTACAACGCCGCCATGACCGACGAGCGCTTCCCCCGCAAACTCCGCCTCAACCCGCGCGAAGTCGAAGCCAAAACCGAGGCCCAAACTCAACCAGCAAGGTAACGTGGCACGGGTGTCTCGCCCGTGTACCCAAAAACGTACCACGGGCATCTTGCCCGTGATGGAGCCGGAATATGACCGCACGAATCGTGATCCTCGCAGTTGGATTTTTAACAGCAATCGCCCACGCCCAGCGCGCCGACCGACCTCTCCCATCCACCCGCCCCTCCACAACTCAAGCAACAACCCAACCCGCCTTCGAAATCACCATCGAATGCGAAGTCCCCGAGCTCCAGGAATGGGCCGACAGCCTCCGCCCCATCGTCGACAAATGGTATCCCATCATCGTCGAGATCCTCCCCAGCGAAAGCTACGCCGCACCTCGTAAGCTGACCATTATCATCAAGGAATCAAATCAGATCGCCTTCGCCAGCGGCACGCGAATCGTCTGCGGCGCAAAATGGTTCCGGGCCCACCCCAACGACCGCGGCGCTGTTGTCCACGAGCTCGTCCACGTGGTGCAGCAATACCGCAGCAGGCGCAACCCCGGCTGGCTCGTCGAAGGACTGGCCGATTACATCCGTTGGTTCAAGTACGAGCCCATCAACAAGCGTCCCCGCCCACGCCCCGACCGCGCCAAATACACCGACAGCTACCAGACCACCGGCGCATTCCTCGAATGGCTCGCCGTCAATAAAGACCACGAAATCGTCGTCAAATTCAACGCCGCCATGCGCCAGGGCCGCTACAAACCCGAACTCTGGCAGGAATACACCGGCCAAACCGTCGATGAACTCTGGGCCGAATACATCGAGACCCTCCGTGCGAAATAATCTTTACCTATCGGTGCTATTTCTGCTCGCGACCCACGCACACGCCCAAACCACCGCCCCCTCCCGCCGCCTCCCCAAACTCCCCATCGTCAACCTTTCCATCGACTGCAAATCCGACGAAGGCCCGCTTGAGCTCTACCGCCACACCCTCGGCCATGGCGGCGTCAACTCCAATCCCCTCTCTCCCCGCATCATCGAAGCCACTCAAAAACTCCACCCCCGCCTCATCCGCATCTTCATCCAGGAATTCTTCAACATCTATCCCGATCATGGCAAATACGACTGGTCCCGCCTCGACCCCTACATGGAGTCCTTCGCCGCAACCGGCGCAAAAGTCGTCGCCGCCATCACCATCAAACCCAAACCGCTCTACCCCGCCATCGACCAGAGAATCTGGCGTCCCAACAACGCTGAGGAATGGCAACAGGTCATCTCCGCTCTCGTCAAACGCTACTCCATCGACAAACAAATCGTCACCTACTGGGAAGTCGCCAACGAACCCGACATCGGTGAAAACGGCGGCTGCCCCTACCTCATCACCGACCCCGCCGACTACGCCGAATACTATAAGCTCACCATCGACCCCATCCTCAAAACCTTCCCCAACGCCAAAATCGGCGGCCCCGCCGTCGCCAACGCCTCCGGCCAATATCTCCCCAAATTCATTGACCTCTGCCTCAAGGAAAAGCTCCGCCTCGATTTCATCTCCTGGCACCTCTACTCCGACGACCCCGACGCCCACGCCCGCCTCGTCACCAAATACAAAAAACTCCTCGATCCTTTCGGCCAAAAACGCCCCGAAACGCTCGTCACCGAATGGAGCAAAAACTTCGACCCCATCTCCGTCCAGGAACTCGCCTTCGATCCCCGCCGCGCTGCCATCATCACTTCCAGCATCATCGCCATGACCGACGCCGGCCTCGACTGGTCCTTTTACTATCACCTCGCCGACCAGCACGTCCGCCTCGACGAATTCAAACCCTTCTTCAAAAACCCCGACATCATGTATCACCACTGGAACGAAATCCCCCACCGTTTCGGCCTCTTCGGCGTCGCCGGCGAGGTCCGCCCACAATATTTCGTCTACCAGATGCTCACCCGCATGTCCCCCACCCGCCTCAAGGCCATCTCGGATGTCAAAGACATCCGCCTCCTCGCCTCCCGCGACGACAACAACATCTCCATCCTCGCCGCCAATTACGCAATGCCCGAATCCCAGGACCACCTCGCCAAAATCCACCTCACCAACCTGAATCCCGGCCCCATGCACCTCACCATCTACCGCATCGACAAATCCAATTCCTGGTCCTCCGAAAAACCAGAGTTGATCCCCACCGAATCTCGCGAAGTAGACGTCAAAAACACCTTCTCCTTCCAAGTCCTCGCCCCGGCCGACAGTGTTACCTTGATCCTACTCCAGTCAAACCCGCAATAATCTCGTCGAAATTCATCCCCTTACTCCACGCCGCCTACGCACATCAATCAATACAATCACCAACTCCCACAGGAGCCGACGTTTGAATATTGAGTATCGAAACCATCTCATCGACGTAAACTGGGCCGAAATGAAATCCCGCTGCGCCGAAGACAACTTCGACAACGGCCGCACCCCCGCCCAACTCCAAAAATCCTTCGAAAACAGCCACGTCACCTGCCTCGCCTACGCCGACGGCCACATCATCGGCACCGCCCGCGTCCTCTCCGATGGCGTCTGCAACGCCTACCTCATCGACGTTTGGACCTATCACCCCTACCGCAATAAAAGAATCGCCCGCACCATGATCGAATCACTTCTCGCCAAACTCCCCGGCCAGCATGTCTACACCTTCACCGACGACGTCGTCTGCTTTTACAAGCGAATCGGCTTCACCGAACGCCCCACGGGCCTTGAGAAAGTCGTCGGCCAATGGCTCATCTCGTGACACGGGCATCGCGCCAGGTGGGTCGGGCACTCCTGCCCGACATCCTTCTTCCTGTGGCACGGGCGCCCCGCCCATGTCTTCACTCTTTCTCCTCCCCCATCCCAAAAACGGATGCACCATCTGCCCCAGATAATTCTTCGAAATCGGCTCGCCTATTCCAAAACTTTCCGGCTCATGACCCGGACACCGATACGTTCCGAAAATCAAATCCATGATCGGCGAAATATTCGCATAGTTCCCCGCATCCCGCGCCCGATCGTGATGCCAGTGGTGCAACTCCGGCGCCCCAATCAGCACGCGCAGCCACCCAATCGGCAGCCTCACGTTTGAATGAATATAAATCGCCCAAAGCCCTCGAAATGCCATCAGCATCGCAATCGTCCGCAGCGGAAAACCCATCACAAACGCCGGCAGATTGATCAATCCCATCGTGTAAATCGTGTCGATCGGATGCTCCCGGTGCGCGGCCAGCCAGTCCAGATGCTCCGCGCTGTGATGAATCGAATGAAACCGCCACAGAAATCCCACTCGATGCTGCAACCGATGCCCCCAGTAAATCAAAAGATCACTCAGCAGCACCACTTCGATCGCCTGCACCCAAAACGCCTGCCCCGCCACCACCACCCGAAACTTAGCCGGCACAATCCCATCAATCCACCCCCCAAATTTCAGCAGCACCCACAACACCACCCCGCTCCACAGCAAATACTGTCCCAGGAAAAAACACAGATCCGTAAACCACCCCGGCCGAAAAAACTTCTGCTTCTTCGCCGCAAACACCATCTCCAGCGGCCGAAACATCAGAAACAGAAACACCAGACTCAATCCCGTGGAAAATGCCATTCCATGCAGCGTCATGGCTCGCCCCTCATTAATTCCGTTGCGGCTCAAACACCGGCGCAGACTTGGATCCTGGCATCAGCACTCGTTGTCGAACCGGCTGCGTTGCCTGCGTCGCCGGCCGTGTTACCGGCAGAGTCGCCGGCCCCGCCTCCTCCGACCCCGGTTTCACAATCCGCGCCGACTTCGTACTCGGCATCAACACCGAAGTCCCCAGCGCCACAAACCCAATCCCCAAAATCAGCGCCCACATCACCACCCCCACTTTCGACGCATTAATTCGTTGGTGTCCCATACCCCTTAATACGTCCCCCGGCCCACCACAGTTTCACAACCTCGCGCCTGGTTACAATTGCGATACAAAAGACAATTCTCCGCGTCTCTGCGGTGAACTTCCGACCCAGGATCAAATCAACCCCGCAATCCTCTCAAAACACCCCATCAACGGCCTCACATACTCCACCCCAAACAGATGCACGTGATTGATCAGCTCATACAACTGATAAATGTGCTTCCTCACCCTCTGATACCCATCCCCAAGCTTGAACGTCTGCTGGTACACCTTCAAAAACGCCGGCGTGATCGTGTGAAACAACTCCATATACGCAATCTCCGCCTCCCCATGTGCAAACTTGCAATTCGGATCCAGCAGCGCGCTCACCCTCCATCTCCCTGAAGCATCCGGCATCGCCAGAATGTTCGTCGACCAGATGTCCCAGTGAACCAGCCTCGGCCGATCCTCGTGCCCGATCCACTTCTCCAGATTCTCGTGCAATTTCGCAATCTGCTTCCTGCACTTGTTCGCCAGCACCCCCGACTTCTCCACCTCGTGCCAGATCGGCTCATAAACATGCCGGTAGAATTCCGCCCAATCCGCAAACTTCGGCTCCCCCTCCTTCTCCCGCCCATATTCCTCGCTCGTCCTGCCATGCAGAGTCAGAACCAGCTCCGCCAGGTGCCTCTGCAAATCATCAAACTCATCAGGATTGCAATGTTGCCTTGCCGAATTCAAATCCACCCCATCTACAAATTCCATCAGCAAATAACTGTGCGGATTCTCCAGGTCGGCCAGGTGCGATGCATAAATCTCCGGCACCGGAATCCCCAGCGACCGCAACAGCGCAAGCTGCTGCGCCTCCCGCAAAAACTCCCGGTTGACTCGATGAGGTGCGATCTTCAACACCGCCCGCGGCCCATCCCCCGTCATCAGGGCAAGAGTAGTGTTGATACACCCACCCTCCAGAGGTTTGACCTCCGTCAGCTCCGCCGCCTCTCCCGCCCAATCATGCACAATGCGGCGGAGCACCTGCCAGGAAATGTCGTTCTCCTGGATTGCCATCAATTGCTCGTCCGTATCATCCCATTCGCTCCCCCCATTTGCAATTTCAATCCAACTTCGCGATCGCAAATCGCAGATCTAAAAATCGCAAATCCGCTCCCAGCCCCTACAATCCTCCATTATGCGTGGGACCCCATCGATATTGTCATCTCGTTTCCTCTCCGTCTGCCTGCTCGCCGCCATCCTCTCGGCCGGCTGCCGCTCGCAATCCACCGCCCCAGCCCAACTCCAGCCCGCCTCCACCGAGCTCATCCGCCGCTCTATCGAATACCTCGCCAGTGATGACATGGAAGGCCGCGGCCCCGGCACCGCCGGCCTGGATGCCGCCTCCAATTACATCGCCGCCTATTTCAAAGCCCTCGGCCTCCAGCCTCCCCCTGGCCAAATCTCCTACTTCCAGCCCTTCCACTACATCACCGTCAACGGCGTCGATCCCAAAACCAACCTCAAAACCGCCGACAAGTCCTGGAAACCCACCGACGACTTCAATCCCCTGGCCATCTCCGCCGAAAAAGACTTCCAGGGCCCCATCACCTTCGTCGGCTACGGCATCACCGCCGACAAGGACAAGGATGGCAAACCCATCAATTACAACGACTACGCCGGCTTCGACCTCCACGGCAAGGTCGCCCTCGCCCTGCGCTTCGAGCCCGTTGATAGCTCCGGCAAAAGCCGCCTCTCCCCCGACGGCTGGTCCGATCACGCCGCCCTCGTCGAAAAAGCCAAACTCGCCGCCGAACACGGAGCAACCGCCCTCCTCATCGTCCATCCCCCCACCGCTCACGGCCCCGAAATGCTGGCCTCCATCAGCCGCCGCTTCGGCGAGCGCCCCGCCCCCATTCCCGTCATCCACATCAAGCAGTACATCGCCGAGCACCTCCTCAAATCCGCCGGCGCGGGCGATCTGCAAACCCATCAAGCCTCCATCGACAACACCTTCACCCCCAAATCCTTCGCCCTCAATAACGTCACCATCTCCGGCGGCGTCGCCCTCAATCGCAGCAACTTCGAGCTCAACAACGTCCAGGCCTTCCTCCCCGCCAAGGGCAAACGCGCCAGGGAATTCATCGTCATCGGCGCTCATTACGACCACCTCGGCCGTGGCGGCCAGGGCAGCCTCGCCCAATATTCCGGCCAAATCCACCACGGCGCCGACGACAACGCCTCCGGCACCGCCGCCCTCATGGAACTCGCTCGCCTCCTCTCCGCCGGCCCGCCCCTCCAGCGCTCGATTCTCTTCATCGCTTTCAGCGGCGAAGAAGAAGGCCTCCTCGGCTCCCAGCACTGGGTCGCCGAACCGCCGATTCCCCTCAAACAGGTCGTCGCCATGCTCAACATGGACATGGTCGGCCGGGTGAAAAATAACGCCCTCCTCGTCGGCGGCACCGGCACCGCCGCCCCCTTCGATGACATCCTCCAGCACATCGATGAGCAATCCCCCCTCGAATTCAAATCCACCTGGCGCAACGGCATCGCCCCCAGCGACAACACCTCCTTCGTCGCCCGCGAAATCCCCGTCCTCTTCTTCTTTTCCGGCACCCACGCTGACTATCACCGCCCCACCGACACCGCCGACAAAATCAACTACACCTCCGAGGCCGAAGTGATCAACGTCGCCGCCAAAGTCATCACAGAACTTTCCTCCCGCGACGATCTTCAATTCACCAAAGTCCCCACTACCGGCCCCACCACCTCCATCACCGACCCCACCCTCCGCTCCGGCGGCGCATCCCTCGGCGTCATCCCCGACTACAGCGGCGATGAAGTCAAAGGCGTCAAAATCACCGGCACCACCCCCAACTCCGCTGCCGCCAAAGCCGGCCTCCAGCCCAACGACATCCTCATCCAGTTCGACACCAAAAGAATTGAAACCCTCTACGACCTCACGGATGCCCTCAACGCCGCCACCCCCGGCAAAACCATCAAGCTCCAAATCCTCCGCAACGGCCAAACCCTCACCGTAGAAGCCACCCCCACCGTCCGCAATCGCATCCCGCAATAGCGGCAGCCTCAACCGTCGTCGGTGGGGCGGACATTCCCCTTCTTTCCCCTCGCCCCCGTACTCGAGGGAGAGGGCCAGGGTGAGGGGGCTTCTGCTGGTGCGGCGGACATTCTTGTCCGCCACGCACCGATGTACTCATCGGTGCGTTTCTTCCCCTATAATCAACAATCCATGCCAACCGCCATCGTCATCGTCGATCACGGCTCCCGCCGCTCCGAAAGCAACCAGATGCTCGAAGAGCTCTCCCGGCTTTTCGCCCAAAAATTCCGCGAGAAATACGCAATCGTCGAACCCGCCCACATGGAGCTCGCCGAACCCTCCATCGCCACCGCCTACGCCAAATGCGTCCAGCGCGGCGCGACAAGAATCGTCGTCTGCCCCTTCTTCCTCGGCCCCGGCAAGCACTGGACCTGGGACATCCCCCGCCTCACCGCCGAAATCGCCGCCAAATTCCCTCACACCACCTATCACGTCACCCCCACCCTCGGCATCGACGAACTCATCCTCGACCTCCTCGACAAGCGCATCACCGGCTGCGAGCAAAACGGATATCTGTGCGATACCTGCAAAAACACCCCCCGCAGCGGCGAAAAGAACATCCCCATCCCCTCCGCCCCCGACCTCTCTCACCCCTAAAACAATTCTCTTCTCTGCGTCTCTGCGTCCCCGCGATTGAACTATTTCCCCGTCGTCCCCGCCCCTTCCGCTGGCGTCAACAACCCCCGATCCTTCGCATCCTTCGCATCATCCACCCTCGGATAATCCCTCCACAACCACCTCAGCATCTCCGGCATGATCGCCCCGCCCTGCTTGTTCGAATGCGTCCCAATCCCCCACGTGTAATTAAAGTCGTATCCCTTCTCCTTCAGCGCCTCCACCATCTTGATGTTCTGCCCGTGCCAATCCCAATTCGGATCGTACGTCTGCACTCCGCCTCGATTCCTAATTCCCCGATTGTCATTGAGCCCATCCTGCAAAAACACCCGAATCGGCTTGGCCTCACTCTTGCGAATCATATTTGGATATTCATGCCCCCCTCGAATATTCGTGAAACTCCCGATCGTGCTGATCACCTTCCCAAACTGGTCCGGCCGCTGCCACGCCACCGTAAACGCACAAATCGCCCCGCTGCTCGCTCCCCCAATCCCCCGATCCTCCGGCCGATCCGAAATGTTCCACTCCTTCTTTATCTCCGGCAGCAGCTCCTCCACGATCAACTTCGCGTATTTGTCATCCAGCGCGTTGTACTCCATCGCCCGATTATTCGTCCGATCCCCCCAATCCGAATCGCTCGCTTCCTTCTGATCCGGCGTCCGCCCCGGATTGATGAACACCGCGATCGTCACCGGCATCTCCCGCCGGTAAATCAGATTGTCAAACACAATCGGAATCCGATACTCCCCTTTCGTATTCACAAAGAAGTGCCCATCCTGAAAAATCATCAAACAGGTCGGCCTCTCCTTCGCATACTGCGCCGGCACATACACCCAGTAATTCCGGGTCGTATTGGGATAAACCTTGCTCGCCAATGTCAGCGGCCCGCTCACCTTCCCCTTCGGCACCCCCTCCTGCTCCTGCGAATCCGGCCCCAGCTTATAAACATCATCCAACGGCGCACTCCATACCACACTCGCGCACGCCACCACCACCCACGCCATCATCACTCTCATATTTCTCCTCAATGATTCAATGTCTCAATGTCTCAATGATTCAATTCACGCCATGATCCCCTTCACCACCTGACCATAAACATCCGTCAGCCGAAAATCCCTCCCCGCATACTTGTAAGTCAGCTTCTCATGATTCAACCCCAGCAAATGCAGAATCGTCGCGTGCAGGTCATGCACGTGTACCGGCTTCTCCACCGCGTGCATTCCCAGCTCATCCGTCGCCCCATGTGCGATCCCACCCCGCACGCCTCCCCCCGCCATCAGCATCGAAAATCCCGTGTGATGATGGTCCCGCCCCACCTTCGCCTTCTCGCGATTCTCACCATATGGCGTCCTTCCAAACTCTCCGCCCCAGATGATGAGCGTCTCCTCCAGCATCCCTCGCGCCTTCAAGTCCTTGACCAGCGCCGCCGTCGCCCGATCCGCATCCGCGCACAACTTCTTGTGCCGCTCATCATGATCCTGATGCGTATCCCATGGCTGATTGTCCTGGCTCGTGTAATAAACCGTCACAAATCGCACCCCATCCTCCACCAACCGCCGCGCCAGCAAACACGACCGCGCAAACGGCGTCTGTCCATACATCTCCCGCGTCTTCTCACTCTCCCGCGAAATATCAAACGTCTCCATCGCCTCCCGCTGCATCGCGAACGCCGTCTCCATCGTCTTGATCTGCCCCTCCAGCTCCAAATCCCCATCGCGGCTCTGCAAATGCGCCTGATTCATCTTCCCCAGCAGATCCAGCTCTCTCCTCTGCTGCTCCCGCGACAGCACCGGATTGCGAATGTTCGCCAACAGCTTCTCCACCGCCATGTCCGCCGTGATCACGCTCGCCGCCTGATACTGCGCCGGCAAAAAGGAATTGCTCCACAGCGCCGGTCCCACCACGATCTTCGGTGTCGGCCGTAAAACCACGTACCCCGGCAAATTCTCATTCTCGCTCCCCAGCCCATACAAAACCCACGACCCCAGCGACGGCCGCACCGGCTGCAAATTCCCCGTGTGCATCTTCAACAGCGCCGGCTCATGGTTCGGCACATCCGTGTGCATCGACCGCACCACGCAGATGTCATCGATCACGCTGGCGATATTTGGCAGCGTCTCGCTGATCTCAATCCCATTCCTCCCGCACTTCGAAAACCGCAGCGGCGAAGGCAGAAACCCCTGCCCCTTGGTCTTCTTCCCCTCCGGCTGCTTCCCGGCAAATCTCTCCAACGCCGGCTTCGGATCAAACGTATCCACATGCGAAGGCCCCCCATTCATAAACAGGAAGATCACCCGCTTCGCCCTCGGCGCAAAATGCGCCACCGGCGAAATCCCGCTCGCCCGTGCAATCCCCGGCAGCATCCCCGCCAACCCCACCATCCCAAACCCCGCGCACATCCGCTGCAACATCTGCCGCCGGCTGACCCCATAGGGCGCATGTAGAGTGTGCTTCAGCACACCACCACTCTCTCGTGCCACTGACAGCTTGCTGCCAGTGCTTCGTTCGTTAATCCACATAAATCGCCTCGCTGCAAACTAGGAGCACCTGCGCAAACTGCTCCCAGCGTGTCATTCCACCTTCCTCCGCTCCATCCAAAAACTCCCTGGCCATCTCCACCTCTTCCGCTCGCGGCTTACGCCCTAAAACCAGCTCATATACCCTCTTCACCTTCTCCCCCTCCTCCTCAAACCCCACCGCCTTC